>NZ_JBFUCQ010000003.1:0-468167 GCF_056405135.1 Devosia sp. P1_H9
TCGTCATGATCTCGCTTCGGTGCAGCGGATGGGCACAGAATCGCATGGGTGGGGAGTGGGGGGATAGATCGGCGCAAGATTCTCGCAACGCCTTGCCCAGCCTCGTGATTGTGGCTCCGCTCACCCCCACCCATCCCCCCGTCAGAGGGAGAGGTGCCGCATCGAGTTCGTGGCGCGATCGAGTTCCAACTCACCGGCCGTCATCCCGGTGGGAAGGCGAGGTCGAGACGAAACCGGTGCGGGTGCGTGGGAGCGGGAATTGCCCACGACGGCCCCGCTCTTGGAATTCTCCCCCGCAAGGGGAGAGATGGGGCCGGTGGGTGGGCTGGCGGCTCTAGTTCGGCATCTCCGGCTGCTGCCATGACAAGCCCATTTCGGCCCGCACCTCGATGCTGCCGAAGCGGGCCATGGCGTCGCGGCCGGCGATCTTCACCGCCTCCTGCAGGTCGCGGGCCTCGATCACCAGGACGCCGCCCAGGTGCTCCTTGCTCTCGATATAGGGACCATCGGTGGTCGAGACGTTGCCGCCGCGGGAACGGACGATCCTAGCGGTCTCCGGCTCCTTGAGGGCAAGATCGATAACGAAGTGGCCGCTGGCCTTCAGCGCGACGTTGGTTTCCTGGTTCTGCCGATCCATGGCGGCAAGTTCCTCGGGTGTCGCGGCGTCGATCAGCGATCGGTCGATGTGGACGAGGCAGACGTAGCGCATTGGGTTCTCCTTCCAGCGTTCCCGGTTGGTCGACGGGGCCGCAGCAGAATCGACATGAGGCGCGCAAAAGAGCCCGGCTCGGTCAGGGCTTGTTTTGCCGGGCGATCAGTTCGGTCTCCATTGCCTCCTGGATGGCGACGGCATCGGTCAGGATGGCACGTACCGCCTCGAGCTCGGCCAGCGAGTATTTGGCGAGGTTCTTCGCACCGGCTTCGCCCAGCGGCAGGTAGGCTTCGCGGGTCACTCGGTGCGCCTCTTCAGCCGCCTCGATCCAGACCTTGCGGCGATCGGTGGGGTCGGGGATGCGGCGGACGAAGCCGCGCTTTTCCAGCCGGTCGATCAGCGAGGTCACCGCCGCCGGGGTCAGCCGGATCTCGCGGGCGATGGCGCTTGCCGTCTGCCGCCCGAGCCAGAGGAAGCTGAGGCACAGGCGTTCCGAGGTGTTCAGCCCGTAAATCTCGCCCACCGTCTCATCATATTTCTGCGTCGCATCCTGCCAGCGCATGACGATGCGGCCGATGGCGTCGATGAGGGCGCCCTTGTCCTGGGTTGACATATTTTGTTCGATCATCTAATTGTTAGATTGTCTAATCATACGACGGATGTAGCAAATGTCCATGATCACGCATCGCGCTGCAAGCGCAAATACGAACCGGCTCAGCGTAGCGATCGCCGGGGCCGGGATTGGCGGGCTGGCCTTGGCGCTGGCCCTCGAGCGGGCCGGCTTGGACCCGGTGGTGTTCGAGAAGAAATCCGAGCAGCAGCTGCGCACCGAGGGCGTGTTTCTTACCCTCGCACCCAACGGCATCAATGCGCTGCGCGTGCTCGGTTTCGCCGGGGAGATCGCGAAGCAGGGGCTGGTGACCCAGGGGCTCGCCATCTTCAACGAGCGCGGCAAGCAGCTGGGGCTGATGGATTACCGGTGCCACAACCGGGATTTCGGTGCGCCGTCGATCACCATTTCCCGCGGCGCGCTGAGCAGCGTGCTGCTCGACGCGGTGCAGCGGGCCGGGATCGAGCTCAGGCTCGAGCAGGGCATCGAGGAAGTCGCCGAAAGCGCCGACATGGTGTCGGTGCGCGCGACCGGGGGCGTCGAGGCCTTCGACGTTCTGGTCGCCTGCGATGGTTTGCGCTCGCGGGTGCGGCGGGTGGTTTTCCCGGATATGCCGGCGCCGCGCTATAGCGGGCTGATTGGCACCGGTGGCGTGATCGACGTGCCCGATGTGCCTGATACGGGCGGGCTGATGAACATGACGTTCGGCAAGCGCGCGTTCTTCGGCTACCTCAAGCTTCCCGGCGAGCCGGTGCTGTGGTTCAACACCTATCCCGCGCCCGAAAGCGAAGTCGGGCCGATTGCCGACCCGGTGGCCTATGCAAGGCTTGTCGCGGCGATGCACGCGGACGATCCGCTCGACAACCGGCGGATCCTCGAGGCGGTGGGCGCGATCGAGCGGAACTACCCGATCTACGACATGCCAGAGCTCGACCGCTGGTCGACCAACCGCGTGGTGCTGATGGGCGATGCGGCCCATGCGGTGGCGCCGCATTCCGGCCAGGGCGCTTCGATGGCGATCGAGGATGCACTGGTGCTGGCGGCTTGCCTCGAGAAGGCCGGCGAGCCCGCCGCCGCGTTCCGCCGGTTCCACGATCTGAGGCATGACCGCACCCAGACGGCGATCGACATCGGACGACAGACTGGCTCGCAGAAGCACGCGCAGAGCTGGCTGGCGCTTCGCATCCGCGACCTCGTGCTGCCGATCCTGCTGCCGCTCGGGGTCAAGGCGCAGGAGCGGATGTTCCGCTTCCGCATCGACCGCGATCCGCTCGCCCAACCCGCTCAATAGGAGAACATCATGGCCAACCGTCCACCGCTCACGCCCGAAGAAGAATGGCGCTACGCGCAGACTGCGCTCAGCTGGCATGGCTGGGGCTCGCCGATCGGGCTCGGCATCGGGCTCGTCTGCCTCGGCATCGCGACACTGCTCGGGCGCTTCGCGATCCTAGGCTTCTAGCGAACGGGGCGCCTCGATGGGGCGCCCCGCTTGTCTTCACGCTTCGACCGCGACGGGCGCCGGAGCAGGCGCCCTGCCCTCGCCCGGCTGCTGCGGCGGCTTGATCCTGAGGAACGGCACGAGGATCACCACCAGGGAGAACGATACGATCTGATAGACGATGGCCGGCCCTGCAGCTTCGGCGAAGGCGGCGTGCGGGGGGAGCCCGGCGGCGAAGCCCAGCGAGAGCTGCGAGAAGAAGATCTGCCCGACCAGCGCCACACCGATGGCGCCGCCGACCTGCTGGAAGGCCTGCAGCGCGCCCGAGCCGGCACCGGCATCGCGCGGCGGCACGCCCGATAGCACCGACTGGAACAGGCCGGAGAAGCCGAGGCCGAGACCGAGGCCGGCCAGCAGCAGCGGCGGAAGGAAGGTCCAGTGGTCGACCGAGTCGCCAAGGCCGCGGATGATTAAGTCGAGCCAACCGATCCCGAGCACCAGCATCGCCGCGCCGAGGGCCAGCCGGGTGCGCAGGTAGCGCTGGCCGAGGCGGCCGATAAACAGCGAGATGGCAAGCACGCCGACCGAGAACGGGGTGTTGGTGAGGCCGGACATCAGGGGGGTGAAGTTGTAGCCGGATTGCAGCAGCAGCGAGATCACCATGAACATCGCCGGGATGCCCGAGGCGAAGATGGTGGTGATGAGCAGGCCCAGCAGATAGTTGGGATTGCTGATCAGGCTGAAATTCAGCAGCTGCGGCAGATCGAGGCTAGCCCGGTGGCGCTCCCAGATGACGAAGAGGCCGGTGAACAACAGGCCAACGCCCATCAGCCCCCACAGCCATGTCGGCCAGCCGAGGGTGTGGCCCTCGACCAGCGCATAGACTATGGCGACGGTGGCCGCGCCGAACAGCGCAATGCCGACGAAATCGTTCTTCAGCGTCGGATGGCCTGGCGTGCGCGGGATGAGGTACCAGCCGGCGACGACGGCGAGGATGCCGAACGGGATGTTGACGAGGAAGATCGGCCGCCAGTCTAGGCCAGCAAAATTGGCGCCGATCAGCAGCCCACCGACGATCGGGCCGGCGACGGCGGCAAGGCCGGCGCTGAGGCCGAACAGGGAGAAGGCCTGGCCCTTCTCCTCGGGCGGGAAGGTGACCTGGGCGATGGCGAGGACCTGCGGGGTCATCGCTGCGCCGGCGAGGCCCTGCAGCACGCGGGCAACGATCAGCCACTCGATCGACGGCGCAAGGCCGCAGAAGGCGGAGGCCAGCGTGAAGGCGGCGACGCCGATGAGGAACATGCGGGTGCGGCCGACGATGTCGCCGAGCCGCCCGAACGGCAGGAGGCCCAGCGCGAAGGCGAGCACATAGGCGGCGATGACCCATTCGATCTGGCTGGGATCGGCGCCGAGGTTCTGCTGCAGGCTGGGCAGCGCGACGTTCACTATGGTGACGTCGATGAGATTCATGAAGCTGGCGAGCAGCAGGACGGCAAGCGCCACCCAGCGGCGCGGGTCGGCATCGGCCTTGGATTGCGGCACGTGGAATTGCGAAGACATGGCTAGTTCCTGGTCTCTGGCGTTTGGTGGCGAACGGCACGGCGCAACTCGGCGCATAGCCGTTCGAAATACTGGGGGGTGGTATCGGGGCCGCGGCCGAAGCCGACCAATGCTCCGATGAACATGCTCGAGGCCGCCTCGGGGTCGAGGTCGGGCCGGAAGGTGCCGTCGGCGAGGCCGGCGACGAAAATGGCGGCAACCATCTGGTGCCATTTGTAGAGGATCGGCTGCATGGCGGCGTGGATCACGGCGTCGCGCCGGGCCCGCTCCATCAGTTCCGACATCACCGCGAGCGTCTCGCGCTGCTCGTAGAACATCTCGCGGAAGTCGAAGAATTCGTGCTCCAATCGCTCGCCAGGCGACAGGTGGGCACGCGGACGGAGCAACGACTGGGCCCGGAAATCGTCGCGCATGGTGTCGGCGACGAGCCCGATCAGCGCCTCCTTGGTGGGCACATGATAGTGCAGGGTCGCGACATTGATGCCGACACGCGCGGCGATATCGCGGGTCCTGAGGCCCTCGAAGCCTTTCTCGACGATGAGATCGCGCGCCGCTGCCGCGATGGCGCGGCGGCGATCGTCGGTGGTCTCGCGCTTGCTGGTCGGGCTGGTGAGGGTCATCGGATTTCCTGGATCGCCGACAATGTCGCGCCAAACGTCGGTATTTCGACACTTGGCTTCCGGCGAGGCCAGGCACATACACCCCGGAAATCTTTCAATCAAGTGATTGATTGATCAAATCTGGAAGACCGGGGCCGTGGCGGTGCACAGCCCTGCAATCAGCGCGGGGTGAAAGTTCGCGGCTTATCTGCCATATTGGTGGGATGAACGATCTTACTCCTCCGCCCCGTTCGCTCTCCCACGTCACCGACTGGGTGTTCGACCTCGACAACACGCTCTACCCGCGCGAGTGCAACCTGTTCGCGCAGATCGACATGCTGATCTCCCACTATATGGTCGGGGTGACGCAGCTGCCGTTCGAGGAGGCGCGGGCGCTGCAGAAGGCCTACTACCGCGACTACGGCACGACGCTTAACGGGCTGATGCAGCTGCACGAGGTCGACCCGGACCACTTCCTCAACACGGTGCATGCGATCGACTATTCGCCGGTCGCGGCGCACCCCGACCTCGTTGACGCGATCCGTGCGCTGCCGGGGCGGAAGTTCATTCTCACCAATGGCGATGTCGGGCACGCGAGGGCGGTGCTGAACCGGCTGGGCAATGCCGACGGGCTGTTCGAGGACATCTTCGACATCCGCGCCAT
Organism: Devosia sp. P1_H9; assembly: GCF_056405135.1. Classification (NCBI taxonomy): domain Bacteria; kingdom Pseudomonadati; phylum Pseudomonadota; class Alphaproteobacteria; order Hyphomicrobiales; family Devosiaceae; genus Devosia; species Devosia sp. P1_H9. The sequence continues at coordinate 5,524 of NZ_JBFUCQ010000003.1, forward strand.
GAGCTACCGGCCGAAGCCGCTGCCCGAGGCCTATGACGCGTTCTTCCGCAAGCATGGGATCGACGCGCGGCGGGCGGCGATGTTCGACGATCTCGAGAAGAACCTCGTGGTGCCGCACGATACCGGCATGACGACAGTGCAGGTGATCGCCGGCGAGGCGTTTGCGCATGAGCAGGTGGAGGCGTGGGAGCTGGAACGCACCGGCGGGGCGCATGTGCACCATATGACGGCGGATCTGGCCGGATTCCTCAGAAAGCTGCCATGAGCTGGTACGAGCAAGCCGGCGTCATCCTCTTCACCGAGGATTTCGAGCGCTGCCTCGCCTTCTATCGCGACCTCCTCGAGCTGCCGGTGATGTTCACCACGGCGAGCGTGGCGGCGCTGAAGTTCGGCGATGGCTACATCATGGTCGAGGGCGGCGGGGTAGCTGCAGCGACGGGAAAGTCACGCGCCCAGAGCCCGGTGACGCTACGCTTCAACGTCGCCGACGTGGATGCGGCGGCCGATCAGCTGCGCGCCAAGGGCATCGCGGTCGAGGTGAGCCACTGGGACTGGGGCATCATCGGCGGCTTCGTCGATCCGGACGGCAACCGGTGCGAGTTGCGCAACCACTTCGACGGCACGTTCGCACCGAAGCGCTAGCCGGTCGCCAGCGTCACTTCGGGCAGATTGTAGTGCTCGCGGATGACGTTCCAGCCGTCCTCGGCACTATCGACGACGGTGAAGAGCTTCGGGTCGTCGGGGGCGATGGTGCCGGCTTCTGCGAGCGCCTCGAAGTTGATCACCTTGTTCCAGAACTCCTTGCCGAACAGCAGTAGCGGGATCCGGTCCATGCGGCCGGTCTGGATCAGGGTGAGCGTCTCGAAGAACTCATCGAGCGTGCCGAAGCCGCCGGGGAAGATGGCGACGGCGCGGGCGCGCAGCAGGAAGTGGATCTTGCGGGTCGCGAAATAGTGGAAATTGAAGCAGAGGTCGGGGGTGATGTAGGCGTTCGGCGCCTGCTCGTGCGGCAAGACGATGTTGAGGCCGATGGTCGGCGCGCCGACATCGCCGGCGCCGCGATTGCCGGCCTCCATGACGCCAGGGCCGCCGCCGGTCACCACCACGTAATCGCGGAAGTTCAGCGCGCGCGAGGTGAGCGAAGCGTATTGGGCGAAACGCCGCGCCTCGTCGTAGTAGCGCGAGGCAATCTCGAGGTTCTTTTTCTGGGTCTCGTTGCGGGCGGCCCAGGCGGGCTTGCCCGGCTCGGGGATGCGGGCGCCGCCGAACAGCACGACGGTCGAGCGGATGCCGTGCTCGCGCAGGCGGAACTCGGTCTTCAAGTACTCCAACTGGAAGCGGATGCCGCGGGTATCCTCCGAGGTCATGAACTCGTCGTCGGAGAAGGCAAGGCGGAAGGCGGCGGATTCGGTTTGCGGCGTCGACGGCGCGCGTTTGGCCGCATCCAGGTCTTCGACCGAGGTGCGAAGCGGGGTGTGAGCGCGTGTGGCCATTCTGGCAGTCTCCGAAACTAGGCGATGACCTTGTCATGGCCGGGGTTAAGGATCGTTGACAGGCGAACCGAGCCGGATAATGTCCGGCGCGCCTTCCTGCCACCCGATCCGAAAGCCCTTTCCATGTCGCATGCCGATCTCGCCCAGACCATCGATGCCGCCTGGGAGGCGCGCACCGAGATCAGCTCCAGCACGCAGGGCGCCGTCCGCGAGGCCGTGGAGACTGCCCTCGAGCTGCTCGACAGCGGCAAAGCGCGCGTCGCCGAGAAGTCTGCTGACGGCTGGACGGTGAACCAGTGGCTGAAGAAGGCGGTGCTCTTGAGCTTCCGGCTCAACGACAACGCCGTGATCCAGGGCCCCGGCGGCACCACCTGGTGGGACAAGGTGCCATCGAAGTTCGAGGGCTGGGGCGAGAACCGCTTCCGGGAGGCCGGCTTCCGTGCCGTGCCTGGCTCGATCGTGCGGCGCGGCTCGCATATCGGACGCGGCGTCGTGCTGATGCCGAGCTTCGTCAATATCGGCGCGTTCGTCGACGAGAACTCGATGGTTGATGGCTGGGCCACGGTCGGCTCGTGCGCGCAGATCGGCAAGAACGTGCACCTCAGCGGCGGCGTCGGCATTGGCGGCGTGCTCGAGCCGATGCAGGCCGGCCCGACCATCATCGAGGACAACTGCTTCATCGGCGCCCGCTCCGAGGTGGTCGAGGGCGTCGTGGTCGGCGAGGGCTCAGTGCTGTCGATGGGCGTCTATATCGGCTCCTCGACCAAGATCGTCGACCGGGCGACCGGCGAAATCCATGTCGGCAAGGTACCGCCCTACTCCGTGGTGGTGTCGGGCAACTTGCCCGGCAAGCCGCTGCCCAACGGCAACCCCGGCCCCAGCCTCTATTGCGCGGTGATCGTGAAGACAGTGGACGCACAGACGCGGTCGAAGACCGGCATCAACGAGCTGCTCAGGGACTGAGGTGTTGCTGGCTAGTCCGCACCGACTCTACTAGGCTCGCGCCTGCGGCATGAGGGCGCCGCGGGAAGCCATAGAGGGAATAATGGACTTTCAGTATCTCTACACCAAGACCGAGGGTCGGATTTCGCGCAAGAGCTGGTGGATCGGCGCGATCGTGCTGGCGGTTGCCAACATCGTCATCTCGATGCTCATCCTGCCGCTGGTGGGCCTGGGCGGCCCCAACATGGCCGCGATCATGGCCAACACCACCGATCCCGCGCAGATCGCGACCATTGCCACCGGAGTGATCCAGGCCTCGGCATGGGGCAGCCTCGTGGTGTTCCTGATCTTCGCCTATCCGGCCTATTGCCTGTCGGTGAAGCGCCGGCACGACAAGAACAATGCCGGGCGCGACGTACTGATCTACTTCGGCGTCACGGTCGTGCTGCTGCTGATCCAGGCACTGGGTCTCGGTTACACGATGACCGATATCCAGGGCGTGGCGGTACCGATGCCCAGCATGCTGTTTTCGGTGATCGGCGCGGCGGTTGGCATTTTCGGCATCTACATGCTGGTTGTCCTCGGGTTCCTCAAGGGCACCGACGGCAGCAATGACTACGGCCCCGATCCGCTGACCAGCGGCGCGGCTGCAACCGCGTAACCAGAACGACGGACGGGACATGCCCGCATCACTCGGGATCGATCCCGTCCAACTTCTCGCCGAGCTGATCCGGCAACCTTCGGTCACCCCAGAGCTTGCCGGGGCATTCGATGTGCTTGAGGCGGCCCTGACGCCGCTCGGGTTCAGCTGCCAGCGCCTGCGTTTCGAGGGTGATGGCTCATATCCGGTCGACAACCTGTTCGCGACGCGCGGCAGCGGCGGCAGGCACCTGCTGTTCGCCGGGCACACTGACGTGGTGCCGCCGGGTGATACTGCGGCGTGGCGGCATCCTCCGTTTGCTGCCGAGATCATCGACGGAACGATCTACGGCCGCGGCTCGGCGGACATGAAGTCGGGGATCGCGGCGTTCGTTGCTGCGCTGTCCCGCGTGCCCGAAGCGGGCCACATCTCGCTCGCCATCACCAATGACGAGGAAGCCGACTCGGTCAACGGCACCGACAAGCTGATGGCCTGGGCGGAGGCACAGGGCCACCGGTTCGATTTCGCCATTGTCGGCGAGCCGAGCGCTACCGCGCGGGTGGGCGACAGCATCAAGGTGGGGCGGCGCGGGTCGCTCAACGGACAAATCCGGGTGACCGGGACGCAGGGGCATGTTGCCTACCCGGACAAGGCCAACAATCCGCTGCCGGTGGCGGCGCTGCTGATCGGCGCGCTGACCGGCAAGCTCGATGACGGCACCGAGCATTTTCCGCCGTCGAACCTCGAATTCACCTCGGCCGACGTGGGCAACGAGACGACCAACGTCATCCCGGCTTCGGTGCTGCTGCGCTTCAACGTGCGCTACAACGACCGCTGGACGCCCGAGAGCCTGATCGAGGCGATCAACGAGGTGATCGGCAACCAGGATGCGCGCGGCTGCGCGGTGGAATTCACCGTGGCAGGGCGGCCATCGCGCTCGTTCCTGTCGCCGCTCGGGGGTGGGGTGGAGACGCTGATCGAGACGATTGCGCGGCGCACCGGCATCCCGCCGGAGCTCTCGACCGGGGGCGGCACATCGGACGCGCGGTTCATCGCCGAATACTGCCCGGTCGTGGAGTTCGGGCTGCCCGGTCCGACCATGCATAAGGTGGACGAGAACGTGCGGGTCGCCGATGTCGAGGAGCTGACGGCGGTCTACGCCGCGTTCATTGCCGACTATCTGGGAGCCAAGTGATGGCCAACGGTTTCTACCGCGCCATCGACGTGGTGAGCCGGGCAGTGTTCGGTAAGGCCCCAGCCCCTGGCGACGCTGCGGCGAGCGTGACCTGGACGCATGCGGTGACCGGCATCGTCGTGCTGGCGGTCCTGCAGGCCGCGATCCTCGTGGTTCCCTTTGCCGGCATGCTACCTGAGGCGCTGCGGGTCGTAGTCGACTTCGCTGCCGTGGCGCTGATCATGCTGGCGGTGCCGTTCGTGGTGCTCGGCGGAGCGGCGCTGCTGCTGAACAAGCGCGAGAAGCTGCCGGCGCTCTTCCTGTTCCTCGCACTGGTGCTGGCGATAAGCCAGATCGTCGGGCTGGTGCTCGGCGCGCTCGGCGTCAGCTCGGGCACGGCGCTGATCGGCATCCTCGCCTTCTTCACCGCACGGGCGTCGAAAAGCCTGCTCGGGGTCGGCTGGGGTGGGGCGATCTTGATCGGCGCGCTGGTCGCGGTCGGCACATTCGCCGCGAGCTTCCTGTTCCTGGCCTTGCCGACCGGGCAGGCGATGCTGGCGGCGCCATGAACGCTTTCGGCGAGCTGTGGCGCGCCATCATCGGCTGGCTCGACCTGCTGACGGCGCGTCCGGGGGCGGCGGAGAAGTTCAATCTTACGGGCCTCGGCCTCGTCAACGCGGCCGGCTGCTATTTCGCGGTGGTGATGCTGCTGATTGCCGCCGAGAGTACGCTGAGCGGCTTTCCCGGTTGGGGGCTGATCGCCATCAGCCTCGCGGTGAATGCGGGGCGGCTCGCGACCGTCTGGGCGGTCATCTGGATCACTGCGCGGCTGCTCTCGGCGCCGGCCGTCGCCATGGCGGTGCCGAGCACCTATGCGATGGCGTTCATCCTGGCGCTGTCGCTGCCCCTCGCCTATTTCGGCGGGCCGAACCTGATCGTTGCGACGCTCGGGGTCACCGGCTTCATGCAGTATCGGGTGGCGCGCGAAATCGGCAAACTGCGGATCGGCATTTCCGTGGCGTTTGCCATTCTTTCGGTCGCCGCGCTTGTCGCCGTCCGAGTCGGGCTCTACATGCTGACCTCCGGTATGCAGGGAATTGGCTAGTGCCCGAACGCAACAACGAGATCTGGGATGAGGTGAGCTCGGCCGCGCGCGGCGTCGCGGGGCTGGTCATCGGCAATCGCCAGTCGGGCAGGTATTTCGATTTCTCGACGCGCGGCCTGGTCGGCAGCTTCATTGCCTTCCTCACCGTCACGCTGATTACCGCTGCGCTGCCGCTGCTGCTGGGGGTGCCAGGCGCCAAGGGATCGGTGTTCCGGGCAGTGATGACGGTCATCATCCTGTTCGGCTTCCAGATTGCCTTCTCGGCCATCTTGCTGCGCCAGCTGAGGCGCCTCGATGGCCTTGTGCCTTATCTGGTTGCCGACAACTGGGCGTCGTTCTTCCTCACGCTCGCCAGCACGCTGCTCAGCCTGTTCGGCATCGGCGGCGAGTTCCTGCTGATTGCCGTCGGCATCGTGGTGATCGTCATCGAGATCAACATCGCGCGCCTGATCGTCACGCTGTCGGCGTGGCAGATTGCCATGTTCCTCGTGGCGCAGCTGGTCGGGGTCAGCATCGCACTGCTGATCGTCGGCGTGGTGTTCCCGCTGTCGCCGGAACAGCTGGCCGAACTCAACGCCGCGGCGGCTAGTAGTCGACCCTAGTGAGATAGAGCCCGTCGGGCGGGGCCAGCGGGCCGCAGCGGGCGCGATCGCGGGCGTCGAGCGCGGCGCGAAAATCGCGCGGGCTCCACTTGCCGTCGCCCACCAGCTTCAACGAACCCACCATCGAGCGCACCTGGCTGTGGAGGAAGCTCCGCGCCTTGGCGGTGACGACGATCGTGTCGGACTGGCGCGACACGGTGAAGATATCGAGGGTGCGATCGGGCGACTTCGCCTGGCACTCGGCGGCGCGGAAGGTGGTGAAGTCGTGCTTGCCGAGGATCAGTTGGGCGGCCTCGTGCATACGGTCGGCATCGAGCTGCACGGGCACGTGCCAGACACGGCCGGCACCGAGGCCGGGGCGGGCGCGGCGGTTGAGGATGCGGTACTCGTAGTGCCGGGCGATGGCGGAGAAGCGGGCCTCGAAGCTCTCGTCGACGAGATCAGCGGTGAGGATCGCCACCGGGTGCGGCTTGGTGTGGTAGTTCAGGGCTTCGCGGACCTTGAACGGGTCCCAGTCGCGCTCGAGGTCGAAATGCACGACCTGGCCGAGGGCATGGACGCCGGCATCGGTGCGGCCGGCAGCCTGGGTGACGACGCTCTCGCCGGAAAAGCGCTCGATGGCTTCTTCGAGCAGTTGCTGCACCGACAGATCGTGCGCCTGCCGCTGCCAGCCGCAGAAGGGGCGGCCGTCATATTCGATGCTGAGGCGGTAGCGGGGCATTAGCCCGCCCGTTCCGGCAGCGCCCCGGCTCCGCGCAGGAACGTGGCGGCATCCATCGCGCCCTTGCCCTCGCGCTGCACCGCGGTCAGCTTCACGGCACCGCTGCCACAGGCGATGGTAAGATCGGGAAGGATTGTGCCGGGCGCGCCGAAGCCTGGGATCAGGGTCGAGCGCAGCGCCTTGATGCGGGTCGGCGTGCCGTTGAGCTCGAGTTCGAACCAGGCGCCGGGGAATGGCGAGAGGCCGCGGATCAGGTTGTGGACCTCAGCCGCCGGCTTGCCCCAATCGATGCGGGCTTCGGCCTTGTCGATCTTGGCGGCGTAGGTGACGCCTTCTTCGGGCTGCGGGGTGAAGTGCAGGCTGCCGCGTTCGAGTGCCGCCAGCGCCCGGCCCATCAGGTCGGCGCCGACCAGCATCATCTTGTCGTGCAGCTCGCCCGAGGTCATGTCGGGGCCGATGGGCATTTCCTCGATCAGGCCGACGGCGCCGGTATCGAGGCCCTCGTCCATCTGCATCACCATGATGCCGGTGCGCGGGTCGCCGGCCATCACGGCACGCTGGATCGGCGCGGCGCCGCGCCAGCGCGGCAAGAGCGAGCCGTGGAGGTTGAGGCAGCCGAGACGCGGCGCTTCGAGGATCGGCTTGGGCAGGATCAGGCCGTACGCGACGACCACCGCGACATCGGCATCGAGCGAGGCAAACACCTCCTGCTCGGGCGCCTGCTTGAGGCTGCGCGGGGTGAAGACCGGGATACCGAAACCCTCCGCCGCCTCGTGCACCGGCGACTTGCGTTCGGCCTGGCCGCGACCGGCGGGTTTTGGCGCGCGGGTGTAGACCGCGACGACTTCGTGGCCGGTCGAGACGATCTCGGTGAGGGTAGGCACGGCGAATTCCGGCGTGCCCATGAAGATGATTTTCATATGTTCCGGTCTCTCGGTGGTCGCCTTCTCCCCTTGCGGGAGAAGGTGGCGCGCAGCGCCGGATGAGGGGTCCCGCGAAACGAAGTGTAGCGCGATCCGAGCGAAGCGAGGAGCGACCCAGCGCGCGGAGAGAGACCCCTCATCCGCCCTTCGGGCACCTTCTCCCACAAGGGGAGAAGGCGATCGCCTCACGTAAGGTGCTAACCGGCCTTCTTGGCCAGGCGCTCGGCTTTCTGGAACTTCTTCAGCACGCGGTCGCGCTTCAGGCGGCTGAGGTAATCGATGTAGAGCACGCCATCGAGGTGATCGAGCTCGTGCTGCACGCAGATCGCGAGGCGGTCCTTGGCGTCGAGTTCAACCTCCTTGCCGTCGAGATCGGTGTAGCGAACGGTGACCTCGGCCGGGCGCTCGACGTCGTAGTAGAGCTCGGGGATGGACAGGCACCCCTCCTCCGTCGTCACGGTCTCGTCCGAGTATTTCAGGATCTCGGGGTTGATCATGACCAGCGGGGCCGGCGTCTCGTCTTCCTTGGCGAGGTCCATCACCACGATGCGCTTCAGCTCGCCGATCTGCGGCGCGGCGAGGCCGATGCCCGGCGCGTCGTACATGGTGTCGAGCATGTCCTTGGCGAGTTGCTTGATGCCATCGTCGATCTTCTCGATCGGCTCTGCAATGGCGCGCAGGCGCTCGTCGGGCAGGATCAGGATGGGGCGCTTGGCCATGAACGTTCGGTCCTTCATCGGGGGTTGCCGCTGAATATGGTATTTCCCGGGCGCCGGTCAACGGCCAGCCGGTTTACGCTTCGTCAACGATAATTGGGGCGAACGTGAACAATGCGGGAACAACTCGGTCGAATCGTGTAGGCTGCCGCGATGGATCGTGTGCTCTTCGTCATCGCCGACTATCCCGTCACGCTCGAGATCGCCGCGTTTGCGGCGGCAGGACTGTTCGCGGCGCTATTGATCGCCCTCCTGGTGGTGATGGTGCGGCAGTCGCGCATCCGCACCGAGGAAGCGCAGCAGCGGGCCGATGAGGCGGCCGCGGCGCAGCTCAAGGCGCAGGAGACCGAGCGTTATATCGCCGACATGCTGCGGGTACAGTCGGAGATGACCGGCCGGATGCAGACGATGAGCGAGATCTTCGGCTCGCGCACCTCCGACCTCGCCCGCCTCGTCAATGATCGACTCGACAGCCAGGGCCAGCGCATCGGCGCGGCAATGCAGGAAGGCAACGCGAAGACCAACGAGAGCCTTGCAAAGCTCCAGGAGCGGCTGGCGGTGATCGACCGGGCGCAATCCAACATCACGCAGCTCAGCCAGAACGTGGTGTCGCTGCAGTCGATCCTCGCCAACAAGCAGACGCGCGGGGCGTTCGGCCAGGGCCGGATGGAAGCGATCATCGGGGATGGGCTGGCCCAGAATGCATATGCGTTCCAGGCGACGCTCTCGAACGGCAGCCGGCCGGACGCACTGGTCTACATGCCCAACGGTGCGCCATCGCTGGTGATCGACGCCAAGTTTCCGCTCGAGAGCTGGCAAGGCTTTTCAGGCGCCGGTGAAGGCGAGGACCCGCGGTTTGCGGCGAGCCGGTTCCGCAACGACATGGGCGTCCACATCAAGGCGATCTCTGAGAAGTACCTGATCGCCGGGGAGACCGCCGACACGGCGTTCCTGTTCGTGCCGTCGGAATCGATCTTCGCGGACCTGCACGAGCATTTCGAGGATGTGGTGCAGCGCGCGCTCAAGGCCCGCATCGTCATCGTCTCGCCGTCGATCCTGATGCTGTCGATCCAGGTGGTGCAGGCGCTGCTGCGCGACGTGAAGATGCGCGAAGAGGCGTATCGCATCCAGACCGAGGTGCGGGCGCTGCTCACCGATGTCGGCCGGCTGGACGAGCGGGTGCGGAAGCTGCAGACGCATTTCACCCAGGCCGCCGGGGATATCGGCGACATCGTTACGTCGTCGTCGAAGATCGTGAAGCGCGGCGAGCGCATCGAGGCGATGGAGTTCGACGAGGCGCGGCCGGAGCAGCGTCTCGCTGGAGAGTAGTGAATCACTCGGGCAGGTGGGGGTCAGCCGGCCCTGATGCTGAAAGACTAGCTGGCGAGCACGTGCATCGGCGCCGGCAGGATGCTGTCGAGCAGCTTGGTGCGCCCCTCGGTGACGGCTGCAAAGGTGCGGATGTCCTCGGGTCGGCTCAAGAGGTAGCCCTGCGCGGTCTGGCAGACCTCACCCCTGAGGAAGGCCAGTTCCTCGGCCCGTTCGACGCCCTCGGCGACCACCGGAACGTTGAGCCCGCTGCCGAGCCCCAGCACGGCGCGCACGATGGCGGCCGACTGGTGGTTGTTGTCGACCGAGCGGATGAACGACTGATCGACCTTGATCTTCGAGAACGGGAAGGCGCGGAGGTTGGCCAGCGAGGAGTAGCCGGTGCCGAAATCGTCCATGGCGATGCGGACGCCGAGCGCCCGGATCTGCCGGAGCGTAGTCACCGCCCGCATCATATCGCGGATCAGCGCCGTCTCGGTGATCTCGATCTCGAGCCGCGAGGGCGGGAGGCCGGTCTGGATCAGCACCTCGTGCATGGTCTGCGCGAAGCTGGCCGAATGCACCTGCACCGCCGAGACATTGACGGCAATCGACAGCGGTGACTTCCAGCGTGCAGCCTCGTTGCAGGCGGTGCGGAGCACCCATTCGCCGATCTGCAGGATCAACCCGCTCTCCTCGGCGACCGGCACGAACACCGACGGCGGGATCTCGCCGCGTTCGGGGTGCTGCCAGCGCACCAGCGCCTCGAAGCCGGTAACTTCGCCGGACTGGATATCGACCTGCGGCTGATAGACGAGGCGCAGCTGGTTGCGCGACACGGCGTGGCGCAGGTCGTGCTCCAGCAGCCGGCGATCGCGCACTTCGGCGCCCATGGCATTTTCGAAGAAGCGGTAGATACCGCGACCGTCCTGCTTGGCGCGATAGAGCGCGGTGTCGGCGTGCGTCATCAGCTGTTCGGCGGTATCGGCGTTGTCGGGGAACAGCGCGATGCCGACCGAGGCCGAAATCAGTGCCCCGCTCGACGACTGATCGTTGGTCCGGCGGAACGCATCGAGCATCTGCTCGGCGATGCGGCCGGCGCGGGCCGGCGTGCCGATATCGCCCAACAGCACGGCGAACTCGTCGCCACCGAGCCGCGCCGCGTCGCCCTGGCCCTCGATGGCCCCGAGCAAGGCCTGGCCGACGCGCTGCAGCAGCGAGTCGCCTGCGGCGTGGCCGAAGAGGTCATTGACCTCCTTGAAGCGGTCGAGATCGAGGCACAGCACGGCAAACGTCTGGCCGTGGCGGCGGGCGTGGCTGATCTCGTCCTCGAGCTTGCGCGAGAAGCTCACGCGGTTGGGCAGCCCGGTCAGCGGGTCGTTGTGGGCGAGGAAACGGATATGCTGCTCGGCCTGCTTGCGGGCCGACAGATCGCGGATGGCGATCGCCTGGTGCGGCTGGCCGGCGAAATCGACCTGCCGCAGGATCACCTCCGCAGGCACGACTCCGAAGCCGGTCTTGAGATCGGTCTCGATGGCGATATTGGGGCGCTCGAGCAGCATGGAGCAGACGGCGGAGCCGAGGAACTCCGACAGTTGCCGGCCGCTCACGTCCACCTGCGGCAGGTCGACCAGGGCCAGGAAGCTCTGGTTGGCAGTGACGATCTCGCCGTCGCGGGCCACCAGCAGGCCCTCCACCGCGGCGTCGGCAAGGCCACGCATTCGATCGCTTTCGGCAGCGGTGCGGCGACGATCGAGCAGATCGAGATAGGTCCCGCCCAATGCGAACAGCAGGATCATCACCGAGACCACCGCGACCACCAGCGAGAGCCATTGCGGCGTCTGGTCGGCGGCGGAAACCACGGGGAAGCAGTTCTCTAGGCCCGCGGCGCCCATGGCGGTGAAGTGCATGGCGCAGATTGCCACCGTCATCAACCCGGTCGAGCCGAGCCGCCAGCGCAGCGTGTCGCGCTCGGTGCCGACCCACAACGAGGCCGCGCCCAGGCTCATGCCGAGGAGCAGCGACGTGGTGACCAGCGTCGGATCCCAGACGATGTGGCCGCCCAGCAGCACGGACGCCATGCCGACATAGTGCATGCCGGCGATGCCGATGCCGACGATGGCGCCACCCAGTATGGTATCGGAGCGGCGCGTGCCGATGGTTGCGAACCATAGGCCACCACCGACGATGGTGATGGCGCAGAGCAGCGAAACCAGCGTCAGCGGCAGGTCGTAGCCCACCGGCATGCCGGCCGAGAACGACAGCATGGCGACGAAGTGCGTCGCCCAGACGCCGAAGCCCACCGATACGGCGGCAACGGCAAGCCATGCCTTCTGCATCGGACCGACGGTGCGCCGGGCGTGATTGAGCAGCGTGATACCGGCAAAAGCGGAGAGAGCACATACGAGTGCCGCCAGGGCCACCAGGCGGAGGTCGTGATGCTCGAAAAGCGTAGACAATATGATCTGCAAGATGGCGCGTCCTTCTGGAGGCAGTGCCACTGCTTTCGGCCCGCGGTGGTGAAGAGAGTATTGCCCCGCTCGATACGACTTGTGCTTAACCGCCTGCCCTCTCGATACGGCGTAAATGGAGGCTTAAGATGTTCGGCTGAACCCGCCAGTGGGTGCGTGCGTTAAGGTCCAAAGGGAGTATGACCGATGAGCGCCAACAACCACTTCCGCGGCCTGATCGCGGAGGACACACCAGCCGGCAATGACGGCGATACCCCAGGATTCGCCCAGCCGGTGAGCCAGGCCGAGCTCGAGGAACTGCTCTATGGCGACGATTGGCCCGCGGTCGAACGGCTGGCGCGGCTGAGATCGATCCGGGCCGAGCTCGCCGATCTCGAAGCCCCTGATTTCGGCGACGACGACCCGCGCAGCATGATCGGCGCCATCGACGAGGCGATCGCCCAGCTCAGCAGCCTCGATGGGGAGGGCATGGACCCTACCTCGATCGATCACGACGCGACGGCGCATCGCGAGACCCTGTCACCCGATTCAGACGAACTCGACGCGATCGAGGCGGCCGACGAGGCGTCGTTCTCGGAAGACGAGGAGGGGCCGATCGACAAGAACGAGTGGATCGACGGCGACGGACTGGATACCGACAAGAAGCACTAGAGCGCAGTACGCGCCTTCAGCGCCTGGCTGAGCGTGCCCTCATCGAGATAATCGAGCTCGCCGCCGACCGGCACGCCATGGGCCAGCCGGGTGATCTTCACGCCGCTAGGGGCGAGGCGATCGGTGATGTAGTGCGCGGTGGTCTGGCCTTCGACCGTGGCATTCACCGCCAGCACGATTTCACTGAATTCAGGGGCACGGCGGAGCAGCGCATCGATCGATAGGTCGTCCGGCCCGACGCCATCGAGCGGCGAGAGCACGCCGCCAAGGACATGGTATTTCACCTGCCCTACCCCGGCGCGCTCCAGCGCCCAGAGGTCAGCGACGTCCTCGACCACGATCAGCAGCCCGCTGTCGCGGCGCGGGTCGGCACAGATGTGGCAGGGCGAGCGGGTATCGACATTGCCGCAGACCTCGCAGACGGTCACCGCCTGGACGGCGCGATCGAGCGCCGCCGACAGCGGGATCATCAGCTGTTCCTTCTTCTTGATCAGTTGCAGCACCGCGCGCCGGGCCGAGCGCGGCCCAAGCCCCGGCAGGCGCGCCAGCAGCAGGATCAGCTGTTCGATTTCGGGTCCGCCGTTGGCCATGTCTATTCGGATTCCTGCAATCGCTGCTGGCGAAGCTTGTTCAACTTGTGCAGCCGGCTTTCGTAGGTCCGGCGGAAGTATGCATTGTCGGGAGCGGTGCTCTGGCGAGACTTGACGCGCAGAATCTCATCGTCGAGTTCCTTTAGCGCGAGCTGCTCAAAGTCCTCTTCCTTGGGAAAGTCCGCCCGCCGCACCACCCTGGACTCAGAACGGGAACTTCATGCCCGGAGGCAGCGGCAAACCGGCCGTCATCTCCTGCATCTTGGCGTTCATTTCGGTCTCGGCCTTGGACTTCGCATCATTGTGGGCGGCAAGGATCAGGTCCTCGAGCACCGAGACGTCGTCTTCCTTGAACAGGCTGGGGTCGATCTTCAGGCCGCGCATCTCGCCTTTGCCGGTGAGCGTCACGGTGACCAGACCGCCGCCGGAGCGGCCTTCGATGGTCATCTCGGCGACCTTGTTCTGGAACTCCTCCATCCGTCCCTTCATCTCCTGGGCGGCCTTCATCATTCCCATCAGGTCTTTCATTCGTCGTCTTCCTCATCGCTGTCGCGGATGGCATCCGCGTAGGCTTCGATCGGTACCTGTTCCTGCTTGACGGTGACCCGCACGGTGGCGCCCGGGAACGTCTCGAGGATGGCCTGCACCAAGGGATCCTGGTGGGCCTCCTGGCGCACAGCTTCCTGCCGCTCCTCGCGCTGCTCGCGCAGGGTGGGCACGTGCTGTGCGTCGGTCTTCAGCGTGATCATCCACTGCCGGTTGGTCCACAGCTTCAGCTTGGCGGACAGCAACTGGATGATGCCGGGATCGGCATTGGGGACGAGCGCCACCTCGAGCCGCGCATCGCCGATGGACACCGGGCGCAGCGAGCTTTCGAGCGCGTGCTTGACGATCAGGTCGCGCTTCTCGCCTGCGAGCGCCACGAGATCGGCATAGCTGCGCGGATTGGCGAAGACCTGGGCCTGCGGCGTGGATTGCGGGATGGACTGCTGCGGCGGCGCGGCTTCGAAGCGCGGCSCCACTTCCGGCTGGTACTGTCGGGCCGCCGACGGGCCACCACCGCTGCCGCCATTGCCACGGGCCACTGGGGCGGTCTGCGGCTGGCTGGGTGTGGGCAGGTTGCCGAGCTTGGCGATCAACTCGTCCGGCGTCGGCAGGTCGGAGGCATAGGCGAGGCGGACCAGCACCATTTCGGCGGCCTGCAGGGCGTTGCCGGCCTGCTGCACCTCGTCGTAGCCCTTGAACAGGATCTGCCAGGTGCGCGACAGCGCCCGCATGCCGAGCTTTGTCGCCAGCTGCGCGCCGCGAGTGCGCTCGTCCGGGGTCAGCGACACGTCGTCGGCGGCGGCCGGGACGATCTTGATGCGGGTGACGAGGTGGGTGAAGTCGCAGAGGTCGGCGACAATGGTCTGCGGGTCAGCGCCGGCATCGTAGAGCTCGCGCAGGTTACCCAGCGCATCGCCGATGCGACCGGCCATCAGCGCCTCGAACAGATCGATGGTGCGGGCGCGGTCGCCCAGCCCGAGCATGGCCTTGACCGTCGCGGTGGTGACCTTGCCGTCGCCGTGGCTGATCGCCTGGTCGAGCAGAGACTGGTTGTCGCGCACCGAGCCTTCGCCGGCGCGGACGATCATCGCCAGCGCCTCGGGCTCGTAGTCGATCTTTTCGCGAGCGAGGAGGTCGATGAGGTGCGCGGTCATCGTCTCGGGCGGCACGCGGCGAAGGTCGAAGCGCATGCAGCGCGAGAGGATGGTCACCGGGACTTTCCGGATCTCGGTGGTGGCGAAGATGAACTTCACATAGGGCGGCGGCTCTTCGAGCGTTTTCAGCAGGCCGTTGAAGGCCGCGGTCGAGAGCATGTGCACTTCGTCGATGATGTAGACCTTGTAGGGCGCCGAAACCGGGCCGTACTTCACCGAGTCGATGATCTCGCGGATGTCGTTGATGCCGGTGTTCGAGGCGGCGTCCATCTCCACCACGTCGACATGGCGGCCTTCGATGATGGCGCGGTCGTGGATGCCTTCCTTCTCGAAATCCAGGGTTGGATGGCGGCCGGTCTCGTCCTCGTAGTTGAAGGCGCGGGCGAGGATGCGGGCGGTGGTGGTTTTGCCCACGCCGCGGACGCCGGTGAGGATGAAGGCGTGGTGGATGCGGCCGGACTTGAAGGCGTTCCTGAGGGTCTGGACCATGGCGTCCTGACCGATCAGCCCGGCAAAGCTCAGCGGCCGGTACTTTCGTGCCAGCACCAGATAGGGCGACTTCGCCGCGTTGGCGGCGGGCGCAGGTGGGTCGTCGGGGAACATTCCGTCAGCCATGGCAGAGCATATAGCGAGCGCGGGCGCGGATCGCAAAAGTTCATGCCGCGAAAGCGGAGCGGCCGGTCAGAAAGATGTGGGAAGTAGGAGGCTGGCAACGACCCGTGAAGGTCTCGTTGGGGCTGCTACCTTCCGGTCCTGACCCGGTTGGCGAGGAACACGTCCGCGCCAACCTCCCGATCCGCTATATGGCGCGACATTGCGGCGATGGCAAGATGCAACTCCCCGGCGCTCGGCGGCGTTAGTTGGGCGAGTTTGAGAGCTTGGAGGCGGCCATGATCGCCCGAGGGAGTAGTGACGAAGCCGAGGCCCGGCACCACATCGCGCTGTGGCAGGGGATGATCGGGCACTGGAACACCATTGCCGACGAGTATCGCGACGCGGCACGCGGCAGGGCGCAGGCCAGTCCGCACCTGCTTCGCGAAGCCGATCGCACGCGCCGGCGCATCCGCGATGCGCTCGATCACTGCGAGCGGCTGATCGACAACCTGGCTCCCGGCCACGAGATGCGGCCCGACCTGTTTCAGATCGAAGGAGCGCTGGAAGCGCTGAGCGAGAGCATCGCGATCTCGGCCGAGCAGATGGGGCCGAGGATCGAGGCGAGCAAGAACATCGCTGGGCTGAAGTACCTGCTGAGCGAGTTGAAGCGGGATGCGGGGCTGGGGGCTTAGGCTTGGCCCTCGACTTGGCCCTGCCTCTCACCTACCCCATCGGCCGTCATCCCGGCCCGTGGGTTGGATGATCACGTGCAGGCAACCGTCCCACCCTGAACGCATCCCTCAGACCTTGTTAACAAACTGGGGCGCATTCTAATGACTTCACGAGCCCCAAGGAGGCTTGTCATGTTGAAGTCAGTCCGCGTTCCACACGAACTTATCGCGCTCAGCCAGATGCAGCGCGCCGCTACCCGCGAAATTGGTGCCCCGCTCTACCTGCCGGCGTTCCAGCACCAGATCCTCGAGGCCGAAGCCCGTCGCGAGGAAGATAAGTCCGACGATCTCGACTGGGGTGTCGAGGCTGGCGGCCTCACCATCGGCGCCGACGAGGACGACGACTTCTACTGAGCCGACAAGCTCGAGGCGAGCTTGCTAGGTCGCGGACGCGGCCTTGTAGACGCCCAGTACGTGGAAGTGGTCGGTGAAGAACCGCAGCTCCTCGAAGGCGAGCTGCACCGAACGATCCGACGGATGTCCCTCGATATCGGCGTAGAACTGCGTGGCAGTGAACGAGCCGTCGAGCATGTAGCTTTCGAGCTTAGTCATGTTGACGCCGTTGGTGGCAAAGCCGCCCATCGCCTTGTAAAGCGCTGCCGGCACGTTGCGGACGCGGAACACGAAGGTGGTCTTCACCTTACCCGCTTCGGGCGCCGGCTCCTCGGCCTTTTTCGAAATCACTAGGAAACGCGTCGTGTTGTGAGCGGCATCCTCGATGTTCTGTGCCAGCACGTCGAGCCCATAAACCTCGGCAGCGAACAGCGAAGCGATGGCGCCCACCGACTTGTCGCCCCTTTCGGCGATTTCGCGCGCGGAACCGGCGGTATCGACGCCGTTGATGGTCTTCAGCTTGTGCTTGGCTATGAACTTCCGGCACTGGCCGAGCGCCACCGAGAGCGACTGCACCGACTTGATGTCGGCGAGAGTCGAACCGGGCACGCCGAGCAGGTTCATCTCGACGCGGAGGAAATGCTCGCCGGTAATGAACAGCCCGCTCTTGGGGAGCAGGTGATAGATGTCGGTGATGCGGCCGTAGAGCGAGTTTTCCACGGGCACCACGCCGAAATCTGCGTCGCCGTTCTGCACGGCAGAGATGGTGTCCTCGAAGGTGGTGCAGGGCAGCGCTTCGTCGCTCGGAAACAGCGCATGTGCCGCCGCGTGGCTGAAGGCGCCGGGCTCACCCTGGAACGCGATCTTTCTGGACATGTACTGGAACTCCCAAACGAACGGCGCGCCTTAATGCGACCCGGTGCGAGCCAAGTCAATGTTGAGGAGAGCCCTCCTCTTTCCACTATTGTCGCAGTGCGTGTTACCCCGTTGCGCCATGGGGAGGGACAGACTATCTTCCGCCCGCGTCGGGACAGGGCTTGAAGCGCCGGGGTTGGCTAGCTATGGCCTATCGCTGTTCCGCCGTTCATCAAACCGGCGTCAAAGGCTAAAGATACCCCCGATGGATTCGTTCGAACTCAACAAGATCATTGGCGCCATTCTCGGCACCCTGCTGTTCGTCATGGGCGTAGGGTTCCTGGCCGAGGCCGTTTATCACCCGATCGAAGATCGTGGGCCGGGCCTCACGCTAGCCGAGGCGGAAGTCGCCGGCGAGCATGGTGGCGGCGCCGCCGAGCCGGCTGCTCCGGAAGTGCCGCTCGGCACGCTGCTGGCCAGCGCGGATGCCGCTGCGGGCCAGGCGTCCACGAAGAAGTGCGCCAGCTGCCACAACTTCGGCGAAGGCGAATCGAACAAGACCGGCCCGCTGCTCTACGGTGTCGTCGGTCGCCCGATCGGCAGCCACGAGGGCTTTGCCTATTCGGCCGGTATGGAAGAGCACAAGGCCAAGGGCGACGTGTGGTCGTACGAGAACCTCAACGCCTTCATCACCTCGCCAAAGACCTTCACGCCCGGCACGAAGATGAGCTTCGCCGGCGTCAAGGATCCGGCCGAGCGCGCCAATATCCTCGCCTACCTGCAGACGTTGTCGCCGTCGCCCGTGCCGTTCCCGGTCGCCGAAGCCGCTCCGGCTGCGGCTCCGGCCGATGCCGCCGCTGCTCCCGCCGCGGAAGCTGCTCCTGCCGATGCCGCTGCTGCGCCGGCCGCGGAAGCTGCACCGGCCGCTGAGGCTCCGGCCGCGACGACCGAACCGGCAGCGCCGGCCGCTCAGTGAGCCTGGCTCACGGCAACTGATTTTCCGAGCCGCGCCCCTGGTGCGGCTCGTTCGTTTTGGGGAGACCACCGATGACCTTGCTGCTGCACCTCGCCGATTTCAACGAGCGGCGCTGGGCCGATGGCTTTGCCGCCGCCCTGCCCGGCCGCAAGGTGGTGACCCGGGCCGACAGCTATGACCCCGATGAGATCGAGTACATCTTCATTTGGAAGCCGAAGCCTGATGCGTTCGAAGGGCTGCACAAGCTCAAGGCCATCCTGTCGCTGGGCGCCGGCGTCGATGCGCTGCTACGCAATCCGTCGCGGCCCAAGGACGTGCCGATCGCCCGGTTCATGGACGAAGACCTGACGCAGCGAATGAGCGACTATGTCGTCTCGCAGGTCACCATGCACCAGAGGCTGATGACCCGCTTCAAGCGCGACCAGGCGGCCCGGCAGTGGCGCCAGCTCTATCCGGCGCCGGCCTGGGACGCGACGGTCGGCGTCATGGGGCTGGGCCAGCTCGGGCTCGACGCGATCCGGCACCTCAAGGTGTTCGGCTACAAGCTGCGCGGCTGGAGCCGGTCGCCCAAGCAGGTCGAGGGCGTCGAGGCGTTCTCCGGGCCGGGGCAGTTCGAGGCGTTCCTCTCGGGCACCGATATTCTCGTCAACCTGCTGCCGCTGACCGCCGAGACGCAGGGCATCCTCAACTATGAGACGTTCTCGAAGCTGAAGCGCGGCGGCATCGACAACGAGGGGCCGGTGGTGATCAACGCGGCGCGCGGTGGGCACCAGAGGGAAGCCGATATCGTCAGGGCGCTCAACGATGGCACGCTGAAGGCGGCGAGCCTCGACGTGTTCGAGGTGGAGCCGCTGCCGCAGGACAGCCCGTTGTGGGGGATGGACAATGTCTACATCACCCCGCACATCGCCGCCGCCTCGAGCGAGCGCACGGGTGTCGCGTATTTCTCGAAGGTGATCCGGGATCACGAGGCGGGGTTGCCGCTGCCGAACGTGATCGACTTCAGCCGGGGATACT
Organism: Devosia sp. P1_H9; assembly: GCF_056405135.1. NCBI lineage: Bacteria > Pseudomonadati > Pseudomonadota > Alphaproteobacteria > Hyphomicrobiales > Devosiaceae > Devosia > Devosia sp. P1_H9. The sequence goes on from NZ_JBFUCQ010000003.1 coordinate 25,066, forward strand.
AGAGCTTCAGCTCCCAGTACTCGCCGACGAGGTCCTTGCCGAAGCTGTGGTGGGGCTTGCTCTCGGTGAGGGTGAAGCCAGCGGCAGTGTAGAGCTTGCGGGCCGCAGCGAGGTTCGACTGGGTCCAGAGCCGGATTTTCGAATAGCGCTTGTCGCGGGCGAAGCGGACCACCTGGTCGACCAGCAGCTTGCCGACGCCGAGGCCGCGGGCTTCGGGTTCGACATAGAGCAGGCGCAGTTGAGCCGCGCCCTGCCCGGCATCGACGACGAACACCGAGCCGATGACCCTGCCATCGCGCTCGGCGATCCAGCAGCCTTCGGTCGTCGGATCGAAGTCCTGCAGGAACTTGCCGCCGATCTCCGCCGCCAGCGCCTCGTAGCTGCCGTCCCAGCCGAACTCCTCGGCATAGAGACGCGACTGGCGGGCGACGACGTGGGCGACGTCGCCGATATGGTGGGGCCTGAGGACGATGGAGGCAGCGCCGTCCTCCTGATCGAGAATGCGAACGATGGTCTGCATGGCGGAGACCAGTTCCTGCCGCTCGGCCTCCGACAGCGGCGCGACCAAGTCAGCGATGGCGCGATCGGCGGCGGCTTCGACATCGGCCGCGGCCCGGTCGCCTTCGGCAGTCAACGCGAGTTCACTGCGGCGCCGGTCCCGGGTGCCGGGTGAGCTGGCAATCAGCCCGGCGGCGACGAACTTGTAGACCATGCGGCTCATGTAGGCCGGATCGACGCCCATAGCCCGGGCCAGCGTGGCACTGTTCGAATGGCCCGCCGCGTCGAGCTCGTAGAGGAGGCGGCTCTCCGCCGGGCTGTAGTCGGTCTTCGAATAGTGCTCGTCGAACAGCCCCAGCCAGCGCGCAAAGGCGCGGTTGAAGCGGCGAATCTCGGCGATCTGCGTCTCATCCATGATGGATGAGATTGGCGCCGATATCGTTGATCTTGTCAACTATACCGTTGTTTCAGGTAACCGTACACGGCGCGGATGCCCTGGTCGGTGCCGCCGAACGGGCGACCCGGTTTGGCTTCGGGCGCCCAGCCGTAGATGTCGAGATGCGCCCAGGCCTTGGCTTGTTTGACGAAGCGCTTGAGGAACAGCGCGGCGGTGATCGAGCCGGCGAAGGCGCTGGCACCGGCATTGTTCACGTCGGCGATCTTGGAGCTGATCATCGTATCGTAGGCGGCCCAGAGCGGCATCTGCCACAGCGGGTCGTCGGATGTGGCACCGGCGGCGATGATGTCGCGGGCCAGCACGTCGTCGGTGGCATAGAGCGGCGGCAGGTCGGGGCCGAGGGCGCTGCGGGCAGCGCCGGTGAGGGTCGCCATGTCGACGATCAGATCGGGTGCCTCCTCGTCGGCGAGCGCCAATGCGTCGCCGAGAATGAGCCGGCCCTCGGCATCGGTGTTGCCGATCTCGACGGTTGAACCGTTGCGGGCGCGCAGCACGTCGCCGGGGCGGAAGGCCGGACCGGAGATGGCGTTCTCGACGATCGGGATCAGCACGCGCAGCCGGACGCGGAGCCCGGCGTCGATGATGGCGTGAGCGAGGCCCAGCACGTTGGCCGCGCCGCCCATGTCCTTCTTCATCAGCAGCATGCCGGCCGATGGCTTGATGTCGAGCCCGCCGGTATCGAAGGTGACGCCCTTGCCCACCAGCGTGATCTTGGGGTCCTTGGCCTTACCCCAGGTGAACTCGACCAGCCGTGGCGCCTCGGCGGCGGCGCGGCCGACGGCGTGGATCATCGGAAAGTTCTGCTTCAGCAGATCGTCGCCGGCGATCACCTTGATGTCGAGCTTTTGCCGCTTGCAGAAGGCGCGGATTTCCTTCTCGAACGCGTCAGGGCCGAGATCATTGGCCGGCGCGTTGATCAGGTCGCGGGCCAGATAAGCCGCATCCGCCAGCCGTGCCACCTCGGCTGCATCGGCGCCCTCGACGGCATCGAGCGACACGGGGTCGCGCGCCTTGCGGTAGCGCTCGAAGCGATAGGCGCCGAGGCGAAACGCCAGGGCGGCGAGGGTGGGATCGCCGAAGTTGCCGGCGAGCCGGTAATGGCCGGGCTCGAGCGCCGCCGCGGCCAGCCCCAGGGTCAGCGCCGGGCGGCCGGTGGCTTCACCGAGGCCGAAGAGATGGCCGGCAAGCGCGCCGTCACTGCCCGGAAGCGCCAGCAGGCGGCCGCGCTGGCCGGTGAAGCCATTTGCCTTGGCCCATTTGGCCTCGGCGGGCGTCAGGCTCGGGGGGAGCGCGCCCTGCTCCACGGCAATGAGCGGCAGCGACTTCGACTTGGCCATTGGGCAATCCGTTGCAAGAGGCGGGACAGGGTGGATTTACGCCCCGCCAAAGAGCGTGGCAACGGTTCGAAAGCGTACCTTAACCCCGTATTAGGGTTAATCAATTATTGCTGCTCTGGGGCTCGGGAACTGCAAATCGCATGGCCCAGAGGAAGTGTTTCGTGTTGTTGCGTCTTGTCCGGACTGATCTGAAACCGTTGCGCGCCCTGCTCCTCGTGAGCGTGGCTGCCCTGGCGCTCTCCGCCTGCGCCACCAACCCCATGACCACCGGCAGCATCGGCGACGCCGATTTCACCGGCCAACCGATGGACCAGAAGCAGGCCGCGCTGGCGCAGTTAGCCGCGCATTACAAGAAATCGCCCAACGACAAGGCGACGATCGTCTATTACGCGGCCGCGTTGCGCGCCAATGGCCAGAACGACCAGGCCGTGGCGGTGCTCGAGACCGGTGTCGCCCGCTTCAAGGACGATCCGGATGTCCTGATCGGATATGGCAAGGCGCTATCGGCGGCCGGCCGGTTCGACCAGGCGCTCAACGTCATCGACCGGGCGATCAACCCGACCTCGCCGGATTGGAATGCGCTGTTGGTCAAGGGCGCCATCCTCGACCAGAGCGGGCGCAACAACGAAGCGCGGGTGGCCTATGGCCAAGCGCTGAAGATCGCCCCCGACCAGGCGTCGCTGCATGCCAATCTCGGGCTCTCCTACGCCATGACCAACGAGCTCGACAAAGCCGAGTCGGAACTGCGCATGGCGGTGAAGATGCGCGGCGCCAACAGCCAGGTGCGACAGAACCTGGCGCTGGTGGTCGGGCTGCAGGGGCGGTTCGACGAGAGCCGCGCGCTGTTCTCGGCGGAACTCCCTGCGGATCAGGTCGAGGCCAATATGGAGTACATCCGGGCCCTGCTGACGCAGCAGAACCGCTGGGACCTGATCAAGGGCGCCGGCTGACGCCACGCCCGCTATCGTCGGAAATGACAAAGGGCGCCGCTGGGGCGCCCTTTGTCATTGTGGCTGCTGACCGAGATCAGTTGCCGCCGCTGATGTAGCTGTTGGAGAAGACGCGGATCATGGCCGGCGACAGGATGACGATGAACAGCACCGGCAGGAAGAACACGATCAGCGGCACGGTAAGCTTGGGCGGCAGGGCGGCGGCTTTCTTTTCCGCCTCCATCATACGGGTCTCGCGGCCTTCTTCGGCCATGACGCGCAGCGCCGAGCCGACCGAGGTACCATGGCGCTCGGCCTGGATCAGCGCCTGCATCACCGATTTCACGTTGTCGAGCCCGGTACGGCGACCGAGATTCTCGTAGGCGCGGGTGCGATCCTCTAGAAAGGCGAGTTCGGCGGTGGTCAGCGTCATCTCTTCGGCAAGCTCGATGCTCTGGGCACCGATTTCCTTGGCGACGCGCTTGAGCGAATGCTCCACCGACATGCCGGCCTCGACGCAGAGCAACACCAGATCGAGCGCATCCGGCCACGAGCGCCTGATCGATTGCTGCCGCTTGATGGTCTTGTTCTTGAGCAGGAGGCTTGGCAGGTAGGCGCCGATCAGGGCGACGAACAGCGCGTAGACCGCGTTCATCCACAGCGGCTTGTCGGCGAAGACCGTCAGCGCCATGTAGGCGAAGGCAAGGACGAACAGCACCACCGGCGTGACGAAGCGCAGGAACAGGAAGGTGGTCATCGCCGACTGGCCGCGATAGCCGGCGCGCGCCAGCTGCTCGGCAGTGTTCTCGTTCATGAACGCCTTCTCGAGGGAGAAGCGCTCGACGATGTTCTTCATGTAGTCGCGGCCAGCGGCCTGGCGGATGGTGCGGGTCTGCGGGTCGCTGCCAGCGCCGGTGCCGCGCAGGCGGGCCATTTCCTCGGCCCGCATCTTCTCGCGCTCAAGCGCGACACGCTTGATGCGCTGGCGCATCTGCGAGTTGCCACCGAAGAAGGTGGCGCCGACGGAAAAGACCACCGCGGCGGCAGCGACTGCGGCGAGCACTGCCACCAGGAACTGGGTGTTGGTCAGCGTTGCGACGAGGTTGTCCATCGCTGGCCCCTAGATATCGAACTGGATCATACGGTTCATGATGAACCCGCCAAGGAACATCATGACCGCGGCGATGCCGAGCATCACGTTGCCGATCGGCGTCTGGATCAGCGGCAACAGGTAGCTGGGCGTAGTCAGCGAAACGAGGACCGCGACGATGATCGGCAGCGAGCCGATGATGCCGGCGGAAGCCTTGGCTTCCGAGGACATGGCCTTGACCTTCTGCTTCATCTTCTTGCGGTTGCGCAGCACGCGCGCCAGGTTGCCCAACGCTTCCGACAGGTTGCCGCCGGCCTGGGCCTGAACCGTGATGACGACCACGAAGAAGTTGACCTCTGGCAGCGGCACGCGATCGTAAAGCGTGACGACAGCTTCCTGGATGGTCTTGCCGAGCGACTGCTGATCCAGCACCCGCTGGAAGTCCGACTTGATCGGCTCCTTGGCTTCCTTGGCCACGAGCCGCATCGAGTCATTGAGCGGCAGACCGGATTTCACGCCGCGGACGATGGCTTCCACGGCGTTGGGCAGCTCATCGAGAAAGGCGTTCTGGTACTTCTTGCGTCGCCGCCCCAGGTACATCCGCGGCAGCAGGTAGCCCGCGGCAATGGAGAATATGACGCAGTAGATCAGCTCGAGCTGCAGCACGAAGCAGAGCACGAAGATGATCACGCCGAAGATCACCGAATTGCGGATGAAGGCGCCGCGCTTGAGCTTCATGCCGGCCTGATAAAGGCGATCCTGAAGCGGTATGCGCTTCTTGCGCTTTTCCAGCACCGCGGTCTGCGCCCGCAGCGTCTGCTGGATTTCCTTGCGGCGCGTGTCGCGGTTGCGCGCCACGTCGGCGTTGCGCCGGTTGGCCTGGATGTCGCCCTGCATCGCCTTGATGCGTTTTCCCGCCCGCCCGCTGTTGCCGAACAGGGCCGGCGCCAGCGCAAAGCCGGCAGCGCCTACGCAGACGGCAGCGAGAAGGGCGAGAATGATCGGAGTCATCGTTGGGCCTTATGCACCGAGGATCTCGTGCTGTTCGACGTTGGATTTCTCCAGCGCTTCGACCAGGTTGGCTTCCTCGTTGAAGTAGCGGGCGCGTTCGGTGAACTGCGGCTTGGTGATGCCGGTCGAGCGGTGGCGACCCATCAGGTTGCCGTTCGAGTCTTCGCCCAGGATGTCGTAGAGGAACACGTCCTGGGTGACGATGACGTCGCCTTCCATGCCCAACACCTCGGAGATGTGGGTGATGCGGCGCGAGCCGTCGCGAAGACGGGCAGCCTGCACCACGACGTCAATCGAGGAGACGATCATCTCGCGAATGGTGCGGCTGGGCAGCGAGTAGCCGCCCATGGTGATCATCGATTCGAGACGCGAGAGGGCCTCGCGCGGGCTGTTGGAGTGGAGCGTGCCCATCGAGCCGTCGTGGCCGGTGTTCATCGCCTGCAGCAGGTCGAACGCCTCGGGTCCGCGCACTTCACCCACGATGATGCGCTCGGGGCGCATACGCAGGCAGTTCTTGACCAGATCACGCATGGTGATCTCGCCCTCGCCCTCGAGGTTGGGCGGGCGGGTTTCGAGGCGCACCACGTGCGGCTGCTGCAGCTGCAGTTCGGCCGAGTCCTCGCAGGTGATGACGCGCTCGTCCTTCTCGATGAAGCCGGTGAGGCAGTTGAGCAGCGTCGTCTTGCCCGAACCGGTACCGCCGGAGATCAGGATGTTGGCGCGCACGCGGCCGAGGATGCGCAGTACCTCGGCGCCCTCGGGCGAGATCGAGCCGTATTTGACCAGCTGCTGGAGGGTCAGCTTGTCCTTCTTGAACTTACGAATGGTGAGCGCGGCGCCGTCGATGGCGAGCGGCGGGGCGATGACGTTGACGCGCGAGCCGTCGGGCAAGCGCGCGTCGCAGATCGGCGAGCTTTCATCGACGCGGCGGCCGACCTGGCTGACGATACGCTGGCAGACGTTCATCAGGTGGGCGTCGTCGCGGAAGCGCACGTTGGTGAGCTTCACCTTGCCGGCGACCTCAATGTAGCACTTCTGGCTGCCGTTCACCATGATGTCGGCGATGTCGTCGCGGGCCAGCAGCGGCTCGAGCGGGCCGTAGCCGAGCACGTCGTTACAGATGTCCTCGAGCAGGTCTTCCTGCTCGGAGATCGACATGATGATCGACTTGAGCGCGATGATTTCGGCGACGATGTCGCGAATTTCCTCGCGCGCCGACTCCTGCTCCATGGTGGCGAGCTGGCTGAGGTCGATCGAGTCGATCAGCGCGTTGAAGATCGCCGACTTGGTCTGGAAGTACTCCTTGTCGCGCGCCACGGCCTCGGGGCTACGAACATCGAGCACGCCGCCATCGTCCCCGCCGCCGCCACGCTTGGCGGTGTCGGCCGGGCGTGCGACTTCCTGTCTCTGCGCTGCCGGAACAAGCGGAGCTATCGCCGGGCGCGGCGGCTGCGCGGCGCCGGGAGTGTTGCCACCGAAACTGGTACGCTTGCCGAACATCTAGACTGCCTCTCAGGCGCGCTTCTTCATAAAGGACGGGAGCTTAATGCCCGGCTTCTTCGAGGCACTTTTTTCGGGAGCGTTGCGACCGGTGACGTGCATCCCGATGAAGCGGAACACCTCGTTGGCGCGGTTGTTGGCTGACACTTCGGCGATCATCTGGCCGTTGTTGGCAGCCGTGCCGAAGGTTGCCGCATCGAAGGCGAGCTGGCCGAGCAACCGACATTCCACCGACGCCGCAAACTCGTTCGCCGCGATCTCCGGACGCCGCGGCATGCCCACCTTGTTGATGACGAGCAGGGGTTCGCTCTCGGCGGGGCGCAGCGCCTTGATGGTGTCTGAAAGGTTCTTGGCGTTGCGGAGGTTAGCCAGATCGGGCTCGGCGACGATGATCACCTCATCGATGGTGGCGATGGTGTGCCGAACCCAGGCGCTCCAGATATGGGGGATGTCGAGCACCACGATGGGCGTCGACTTCTGACTCAGCTCGATGACCTGCTCGAACTCGCGCTCGTCGAAGTCGAACACGCGGTCGAGCACCACCGGAGCGGTGAGCAGATTGACGTGGTTGGCCGCCTTGCTGGAGAGCCGGTCCAGCATCGTCTGGTCCATCTTCTGGTTGTTGCCGATGGCGTCGGCGATGCCGTGCGGCGGATCCTGGTTGAAGTTCAACCCGGCGGTGCCGAAGGCGAAGTCCATATCGAGGATCAGCGTGTCCTGCCGCAGGGCCTGGCTAATGGCCCAGGCCACGTTGTGCGAGACGGTAGAGCCGCCGGCGCCGCCCTTGGCGGAGATGAAGCCGATGGTCCGGCCGATCGGCGCGGCGCCTTCGGCCGCAAACAGCTCGCTGATCGCCGAGACGATCGACTGCGCCGAAGCGGGGAGCACGATGTACTCCGATACGCCCGAGCGGATCAGCTCGCGGTAGAGCAGCACGTCGTTGACGTGGCCCAGGACGATGAGCCGGGTGGACGCGTCGCAAACTTCTGCAAGGCGCTCGAGGGCACCGGGAATCTCGTCGGGCTGCAGCGAGGTCTCGACGATGATCAGGTTCGGCGTCGGGTTCGACTTGTAGGTCTCGATCGCACCCTCGAGGCCGCCATTATGCGTGGTCAGCGCCACCTTCGACATACGGCGATCATGCACAGCCGACTCGACCAGCTGGGCGGTCTGGGAGTGTTCGCAGAAGGCCTGGATGGTGATGCGCGGGATCAGCCGCGCGCCCGTTGCCACCTCGAGGGCGGGCTCATCGGCCGACTTGGCGTTATCGCGGGAGAGGAAACTCATGACTACAGCACTCCATCAATCCAGCAGGAAACCGACGGACCCGTCGTAGCTGCCGCGGGTGCCCGCGGGGCCGACGCCGTACATCGTTTCGATATGTCCGAGGAAGATCGCCTCGGCGTCGTTGGCAAACTCCAGCCGGTCGGTCGGCAACACCGGCTTATGGTCGCTGCCCTTGGCGAGATAGGGGGTCACGAGGATCACCAGTTCGCTCTGCGAGCGGATGAAATCGCGCGACCGGAACAAGGCGCCGAGGATCGGTATGTCTCCGAGGCCGGGCAGCCGGTGGATCTGGGTGCGGGTCTGGTCCTGGATCAGGCCGCCGATCGCCAGCGTCTGGCCGGCACCGATCTCGACGGTGGTCTTGGCCTGGCGCTTCTTGATGCCGGGAAGCGACGAGCTGCCGACGGTGATGCTGCCCTCGGCGCTCAGTTCGCTGCTCGAGGTATCGACCACGAGGCCGATATTGCCGTTGGATTTGATGGTCGGCGTGAAGCTGAGACTGATACCGAAGTCCTTGTAGCCAATCGAGACCTCGCCGTCCGAGACGCTGGTCGGGATGGGGAACTCGCCGCCCGCGGTAAAGTCGGCCTGCTGGCCGGAGATGGCGGTGAGCAGAGGTTCGGCGAGGGTACGGGCCGCGCCGCGCTGCTCCATTGCACGGATCTGCGCGTCGATGCTGAAGCCGCCTGCCTTGACGCCGAGTTCGACGCCGTTGTCGCTGAACAGGTTCGAGGCGCCGCCGAGCGGCTGTTCGCTGACGAAGCTGGTGGTCAACCCGCCGCTCGAAAAGCTGCCGGACAGATCGATGCCGAACTGCTTGGCAAGGCTGCGGTTCACTTCGGCAACCGTGACCTTCAGCATGACCTGCTGCGGACCATCGATGGTGATGACGCTGGTGACATTTTCCGGGGCGCCGGCAAACTGCGCCGCGATCGCCAGCGCCTTGTCGGCGTCGTCGGCACTGCCAGCGGTACCGGACAGAACAATGCGGTTGGTGGTGTTGCCGTCGCCGTCGATGAGAGCCACCGACTCCACCTGAATGTCCGAATTGGGCATGACGTTGGTGTAGGTCGCCCGCAGCGCCGCGGCGACGTTGGAGCCACCGGCGCTATTGTTGCTGCCCGTCGTGCTCACGTCGAGGACCACGATGGTCCGGCCTGCGGCATCGAGGAAGAAGATGTTGGTATCGCCCGAACCAACCGCCTGCAGCACCGCCCTGCGCTTCGAACGCAGGAGCGCGTTGGCGACGCTGGGCTGCGAGACGATGACTTCCTGCACGTCGACCGGCAGGTCGATGATCATCGACTTGTTCAGGTTCATGCTGACCGGCTGGGTGGAGCCGAAGGAGTTGGCACTGACCCGAAGATGGGTGGCGTCGGCGGCGTGGGCCTGTCCGAAGCCGAGCGGGGCGAGACCCAGGGCGGCGCCGACAACGGCCGCCGCCGCCATCATGCGCAGCGTGTTGGCCAGGAGGCCGCGAGGTTGGCGGGCAGTGATAGCCGGAGACATCACGTAATCCTCACGCATCATTGGGCCTGCTCTTCTGAGTTGACCTGTGTCTCGTCGAAGGCGGCATCGGCAACCACGCCTGGGCTGGAACTGCTTGGCATGACGTCCGTGCCGACGCCAAAGCGGATCATGCGGATGGCGCGGCTGGTCTCGTTGCCGGTCGTGTCATCCTGCGTCTGGGCGAAATCTGCGATCGAGCGCAGGACCACCGACAGGGAACCGATCTTGGCGGCATTGATGATCAGCTCGCCCTGCGCCGGAGTGAGTTCGAGGGTCGCGATGGTACCGCCCTGGAACACGTCGGCGCGCGGATTCTCGGGGTCGGCCTTCTCGCCGGTCGTGCCGGCCTCGCCGAGGCGGGTGCCGATGGCGAGGACTTTCACGTTGGCGAGAATGGTCTGGCTGATGCTGCCGCGGCTCATCACGACATCGACGCGATCGTTGGGAAGCACGAAACCGCCGGCGGCCGCGTCGGCGCTGACTGGTACCGACACTCCTCGCATGCCCTTAGTCAGGACGGCGGAGAGGTAGCCCTGGTTGGAATGGACAAGCTTCTTTTCGATGATGGGCTCGCCGGGGAAGAACTCGAACCGGGCCACCGCATCCAGCATCTTGGTCGGCGCATCGGGCAGCACGGCCTCGCTGATGTACTCGGGGCGAACCGCGAATTCCGGCCAGGCCTGCCATTCGATGGTTTCGGCGGTGAGGCGCTGCCCGACGCCGATTGGCGCCTTGGCGACGAGAACCTTGGCCTTCTTTTCTTCGATGACCTGGGTGGGGCCCTCCACAACAACCTGCTGCGGGGCCGTGCCGCGCGTGGCGAGGAAGGCGGCAAGGCCTCCTGCCAAGAGGGCCACCACCAGCAGGATGATACGCGAGACTCCCATTGCCCAAACTCCACGCGACTGGGCCCGAAAGAGCCCGGCTACACTTGCACTCGACTATCGGGCCAAAGGGTCAAAGTTTGGTTAATCGATGCTTGTCAATTACGGTTAACAGCCCGTATCTCAAAGACTTCAGCCGAGAAGGTGCAGAAAGATCGCGCTGCTCGGAAAGACCAGAAGGCCAGCAGCAGCGAGCGCTATGCCGTAGGGCACCCCGGTCTTGCTGTCATGCAGCCGATCGATCCACGCCACCTGCTTCAGTTGCGGCGGCAGCGGCCAGCGGCGCACGCTGAGCAACAACAGGGTCAAGGCGCCGCCGAGAAGCGAGGCATAGACGAGGTAGGGCAGTATGGAGCCGAAGCCGAACCACAGCGTGGTTGCCGCGATCAGCTTGGCGTCGCCTCCGCCGATCCATCCCAGCGCGAAAAAGCCGAACGAGAATGCCAATACCGCGATGGCGGCCACCACGTGCATGCCGATCGTCTGCAGCGAGAAACCGGCCAGCAGGGCCAGGACGAAGAACCCGCCTACCAGCAGCAGCACCAGGCGATTGGAGATCCGCATCGTCAACAGATCCGAGGAGGCCGCATAGGCCATCAGCAGCGGAAACACGAGCATGGCGGGGAAGGCGATGAATGTGGGCATGAGGGCCGGCTGTTGCGGTGGGCCGGGGCTTCGGTCCTGACCGCAGTCTTGGCGCATCGTGGTTAAGAAAGCTGAAATGCAAAGGGGACCCTGTCGGGTCCCCTCCGAACTCGTAGCCCCCGGGAGGCTATTATTCCGGGATTTCGACCGTATCCAGCTTGCTGGAGATGCCGGTGAACAGAGTGGAAAGGCTACCGCCGAGGGCGGTGGCAGCAACGATGATACCGACGGCGATGAGCGCGGCAATCAGGCCGTATTCGATCGCGGTAGCGCCGGACTCGTCATTCACGAAACGAGCGACAGTGTTCATTTTTTGGCTCCTTGCACACGTCATTCAGTGACAGCATCAAGTGATGCGTCAGCACCGTTCGACACGTCACACATCGAACATGGCCTTAGGCTATGTCGCCACGTCTTGAAATTGAGTTAATAGCGAGGCCCCAAGAGGCCCGGATTGCAAGGGTTTCCAGCATACTAAGCAGATCGTTAAAGCAGTCGCGGCAATTGTTCCAATCATCCACACAGTAATGACCGCACAAGCACGTCGACCCCTGGCCCCGACAATTGCCGCCGAGGCGTCCTGCGCAGGCCCGGCGCCGCATTTGCGAATTGTTCACCATTCCGCGCAACACTCTGTTTGCGTTCTAGTACCGTTTCCCAAGGGTCCGCCATGTCGTTTCGTTCCAGCTTTGCCGCCCTTGTCATTGCCACAGGGCTGTTGGCGCCCGCGGTCGCCGTGGCGGAGAGCGCGCCGGTGAGCGTCAAGGTGAACATGGCCCGGATCCTCAGGATCAACGCGCCTGCCGCCACGGTGATCATCGGCAACCCAGCCATTGCAGACGCAGCGATCCAGGATTCACAGACGCTGGTGCTGACCGGCAAGAGCTACGGGCAGACCAATCTCATCGTGCTCGACGCGCAGGGCAACCCGATTGCCGACACGATGATCGAAGTGGTGCAGGAGCAGGCGGGCCTCGTTACCGTGTACCTCGGCGACAAGCGGACCAGCCTCGCTTGCGAGCCGGTGTGCCAGCCGATCATCATGCTGGGCGACGACTCCAGCTTCACCGGCGAGACCATTGGCGCGGCCAACGCGATCGAGTCCGCGGCGAACTAACCGGCGGTTAACCACGCCACCGCATCGCAAGCAAATGCGAGCCAGACACTAACCAATCACTAGGTACGAACCGCTAGGTTCCGGTCGCGAACGGAATCCAGTGGCCGAATGTCCAAACGCTCCAGATGGCTGAGAAAGCTCATGTCGCCGGCGATCCGCCGGGGGCGTGCGTTCGGCCGCGACGAGCGCGGCGTGACGGCGATCGAGTTCGCATTCCTCGCCCTGCCCTTCTTCACCATCGTCGCCGCAATCCTCGAGAGCTCGCTGATCTTTCTTGCCGGGCAGATCCTCGATAGCGCCGTGCAGGACTCCTCGAGGCTGATCCGGACCGGCCAGGCGCAAAACAGTACGCCGGCCTATAACAGGGAGGCGTTCCGGGAAGCGATCTGCGATGGGCTGTACGAGATGTTCGATTGCGCCGAGGCGGACGGCAAGCTGCGCATCAACGTCACCGTGATCGACGACTTTTCGGACGTTACGATCGGCTATCCGCTCAAGACCGGCGAGGACTGCGACGAGGACGAGTGCGACTGGACCCTCGCCGACGACTACGACCCCGGCGAAGGCGGGTCGGTGGTGCTGGTGCGGGCCTACTACAAGTGGCCCACCGTCGTTCGCCTGCCTGGATTCAACTGGCAGACCCTGCCGGACGGTACGCGTCTGCTTGGTGCGTCACGCGTGTTCCGCAATGAGCCGTTCGTATGCGGCACCTGCACGTGACCCTGGGCCTCATTGCGAGATTTCGTCGGGACGTCGAGGGGATCGCGGCCGTCGAGTTCGCGCTGATCCTGCCGCTACTGCTTGGCCTCTACCTTGGGGCGATTGAGACAGCGACGCTTTATACTGTCGACCATAAGGTCGCCACAGTCGCCAGCACCGTTGCGGACCTGGTGTCTCGAGAGAAAGCCGACATCAAGGAATCGACGCTGGACAACTATTTCGAGGCCGCGGCGAGTATCATGCAGCCCTATTCGACCACCGGCCTCGTGCAGACGGTTTCACTGCTGAACATCGACGCGGACGGCGTTGCCAAGGTCTCATGGAGCGCCGCCAGCGGCACCGCGGAAGGACGCGAGGTGGACAGCGTCTATCCGCTTGATGCCACTGCAAAAATCAACATTCTGGCGCGCGAGGCGAGCGGCTGGCTGGTGGTGTCCGAGATCGAGTACCCGCACCAGCCGATCGTGGGGCTCGTGATCACCGATACGATCGACATTCGGCATGTCGAGTACTTCCTGCCCCGTTTCGGCACCGAGATCGAGTTCGAGGCCGGCCTGTAGCTTGCCGCCGGTCAGCGGGCGTGGCATAGGCCGGGCACGTTCCATGACGAGGCCAGCCGATGCAAGATACCCTGATCCCCGTGTTCGACCTCGGCGGGGTGTTCGTCGACTGGAACCCCATGTACCTGTTCCGCAAGCTCTTTCCGACCGAGGAAGAGGCGCAGTGGTTCTGGGACAACATCTGCACCAAGGACTGGAACCTAGAGTTCGACGCCGGCGATATCTTCGCCGAGGGCGTCGCCGAGCTGATCACCCGCTACCCGCGCTACTGGCGCGAGATCCAGGCGTTCGACCTGCGCTGGAAAGAGACCGTCGGGGAATTCATCCAGGGCACGATCGACATCCATGACGAGCTGATCGCAGCGGAGATCCCCACCTTCGCCATCACCAACTTCTCGTGGGAGAAGTGGGTGAGTTGCCTCGGCGAATGGCCGTTCCTCGAAAAGTTCGACGGCGTCGTGGTCTCCGGCCTCGAAGGGCTGGTGAAGCCCGACCCCCGCCTCTACCGCGTGTTCTGCGAACGCTACGGCATGGCGCCCGAGATGTGCGTCTTCATCGACGACAGCGAGCCCAATGTGGTCTCGGCCCGCAAGTTCGGGATGAACGCCATCCACTTCACCGGCGACACGAAGGCGCTGCGGAAAGAACTGATCGGGCTCGGCCTGCCGCTGAAGAAGAGCTGAGGCTCGCACAAGCGGCCGACCGGCAGAAGTTCACGAGCTAGCGCCGGACTCTTACCAGCCTAGCGGGCGTCTAAGGCATCGATTTCCAAGCGATTTCGTCGGCGTAGCACGGGTGATTTTGTGCCGTCCCGGACGAGCGCAGCTAGGACGCCGCGCGTCGCGCGCCCCGTCCGGAGCGCGACCAGCGCGTGAGGATCTACTTCGTGCCGTACATGCGGTCGCCGGCGTCGCCGAGGCCGGGGATGATGTAGCCCTTCTCGTTGAGATGGCTGTCGATGGCGGCCGTGAAGATCGGCACGTCCGGGTGGGCGGTGGAGAACTTCTCGATGCCTTCGGGGGCGGCCAGCAGGCAGAGGAAGCGGATGTTGTTGGCGCCGCGCTCTTTCAGCTTATCGACTGCAGCAATTGACGAATTGGCGGTGGCCAGCATCGGATCGACGACAATGATCAGGCGGTTGTCGAGCTCCGACGGAGCCTTGAAGTAGTACTCGACCGGCTGCAGCGTCTCGTGGTCGCGGTAGATGCCGATATGGGCGACGCGGGCGGCGGGCACGAGGTCCAGCATGCCATCGAGCAAGCCGTTGCCGGCGCGCAAAATCGAAGCGAAAACAAGCTTCTTGCCCTTGATGGTGGGGGCATCCATCTTGGTCATCGGCGTCTCGATCTCGACCATTTCGAGTTCGAGATCGCGCGTCACCTCGTAGCACATGAGGTGAGCTATCTCCCTCAACAGCCGGCGGAACCCCGCGATCGAGGTATCCTTGTCGCGCATGATCGTGAGCTTGTGCTGGATCAGCGGGTGATCGACGACCGTTACGCCACGCATGGAGGCCTCGTGAGCTAGAGGAAGGATTTGCCGTGCGGTCCGGGCACGAGGCCGAGCCAGCGGGCGATGCTTTCTCCTATATCCGCGAAGGTCGGCCGAATGCCAATGGTTCCGGGAGGAAAGTCTCGGGAAAAGCACAGGATTGGCACCTGCTCGCGAGTGTGGTCTGAACCACGCCAAGTGGGATCGTTTCCGTGGTCAGCCGTGAGTATCAGTAGATCATCCTGCCGGAGCTCGGAAATGAGTTCGGGCAGCCTTTGGTCAAAGGCTTCAAGGGCTTGCGCATAGCCGGGGACATCGCGGCGGTGGCCGAAATCCTGGTCGAAGTCGACGAAGTTGACCATGATGAATGCGCCGTTCTCGGCCATCTCCATGGCCTCGAGGGTGCGGTCGAACAGGGCCATGTTGCCGGTGGCCTTGATCTTGTGGCTGACGCCGTGGCCGGCGTAGATGTCGGAGATCTTGCCGATGGCGAAGACCTGCCGGCCGGCCTCCTTGGCGCGATCGAGCAGAGTCGGCTCGGGCGGGGCGATGGCGAAGTCGCGGCGGTTGCCGGTGCGCTTGAAATCATTGGCATTTTCGCCGACGAACGGCCTGGCGATGACCCGGCCGATGTTCAATGGCGCGGTGAGCTCGAACGCGGTCTTGCAGAGCTCGTAGAGCCGCTCGAGGCCGAAATGGGTCTCGTGCGCAGCGATCTGGAAGACGCTGTCGATCGAGGTGTAGCAGATCGGCTTGCCGGTGCGGATCGACTCCTCGCCGAGTTCGGCGATGATGGTGGTGCCGGAGGCGTGCTTGTTGCCTAGGATGCCGGGAATACCTGATTTTTCAATCAGTTGCGCAATCAGCTCGGGGGGAAAAGTCGGCTCGGTGAGGGGGAAGTAACCCCACTCGAACGGCACCGGCACGCCGGCGATCTCCCAGTGTCCGGACGGGGTGTCCTTGCCCTTGCTGACCTCGCGGCCAACACCCCAGCGGCCGCCCTTGGGCTGGTCGGTGAGGCCACGCGGGATCTCGCCGGTGGAGAGCTTTGCCGCGGCTCCGAGGCCGAGGGCGTCCAGATTCGGCAGCGATATCTGATAGTTGGCGGCGATGTGGCCGAGCGTGTTGGAGCCGACGTCGCCGTAATCGGCTGCGTCGGGGGCGCCGCCGATGCCGAAACTGTCGAGGATGCAGAGGATGGCGCGGGGCATGGATCAGGCCTCCGTAGGCGGGACGTAGTCGGCGATCAGCGGGTGATTTGGGGCCGGCCCGTCACTGATGGCGTAGGCGGCGAGGAAGCGTTGGGTCGCATCTACTGCCATATCTTCGGTGCGTGCATGAACGCGGCACAACACAGTATGAACGTCAATTTTGGCCCCAAGACCAAGGATTTGGTCGAAACCGACGGCAAAATCGATGCTGTCGGTGGGGAGCCGGCGACCACCGCCGAGGGCGACGACACCCATGCCGACACTCCGGGTGTCGATGCCGGTGATGGTGCCGGCGGCGGGAGCGAAGATATCACGCACGATGGGCGCCGGGGACAGATGCGCATCCATCCGTTCGACAAAGTCGGCGGGGCCGCCGAGCAGCGTTACCATGCGCGAGAAGTGTTCGGTTGCCTTGCCGCTGGTGAGCGCGGTTTCGACCGCTGCTGCCGTATCGCCGGCGTAGCCGCTGAGCTGCAGGGCGGCGGCGCAAAGATCGAGGGTGACTTCGCGGAGGCGGGCGTCCTGATGCTTGCCGGTAAGGAAGTCGACGGCGTTGCGGATTTCCAGCGCGTTACCGGCGGCGGAGGCGAGCGGCTCGTTCATGTCGGTGATCAGGGCCGCAGTACGAAGGCCGGCGCCGTTGGCAACCGAGACCAGGCTTTCGGCAAGGGCGCGGGATTTCTCCAGCGTCGACATGAAGGCGCCGGAGCCGGTCTTGACGTCGAGGATCAGGGCGCTGAGGCCGGCCGCGAGCTTCTTCGACAGGATCGAGGCGGTGATCAGCGGGATCGATTCGACGGTGCCGGTGACGTCGCGGATGGCGTAGAGCACCTTGTCGGCTGGGGCGAGATCGGCGGTCTGGCCGATGATGGCGCAGCCGGCTTCGCGCACAACTTTGCGGAACAGGTCGTTGTCCGGGCTGGTGGTGTAACCGGGGATGGAATCGAACTTGTCGAGCGTGCCGCCGGTATGGCCGAGGCCGCGGCCGGAGATCATCGGCACGTAGACGCCGCAGGCGGCGAGGATCGGCGCCAGCATCAGCGAGGTGTTGTCCCCTACCCCGCCGGTCGAGTGCTTATCGACCGCCGGGCCATCGAGATCGGACCAATCGAGCACGGTGCCGCTGTCGCGCATCGCCTCGGTGAGCGCGACACGCTCCGAAGTGGCCATGTCGCGGAAGAACACCGCCATGGCGAAGGCGGCGGCCTGGGCGTGGGATACGGTGCCGTTGGTGAGGCCGGCGATGAAGCTGGAGATCTCGCCGGCAGTGAGGGCGAGACCATCACGCTTGCGGATAATGGTTTCTTGCGGGAGCACGGTCATGGCCGCTTTCTTGCGCTCTGGCCGCCGGAAACTCAAGCGACGACAGGCACATCGCTACCGGGTGAGGCCCTTGTGGTACTGCACTGGCGTCGCCCCCAGCACGGTGCGGAAATCGGTGATGAAATGCTGCTGGCTGCTATAGCCGAGATCGTAGGCGATGCCGACCCAATCGGGTTCGTCGCTGGCGCGGATCTCAGCTGCGGCGGCCAGCAGGCGTTTGCGCTGCAGCAGCCATTTGAGGCCGATGCCGAGATGGTCGCGGAAGGCCTGCTGTAGCCAGCGCTCGCTGCGGCCGAAGGCTTCGGCTACCGCTGCGACGGTGGTGAGGGTGCCGTTGGTTTCGACGGCGGCAATGATGGCATTGATCTCCTCTAGCGCCTCGTCGGCGGTGGGGGCGGCGGCACGAATGCGCTCGAGCAGCGCGGCGACAGCCTTGTCGTCATCGTGGGCGAGGATGGCGGCGACGCCTCTGGCATCGGCCCAGGGGAAGACCGAGGTCAGCGGCACCACCTTGTCCTGGAGGTCAGCCATTTCGCCTGCCCAGAACGCGTGGAAGCCACCGGGGCGGAAGCGGACGCCGATGATGCGGCCGCTGCCGGCGGCGGAATAGGTGCGCTTGCCGCGGAAGGTGCCCTGGATGCCGGATTCCTGCGCCGAGAAGAATAGATCGACATAGGGCCGGTGCATCACCTCGTCGGAATCGTAGGGGCCGAGCGCGCTGTCCCAGCGGATGATCCAGAAATGCTCGATGAAGCGGGCGAGATCGGGGGGCGGCGGCACAGTGCGGAATTTGACGTGCCGATCGAAGCCCGCCGGATCGAGGCGGCCGCGCGGATCGTATGGAGGTTCCCCGGGCTCGCGCGGCTCGCTGGGCGCTGCGGGTTTCTGAAATACAGGCCTCGGAGCATCGGTCATTGTCGGGTCATCAACTCAACGAGGAAGGTTACGACGATGAACAACAAGCACTTTCTGCGCGGCATGGCCACGGTCAGCTTCTTTGCCGACGATATGACCGCGGCCCGCGATTGGTATACCGAGCTGTTCGGCGTCGAGGCCTATTTCCAGATGCCGAGCCGCGAGGCTCCGGCCTATGTGGAGTTCCGGATCGGCGACAGCGAGGACGAATTCGGCATCATCGACCGCCGCTATGCGCCGGCAGCGATGCAGCCGGGACCGGGCGGCGCGATCCTCCTGTGGCATGTCGACGACATCGAGGCGGCGTTCGCGCGGCTGAAGGAGATGGGCGCCAAAGAGTACGACCCGATCACCAAGCGCGGCGAGACCGGGTTCGTGACGGCGTCGGTGGTCGACCCGTTCGGCAACGTACTGGGGATCATGTACAACCCGCACTACGTAGAGACGGTGGCCGGGCACGCGGCCTGACGCCGCGATGCCGGCGGCGTCAACGCGGCATTCATCCGGAAGGGATTACGGTGTAGCATGCGGCCAGTTAGGCGGCCGTGGTAGACGCCATGCTAGAGCCCCATCCGATCGAGACGTATATCGAGAAGCCGGTCACCGAGGTCTATCGGTTCCTGGCTGCGCCGCGGAACTATCCGCGCTGGGCGGCGGTAGAGGAGGCGTCGTTCAAGCAGATCGGGCCGCTCGAATGGTCTGGTGAGACCGAGTTCGGGCCCCGCATCGTGCGGTTCAGCCCACCCAATGGCGAGGGCATCCTCGACCATGCCGTCTACAAGGCGGGCGAGGAGCCGGTGATGATGCCGATGCGAGTTGTCGCCGATGGCAACCGGACGCTGGTGACCTTCACGTTCTACCGGCGGCCGGGAATGGATGACGAGCAACTGGCATCGGCGCTGGAGTGGATCCGAGCGGACTTTACAGCGCTCAAGTCGATGCTCGAGGTTTGAGGGGGCGGGCGGGTACTTCCGCTGGGTGTAGTCTGACCCCCACCCCTGTCCCCTCCCCCTAAGAATGGGGAGGGAGACGCTGTGGCACCCTTACGCCCCGTACGGGATCCAGACGTTCTTCACTTGCGTGGCCCGCCTCAGGAAGTAGTCGCCTTCGAACTTCGCCTTGTCGCTCAGGTCGTAGTAGAGGCCGCGGCTGGTCCAGGTTTGTTTGACGTTGCCGGCGCTGGCCTTTTCAACCATGGCGGAGGTTTCGGCGTCGCCGGCGAACCAGATGGCGTCGATGCCGTCGTGTTCGGCGAGGGTCTTGGCCAGGACCTTGCTCTCGCCGGTGACGATGTTGATGACGCCCGAGGGAACATCAGAGGTTTCGATGACCTGGTAGAGATCGGTGACCGAGAGCGGCGAGCGTTCCGAGGGGACCAGCACTACGGTATTGCCCATGGCGAGGGCCGGGGCGATGAGCGCGATGGAGCCGAGCAGCGGTCGCGACGGCGGGGCGAGGATGGCCATGGCGCCGATGGCTTCGACCATGGCGGTGGCGATCATGCGCTGCGGCGGGTTGTGCACGGCGCCGTCGTATTTGTCGGCCCAGCCGGCGAAGGCGAAGAGGCGCTCGACGCTGGCCTCGACCTCGGCGGTGCCGTCCTCGCCGGTCTGCGCCTTGATGCGGGCGGCGAATTCCTCGGCGCGGTATTCGAGGTTTTCGGCGAGGAAATAGAGGATCTGGGCGCGGGTGTGGGCGGCCGTGGTGGACCAGCCGAGGGCGGCGCGGGCGGCTTCGACGGCGTTGCGGATGTCCTTGCGGTTGCCGTCGCCGACTTCGCCGACGAGGGTGCCGGTGGGGCCGTAGACGGGGCGGGAGTAGCCGGAATCCGGGCGAGCCTGCTTGCCGCCGATGTACATCTTGGCGGTCTGGTCAATGTCGGCGCTGTCGTCGAGCGGGTTGGCGGCCTTGGCGGGCGCTGCCTTGGCTGCGGCGAAGGGCTTGAGCTCCTTCTCCCAGGCCGGCTTCAGGTACGAGGCCATGCCTTCCTTGCCGCCTTCGCGGCCGAAGCCGGATTCCTTGTAGCCGCCGAAGCCGACGGCGGCGTCGAAATTATTGGTGCCGTTGATCCAGATGACACCGGCCTTGAGCTTGGGCGCGATATCGAGGGCGAGGTTGATGTTCTCGCTCCAGATGGTGGCGGCGAGGCCGTATTTGGTGTTGTTGGCGAGCGCCACGGCCTCTTCCGGGGTGCGGAAGCTCATGGCGACCAGCACCGGGCCGAAGATTTCCTCGGCGGCGACGGTGTTGGCGGGCGAGACGTTGGTGATCAGCGCAGGGCGGAGGAAGCAGCCGCCGCCGGGGGGCAGATCGATATCCGGCTCGTAGAGCTGGCCGCCTTCGGCGACGCCCTTCTTCACCAGGTCGCGGACGCGTTCGACCTGCACCTGGGCGACCAGCGCGCCGATGTCGACGGCCTTGTCGAGCGGGTCGCCGACGCGGAGGGTCGACATGCGCTTCTTCAGCTTGTCGATGAAGCGCTCTTCGATGCTCTCCTGCACGAGTAGGCGCGAGCCGGCGCAGCAGACCTGGCCCTGGTTGAACCAGATGGCGTCGACGAGGCCCTCGATGGCGCTATCGATATCGGCGTCGTCGAAGACGATGTATGGCGACTTGCCGCCGAGTTCGAGCGAGATGCCCTTGCCGGAGCCGGCGGTGGCGCGGCGGATGATCTTGCCGACCTCGGTCGAGCCGGTGAAGGCGATCTTGTCGATGTCGGGGTGGTTGGTGATGGCGGCGCCGGTGTCGCCCTCACCGGTGACGATGTTGACAACGCCCTTGGGGAGCTTGGCCTTCTCGCAGATCTCGGCGAACAGCAGCGCGGTGAGCGAGGTGAACTCGGCGGGCTTGAGGATGACCGTGTTACCGGCAGCGAGCGCCGGGGCGATCTTCCAGGCGAGCATCAGCAGCGGGAAGTTCCACGGGATGATCTGGCCGCAGACGCCATAGGGGACGTGATCTGGGAACTCGCGCTCGAGGTGCTGGGCCCAGCCGGCGTGATGGTAGAAATGGCGGGCTACGAGCGGGATATCGACGTCGCGGCTCTCGCGGATCGGCTTGCCGTTGTCCATGGTTTCGAGCACGGCGAAGAGGCGGGAGTGCTTCTGGATCAGCCGGGCGATGGCATAGAGGTACTTGCCGCGCTGGTAGCCCGAGAGGGCGGCCCAGGGTTTTGCGGCGGCCCGGGCGGCTTTCACCGCGGCGTTGACATCCTCGGCGGTGCCGTCGGTGATCTGGGCGAGGACCTTGCCGTTGGCGGGATTTTCGCTGGCAAAAGTCTTGCCGGGCTTGGTCCAGGCGCCGTTGATGAAATGGCCGAACTTGTTGTCGTGGGCGGCGAGCCAGGCGAGGGCGACATCCGGGGATTCCGGCGCGGGGCCGTAGTCGAGGGAGGTGAAGATTTCGGCGATTTTGTTCATTTTGTTGTTCCCTCGGGAGCGTTCGCGGCCATCTCGAGCATATGTTTCAGGTGGCCCAATTTCATCTTCTGGTCTCTCGTAAGTGGATCAGACAGAAACACTGTGGGGTCCGTTATGAAGTCCCCGGCGAAGATGACCCAATCCCCTACTTCAAACCCAATGCCGCAATCTCCACCACTGCCCTGCATGGCCTCGTAGGTCTGACCGAGTTGACCTTTGATCGGCGTTTCAACACTGAGAAAGACCCGATCTTCCCACCCGGGCTTTCTATTTGGCATTATCGCCGTCACGTGTCCGATGAAGACGACAGGCGCCACGTCGATTTGCGATTCCCAAGTCGGGTCTGGAAACGGCGAGTCCATCTGGCATGCCAGAGGGTTGCCTAGTAGAGCCAGCCAAAGCGCTGCCCCGAGTCCTATGGTGCGTATCATCTTGTCCCTACCCCGCGAAGGGAACGGTCACACCATCGGCATGCGGTAGTCAGCGGCGTAGTGGCCGGTGAGTGTGTGTTCGAGCTGGCGCTCGATGTCGGTGAGCAGCGAGCTGGCGCCGAAGCGGAACAGGTGGGGCTGGAGCCAGTGGGTGCCGAGCTCTTCCTTCATCAGGGCCATGTAGTCGAGCGAGAGCTTCGCCGTGGCGATGCCGCCGGCGGGCTTGTAGCCGATCTCGATGCCGGTTTCCTCGTGGAACCAGCGGATCATGCGGACCATGCTGAGCGAGGTCGGGAGGTTGGCGTTGACCTTTTCCTTGCCGGTCGAGGTCTTGATGAAATCGGCGCCGGCCAGCATGCAGACCAGCGAGGCCTTGGCGACATTAGTCTGCGTCGCCAGTTCGCCGGTGCCGAGGATGGTCTTGATGTGGGCGTCGCCGCAGGCTTTGCGCATGGCGCGGATTTCGTCGTAGAGCGCCTGCCAGTCGCCGCGCAACACCATGCCGCGCTCGATGACGATGTCGATTTCCTTGGCTCCATCGGCGACCGAGGCCTCGATCTCCGCGAGGCGAGTCGAGAGCGGGGCGAGGCCGTGCGGGAAGGCGGTGGAGACCGCCGCGACGTTGATGTTGGTGCCTTCCAGCGCGGCGACGGCGGTCTTGACGAAGCTGTGGTAGACGCAGACGGCGGCGGGCTGGACGTTGAGGTCGCTAACGCCGAAGCCATCGAGGATATCCTGGCGCACCGGGTGGCGGGCCTTGGCGCAGAGGCGCTCGACGCGGCCGGGCGTGTCGTCGGAATTGAGCGTCGTCAGGTCCATCAGGGTGATGGCCTTGAGCAGCCAGGCGGCCTGCCAGTCCTTCTTCACGGTCCGGCGGGCGGGCAGCGTCGACGCGCGGCGTTCGAGTGCCGAGCGGTTCATGCGGACGCGTTCGACCCAGTCGAGATCGAGCGGAAAGCCGGGATTGCGGCGATGGGTGCCAACAGGCGAGACAGTGAGGTCTTTCGACTTGGCCGCGGCAGGCTTCGTTCCGGCTGGCTGATCGACGACGCGAAGTTCCATGAGGTGGCCTCCTTGCCGCATCGGGTTAGCCCCTTTTTGCGGCACTTTGCTGACTGCCATTATCGGCCCAAAAACTCGGGGCCGAAAGAGTGCGGGAGCAGTTGGGCGATGGTCTGCTCGAGCGGGGCGCCGTCTATGCCGTGAGAGACGACGACCACATCTAGATCGGCGAACTCGCGGATGCGCTGGCGGCAGCCGCCGCAGGGGGTCACGGGGGTTGCGCCTGGGCCGGTGACGTAGACGCGCTTGATGCGGTGCGCACCGCCGGCGATCATGGCCGCGATGGCGGAGGCCTCGGCACAATTACCGATGGGGTAAGCGGCGTTCTCGACGTTGCAGCCGGAATAGATTTTGCCGTCGTCAGCAAGGATGGCGACCCCGACCTGGAATTTCGAGTACGGCGCGTAGGCCTTGGCACGAATGGCCACGGCGGCGGCGAAAAGCTCGGCGTCGGTGACGGCCATGCTAGCGCTCCTTGGTGTAGGCGACGCCGCCGGCCTTGGGACCGACCGCCTTGCCGATGAAGCCGGCGAGGACGACGACGGTCAGCACGTAGGGCAGCGCCTGGATGGCCTGCACCGGGATGTGGATGCCGAACAGCTCGGCGTTCTGCAGGCGTATCTGCAGCGCATCGAGGAAGCCGAAGAGCAGGCAGGTGAACATGGCGGGCACCGGCTTCCACTTGGCGAAGATCAGCGCGGCGAGTGCGATGAAGCCCTTGCCGGCAGTCATGTTGTTGCCGAAGCCGGAGCCTTGCGCGATCGAGAAGAAGGCACCAGCAAAGCCGCAGAGCAGCCCGGTGATCAGCACGGCCTGGTAGCGGAGCTTCACCACCGAGATGCCGGCGGTGTCGACCGCCTTGGGGTTCTCGCCGACGGCGCGGAGGCGCAGGCCGAAACGGGTGCGGTAAAGCACGAACCAGGTGATCGGTACGGCGAGGAAGGCGATGTAGACGAGGAGGTTATGGCCCGAGATCAGCTCGGAATAGATCTGGCCGATGACCGGGACGTTGGCGAGTTCGGCGGCAAACGGCAGATCGATATTGCCGAAGCGGCCGCCGGGCGACAGCGGCGGGGTGCGGCCGCCCTGGGCAAACCACTGGATGCCGAGGAAGGTGGTGAGGCCGGCGGCCAGCATGTTGATGGCGACGCCGGCGATGAGCTGGTTGCCTTTGAGCGTGATGGCCGCGAGACCCTGAAGGGCGGCGGTGGTGAGCGAAACGGCAAGGCCGGCGAGGAGGCCGAGCCAGACATTGCCGGTGACGGCGGCCACGGCGGCGGCACCGAAGGCGGCGGCGAGCATCTTGCCCTCAAGCCCGATATCGAAAATGCCGGCGCGCTCGGAATAGAGCCCGGCAAGACAGGCGAGCAGTAGCGGCGTCGACAGGCGGATGGTGGCGTCGAGCGTCGAGAGGACGAGTGCGAGATCCATCTCAGCTCTCCTTGCCGACGGTGTTGCGCACCACAGCCTCGGCCTTCTGTGCCGGCGTGAACAGCGCGAAGACGCGCTGCAGGCCGGGGCGGAACATGCCCTCCATGGCGCCGGTGAAGAGGATCACCAAGGCCTGGATGACGACCACCATTTCCTTGGACAGGCCGGGGATGACGTATTGCAACTCGTTGCCGCCCTGGTAGAGGGCGCCGAACAGCAGGGCGGCGAAGGCGATGCCGACTGGGTGATTGCGACCCATCAGCGCCACGGCGATGCCGACGAAACCGGCGTCGGCGACATAGTCGAGCACGAGCCGGTACTGCACGCCAACCACCTGGTTGACCGCCACCATGCCGGCGAGCGCGCCCGACAGCGTCATGACGATCATGATGATGCGCGAGTTGGAGATGCCGGCGTAGGTCGAGGCGGTGGGGTTGTGGCCGAGTGCGCGCATGGCGAAGCCGAAGCGCGTGTGCCAGATCAGCACGTAGACACCGATGAGGCAGAGAACGGCCAGCACCAGGGTGAAATTGACGTCGGTGTTCTTGAACCACGGGATGAAGGTGCCGAACTTCGGCATGCGCCCTTCGACGGCGATCATCGCCGATTCCGGCGCCATGATGCCGGCGGGCTTCAGCACGTTGACCACCATGTAGACCATGATCGCCGAGGCGATGAAGTTGAACATGATGGTGGTGATGACGACGTGACTGCCGCGCTTGGCCTGCAGGTAGCCTGGAATGAAGGCCCAGAGGCCGCCGACGGCGCCGCCTGCGAGGATGGCGGCCGGGAAGGTCAGCCACCAAGGCAGCGCCTGCATGGCGAGCGCCACGACGATAACGCCGAGGCCGGCGATATAGGCCTGGCCGTTACCGCCGATGTTGAACAGGCCGGCATGGGCGGCGACCGCCACGGCAAGGCCGGTGAAGATGAAGTTGGTCGAGTAGTAGAGCGTGTAGCCGAAATTGTAGCCGTTGCCGAAGGCACCGTTGACGATGGCCTCCAGCGCCGCCAGCGGATTCTGGCCGATGGCAAACACGACTATGCCGGAGACGATGAAGGCCAGCGCCAGGTTGATCACCGGCAGCAGGAGGATATCGGCCCAGCGGGGCAAGGGTTTCAGAACCGCGCTCATGAAGTCGATCCCTCGCCCGCTGCGCGCGGAGTCGAATCGTCGGCCGCGGCGCGCGCCTGGGGGGCGGCCGCCTGCTTGTCGCCGATGCCGGCCATCATCAGGCCGAGTTCGCGTTCGGTGGCGGTGGCCGGGTCAGCTTCGCCCACAATGTGGCCGTCAAACATCACGAGGATGCGGTCGGATAGCGAGCGGATCTCGTCGAGTTCGACCGAGACGAGGAGGATCGCCTTGCCGGCATCGCGCATCTTGATGATCTGGTTGTGGATGAACTCGATGGCGCCGATGTCGACGCCGCGGGTCGGCTGGCCGACGATGAGCACATCCGGGTTGCGCTCCATCTCGCGGGCGAGGACGATCTTCTGCTGGTTGCCGCCGGAGAAGTTGGCGGTCTTCAGCCGCTCGTTGGCCGGGCGGATATCGAACTTCTTGATGCGCTCGCGCGATTGGGCGCGGGCGGCATCGAGGTCGAGGATGAAGCCTTTGCCGTAGGCCTTGTCGTCCTGGTAGCCGAGGATGGCGTTCTCCCATTCCTCGAAGGCAGTGATCAGGCCCATGCGCTGCCGGTCTTCCGGCACGTGGGCAAGGCCGGCCTGGCGCGCGCGATGCGCACCGTCATCGCCCTCGAGCGACAGCGGCGTGCCCTTGAGGCGCACGATGCCGGCGGTCTGGTCGCGCATGCCGGAGACCGACTCGAGCAATTCGGACTGGCCATTGCCGGCGACGCCGGCGATGCCGACGATCTCGCCGGCGCGGACGGTGAAGCTCACATCCTTGACGCGGGTGACGCCGAGGTCGTCCTTGACCACGAGGTGCTCGACGCCGAGCAGCACTTCACCCGGATTGGCGGGGCCCTTTTCGACGCGCAGCAGCACGCGGCGGCCGACCATCAGCTCGGCGAGTTGTTCGGGATTGGTATCGGAGGTCTTGAGCGTCTCGACGATGGCGCCCTGGCGCATGACCGAGACATAGTCGGTGATGGCCATGATCTCGCGCAGCTTGTGCGTGATCAGGATGATGGTCTTGCCCTGGTCGCGCAGCTCGCGCAGCACGCGGAACAGGTCGTCGGCCTCGGACGGGGTGAGCACGCCCGTCGGCTCGTCGAGGATCAGCACGTCGGCGCCGCGATAGAGGGCCTTCAGGATTTCGACGCGCTGCTGGGTGCCCACCGAGACATCCTCGATGATCGCATCAGGATTGACGTCGAGGCGGTACTCCTTGGCGAGGCGGGTCAGTTCCTTGCGGGCGCGCTCGAGGCTGGGGCCGAGCAGCGCATTGTCCTCGGCGCCGAGCACGACGTTTTCGAGGATGGAGAAATTGTCGACCAGCATGAAGTGCTGGTGGACCATGCCGATGCCGAGCGCCAAAGCGTGGCGGCTGTCGGTGATGGCGTGGGGGGTGCCGTTGACGCGGATCTCGCCGCTATCGGCGTGGTAGAAGCCGTAGAGGATCGACATCAGCGTCGACTTGCCGGCGCCGTTTTCGCCGACGATGCCGTGGACCGAGCCGCGGCGGATCGACAGGTCGATGTCCTTGTTGGCGTGGACCGGCCCGAACCGCTTGTTGATCTTGATCAGCTCGATGGCGAAATCGGAGGCGGCCAAAGACGCAACGGCCCTTTCGGGCCGCTGCGCTGATTGATCACCCATGGGGGTGCCAGGTTCGACCAAGGGTCAGACGCCCGGGCAGGTCGAGTCAGTGGTGTAGTCGTGCACCTTGATCTCGCCCGACTGGATCTTGGCCGAGAAGTCGTCGACCTTGGTCTTGATGTCGTCGGTGATCAGCGCCTTGTTGTTGTCGTCGAGCGCATAACCGACGCCGTTCTGGGCGAGGCCCATGACGGTGATGCCGGGCTTGAAGGTAGCATCGTCGCCGGCTTCCTTCATCGCGGTGGTGACGGCGACGTCGACGCGCTTCAGCATCGAGGTCAGGACCGAACCGGGGTGCAGGTAGTTCTGGTTGCTGTCGACGCCGATCGAGAGCTTGCCCGCGTCGGCTGCAGCCTGCAGCACGCCGAGGCCTGAACCGCCGGCGGCGGCGAAGACGACGTCGGCACCGGCATCGAACTGGGCCTTGGTCAGTTCACCGGCGGTGACCGGATCGTTCCAGGCGGCCGGGGTGGTGCCGGTGTAGTTTTCGATCAGCTTGACGTCGGCCTTGGCGGCCTTCGCGCCCTGAGCATAGCCGCAGTAGAACTTGTGGATGATCGGCACGTCCATGCCGCCCACGAAGCCCACGGTGCCGGTGGTCGACTTCAGCGCCGCGATGGCGCCGACGAGGAACGAGCCGGTGTGCTCGTCGAAGATGATCGACTGCACGTTCGGCGCATCGACGACGGCATCGATCACGACGAAATTTGTGTCGGGGAATTCAGCGGCGACGGTGCCAAGCGCGGTGCCCCACGAGAAGCCGGCCATGACGATCGGGTTGGCACCCTGCGAAGCGAAGCGGCGGAGAGCCTGCTCGCGCTGCGCGTCGTCCTTCAGCTCGAGATCGACGTAAGAACCACCGGTTTCCTTCTTCCAGGCTTCGGCGCCGTTGAAGGCCGCTTCGTTGAAGGATTTGTCGAACTTACCACCCAGATCGTAGATGATCGCCGGATCGGCAAGGGCAGCACCGGCTGCGAGAACCGACATCGCCACGCCCGCGGCGAGCGCACTGATGCGCTTCGAAAAAAAGTTCATGGATCAGTCTCCCTGTGTCGCGTCCGGCAACGGCACATGCCGCCCTGACAGCCCGGCGCGTTGGGAAGGAATACAATCCTGCAAACCGACGCTCTGCAAGAGGGGGCTGTGCAGATTTTGACCAAGTGGGCAAAATTCGTGATGCGAGGGTTTACGCGCGGGCCCGACGGCGGCTGTGCGGCTCTGTGTTGGGCCAATAACATCCCACCGACGTCATTCCCGCGAAGGCGGGAACCTAGTGAGATGCTGCAACGCCACCGGAAGTTGAAAGACCGCACCGGGTCCCCGCCTTCGCGGGGATGACGCCGGTGGGTGGGGAGCTCAGGGGAGCATCACGCGGTGATCGGCTTTACCTCTACCCCCATCGCCTCGCCAAACCGTTCGAAGAAGCCGTCGATGACTTTTTGGGCGGAGGAGCCGATGAGGGCCTTGCCGAACTTCATGATGCCGCCGTCGGCGCCGCCATTGGCGACAAAGACCAGCTGGGTGTCGTGGCCGGCGTCGGTGAGGACGATGTCGGCGGCGGCTTCGGCCTTGCCGAGGAGGCCGCCGCGGCCCTTGCCGGCGAGGGTGTAGCGTTCGGCCGGGATGATGTCGCGGAGTTCCAGGTCGCCAGAAAAGACGGGCTGCATGAGGCCGAGATTGACCTCGATCTCGAGCTCCAGCGTGGTCTCGCCGGTCCAGTCGATGCGGCGGCAGCCGGGGATAGTGGCCTTCAGCACCTGGGTGTCGTTCAGCGCCTTCCAGACGGCCTGCCGTGGCGCCGAAACGAGGTACTTGCCGCCGAATTCCATGCCGTCATTCCCTCGTACCGATGCTGTAATACTTAGCTAGCGCGCGATGCCTGAAGCCACAACCGCGGCACCACTGCAACGGTTGCCGCAATCTTGGTGCAAGGCCCTTTTCGTGAGGCTTTTAAGCACCATATCGCGCAAAATAGGCGGTGCCGATATAAGCAACATTGGCAACTGACGCCGGGAACGTGAATCATGTCACCTCAAGGTGACCGATAGAGGGAACGCATCCAAATGGCCACTGAAGTGATGGAAAAGCCCCTGCAGTATCTCGACAAGGCGATGGGAGCGATCAAGCAGCTCGGCATTTGGCCTGAGCAGTCCGCCGAACAGCCGATCACCGGGCTGTTGAACGAGATTACCGACCTCGACGAGAACAAGGTCATCCTCATCGGCCGCACGCTGACGCAGGCGAGCGCCTTCAACGAGGTGGTGCGCAGCCAAGTCGCGGCGATGAATGTCGGCGAGCGCTACGAGGACATCACCAACGGCTTCAACTCCATCCGCGACGACGCCAAGGGGCTGGTGGACCAGCTCGACGACGGCAAGCTCGACCTGATGGAGCGCGTTTCCAACGTCTGGATGAAGGTCAGCCGTGGCGATATCGCCACCCGTTTCGACAAGATCCGCGACACCTATCTCGACGTCTCCAAGGAGACCAAGAACCAGGTCGACCGCGAGCACACCATTCTCGAGGCGTATCGCGATTTCCGCGGCGCGCTGAAGCAGGCCGAAGTGATGGCGCTCGAACTGCTCGATATCGCCACCAAGAAGCTCGACGAGAGGAAAGCTACGCTGAGCGCCTCGAGCGATGCACTCGCAGCGTTCACCACCGGTACGCCGGCGGACCGGGCGAAGCTCGAAATGGACCGCGACGAGAAGCTGCGCGACCTGCAGAATGAGGAGCGCCGCTACCAGATCGCCAAGGACCTCTCGGACAACCTCACCATCTCCTACTCGACGTCGGAAGTGGTGATGGCGCGGCTGATGCAGACGACGCAGGCCAAGGAGCGGGTATACCAGCAGGCGATTTCGTTCTTTTCGACCAACGAGACGGTGTTCACGGCGCTGTCGGCCTCGTTCACGGGCCTGTTCGGCTTGCATGAATCGACCGAAACGCTGAACGCCATGAAGGAAGGCATGTCCAAGAGCCTCGAGACGCTCTCGGAGATCGGCGACCGGGTTGGCGAGGCGGCGGTGAAGGCCGGCTACGGCCCGACGATCCGCGCCGATGCGGTCAAGAAGCTGGTCGACTCGGTGGTGACGTTCCAGGAGAAATCGCGGGTCATCATCAACGAGATGCGCGACCAGGCAACCAAGAATTCGGCCGAAATCCGCGATGCCGTGGAAGACGGCAAACGCCGCCTGGCGCAACTCGCGGCCGACGGCAACGCGCTGTTGCTCGAAACCAAGAACTAGGTCGGGGAACCGCAGGCTCGCAGCAGATGAGCACGACTACGGCGACCGCCGAGAAGGCCCCGCTCGACGAAGTGATGCTGGCGATGGACGTGGTCGACACGCTCCGTCACCGACAGGACCTCGTCGAGCGCGAACTCGCGGGCGATGCCCGCGAGAAGCAACTGATCGAGAAGCTGCGCGAGATCTATCACCAGCAGGGCATCGAGGTGACCGACGCGGTGCTCGCCGAGGGGGTGAAGGCGCTCGACGAGAGCCGCTTCGTCTACACGCCGCCCAAGCCGAGCCTCGGGGTGAGCCTCGCCAAGCTCTATGTCGGGCGGAAGAAATGGGGGCCGGCGGCGCTGGCCATCACGCTGATCCTGGTGATCGGGCTCGGCGGCTATTTCTTCGCCTACAAGCCCTACCAGCAGGCGCAGATCGAGGGTGCGCGGATCGAGCTCAGCGAGAAGCTGCCGGCTGAGATGGATGTGCTGTACCAGGCGATCTTCGACGAGACCAAGGTGCAGCAGGCGGTCGGCGAGGCCGAGGAGATGCGCGCCCGCGGCAAGACCGCGGCGGCCGAGGGCAACCGGACCGGCGCCGAGCAGGCGATCGCCTCGCTCACCGGGCTGCGCGACCAAATCCGGCAGGCATACCAGCTCAAGATCGTCAACCGGCCCGACCAGAAGACCGGGTTCTGGACCTTCCCCGAGATCAACACGGCGGCGACCAACTACTATGTGGTGGTCGAGGCGATCGGCGATGACGGCAAGCCGCTGACGCTGCCGATCACCAACGAGGAGAACGGCCAGACCGAGAATGTCGCAATCTGGGGCGTGCGGGTGCCGGAGAGCACCTATCGCGCGGTGGAGAGCGACAAGAAGGATGACGGCATCCTGCAGCGCAACGTGCTGGGGTTGAAGGAGTATGGGTTCTTGGAGCCGGATTACGTGATGCCGGTTCTGGGCGGGGCAGTAACGCGGTGGTAGCGCCATGAGCCTTTCCGGACCCGAGGCCCTGCGTTCGCTGGACGAGGCGCTGCGCGACATCCGCCGCGAGGAGGATGAGATCGCCAAGCGCCTGGCGCGCTCGGCCGAACTCGTCACCAAGTTCAAGGAAACCGAGAGCGAACTGCTCAGGCAGCTGGCCGAGGTGCGGCTCGACCCGTCGGTGCAGGCGGCGCTGACCGGGCGGCTGAGCCAGGCCGAGGTGAAGGCACGTGAATTGCTGAGCAAGCACGGCGCCGACCTCGATGCGGCGGAGGGCGAACTCAAGGGGCTCGATGCGCAGATCGCGGCGCTGGCCAAAGAACGCACCGAGCAGGCCGCGGCGGCCGAGAAGGCGCAGGGCGAGTTGAAGGTGCTGGCCGACAAGGTGTCGGTCGAGGCCGTGAAGAACCCTGAATATGCCGAGAAGCGCAAGGCGGCCGAGCAACTGGCGCAGGTGGCCGGCGAGAGCATCCGCAAGACGGAGCAGGCGGAAGCCGATCGCGAGCAGAAGGGGCGACCGTATCGCGACGACCCTCTGTTCATGTACCTGTGGGAACGCGGCTTCGGCACCAAGAACTACCGCGAGAACAACCTCATCCAGTATTTCGATAGCCTGATCGCGCGGCTGGTCGGGTTCCCCGAGGCGCGGGTGAACTTCGCCATGCTGAACGAAATCCCGCTGCGGCTGCGCGAGCATGCCGAGCGGCAGCAGCAGATCGCGCAGGCGGCAGTGGACGAGGTCACCCGGCTCGAGAAGGCGGCGGTGGATGCGGCCGGCGGCAAGCCGACGCGCGAGCTGCTGGAGAAGGCACAAGCGCGGATCGCGGCCATCGACCAGGAGATGGTGGCGGCCGAGGACAAGCGCGACGAACAGGCGCGCGAGCAGCGCGAACTGGCGCAGGGGAGCGACCCGGCGTTCAGCTCGGCAGTGAGCGGGCTGGCGGAGGCGCTGGGCCGCGAGGACATCAAGACGCTGCTGGCGGAGGCGCGCGCCACCGAGACCGGGCAGGACGACACGATCGTCAAGCAGATCGACGAGACCCGGCAGCGCGCCAGCGAGGAAGACGGCGACAGCCGCGAGCAGAAGAGCCGGCTGAAGACGCTGGCGGCGCGGCGGCGCGAGCTCGAGGACATCCAGTACGAGTTCAAGAAGCAGAATTTCGACAACCCACGCTCGACCTTCCGCGAGGACAAGCTGGTCGGGGACCTGCTCAACGATTTCCTGCGCGGCGGCATTACTGCCGCAGACTACTGGGGCCAGTGGCGGCGGAGCCAGAACTGGACGGGCGGCGTCGAGCCACGGCAACAGCAGCAGGACTCGCCGTGGGGCGGCAATAGCGGCGGCTTCCAGTGGCCGGATTCGAGCTTTGGCGGCGGGCCTTCGGGCGGACGCCGGGATGGTGGGTTCGGTGGGGGCTGGGGTCGCCTGCCAACGGGCGGTGGCGGGTTTGGCGGCGGCGGCTCGAGCGGTGGCGGCGGCGGGTTCTCGCGGCCGCGCACGGGCTCCAGCGGCAACCGGACGACCGGCGGGTTCAAGACCGGCGGCGGGTTTTAGGCGGGCTGGAGACGTCCGCTCGTGGCCAGATGGCGAGCGCTTTGTCGCGCCCTGGGTTTCACATCTCGTGCTGACCGACACGCACAACCAGCATAGCGATCACCTGCTGCCGTTTGCCCTACCCCGAGTGACCGGCGCAGGCTGGGATGTCCTTGATAGGGGCGCCGGTGAGAACCGTGGACAGGGGCTGGTTGCTGAGGAGCGGGGCGAGGCCGGTGGCGCCAGGGAGGGCGATGAGGGCGGAGACGGTGGTCTTGGCGGGATCGATCGCTTCGGTTCGGCAGAACTTTGGCGACAGCGAAACGGAGAGGGTGTTGTTGCCCTGTGGCAGGGTTTTTGCCCAGGCCTGGGCTTCGCGGATCGCCTGCTTGTCGGGGTCAGAAAAGCCGAACAGGTAGTAGTTGCGCTCGCCGCTGGGGGGCGGCAGCGTGCCGGCGAGTTCGGCGGCGTCGGCGGCGACCAGGGTCGCCTTGATGTGGCGCTCACCGCTGGCCTGGGTGGTGATGTCGAAGCTGAGCGTGGAGCCGCCCGGGACCGGCTCGAGGGCCGGGGGCAGATCGAAGGCGAGGAGCAGGGTGGCGACGTCGTCGTTGAGATAGTCGAGGCCGCGGAGCTTGCTGGCGGTGCCGATGGGGATGGAGGAGCAGGCGGCGAGTGCGGTGGCGGCCAGGATGACGGCGATGCGGGTGGTCCGGCGGATCAAGTTCCCCTCCCCTGCCCCAGTGAAGGAGCGTCGACCGATGCGTACGAGATTCCCGGGCTTGGGGGAATGGCGGAGACGGGTTCCCGCCCTGCATCATGGCTCCCCCATTCTTCCGGCCGGAGAGGCCGCTTCCTGCGTGGTGGTACTTAAGGGCGCCGACTAATCCCCGCGATTTCGGCCAGCCCTATCCTCTCCCTCGAACAGGGCAAGGGACAGGTTCATGGAAGACAGCAAGCGTCGGGCGCGAAACGTCGAGCGGCTCAAGCAGCTTTATCCGGCATTCGCGGCTCGCCTGCAGCGGGTGATCGAGACGCTGGAGGCGGCAGGACTCCGGCCGCGCATCCAGGACGCGTGGCGTTCGCAGGAGGATCAGCTCAAGGCGTTCAACGCGGGCCACTCGAAGCTGAAATACGGGTTCCACAATGTCACCGGCAAGGACGGGACGCCCGAGGCGCTGGCGGTGGACCTGCTCGATGACGACAACCCGCTCAACTCGCGCAAATCCTACCTGCTGCAGCTGGCAGCGGCGGCGCGGGCGGCCGGCGTAACGACCGGCGTCCGCTGGGGCGTGCCCCAGCATCTGCTCGGAGGACTGGAACAGGCGATCGAAAACGCCGACTGGGATGCCAACGTGAAGATCGGCTGGGACCCGACACATGTCGAGCCCGTGGGGATCAGGGTTTCCGAGGCGCGCGCCGGCAAGCGGCCGAACTAGCCGAAGACGCTGGCGCCGCGATCCGCCGTGCCCACCAGGGCGCGGAAGCCGGCGAAGAGTTCGCGGCCCATGCCATAGTGCTCGCGGCGGAGATCCTCGGTCGCGGGGGTGCGGGAGAGGAATTCGCGTTCGTCGCCGATGAAGGTCAACGTGCCTTCGTTGGCGTCGAGGCGGATCAGGTCGCCGTCGCGGATCTTGGCGATGGCGCCGCCGTCGCTGGCTTCGGGCGTCATGTGGATGGCAGCGGGGATCTTGCCGGAGGCACCGGACATGCGGCCGTCGGTGACCAGCGCAACCTTGTGGCCGCGGTCCTGCAGGATGCCGAGCTGCGGGGTGAGCTTGTGGAGCTCGGGCATGCCGACGGACTTGGGGCCTTGGAACCGAACCACGGCGATGACGTCGCCGTTGAGCTCGCCGTTCTTGAAGGCGGCCTGCATGCCCTCCTGGGTGTGGAAGACGCGGGCCTTCGCTTCGACGACGCGGTTCTCGGGCTTCACGGCCGAGACCTTGATCACCGACTTGCCGAGGTTGCCCGAGAGCACCTTGAGGCCGCCATTGGCGGAGAAGGCGTCCTTCACCGGCGCGAGCACCTTGGGGTCGCCGGAGACGGCCGGCGAGGGCTCGAAGGCGAGCTTGTCCTCGATCAGCTTGGCTTCGACGGTGTAACCCGAGAGGCCCTGGCCCCACACGGTCTTGACGTCTTCGTGCAGGTACCCGGCTTCGAGCAGTTCGCGGATCAAAAAGCCCATGCCGCCGGCGGCGTGGAAGTGGTTCACGTCGGCGATGCCGTTGGGATAGACGCGGGCGAGTAGCGGGACGGCGCCGGAAAGCTCCGACATATCCTCCCAGGTCACCTTGAGGCCGGCCGCGGCGGCGATGGCGACGAGGTGCATGGTGTGGTTGGTGGAACCACCTGTCGCAAGCAGCCCGACGAGGCCGTTGACAATGGCCTTCTCGTCGACGACGTGGCCGATCGGGGTGTAGTCGTTGCCCTCGGCGGTGAGCGACAGGGCGCGCTTGGTGGCTTCGCGGGTCAGCGCATCGCGCAACGGAGTGTTGGGATTGACGAAGCTGGCGCCCGGCAAATGCAGGCCCATGATCTCCATCAGCATCTGGTTGGAGTTGGCGGTGCCGTAGAAGGTGCAGGTGCCGGGCGAGTGGTAGGACTTGGCCTCGCTCTCGAGCAGTTCGGCGCGGCCGACCTTGCCCTCGGCATAGAGCTGGCGGACCTTGGCCTTCTCGTCGTTGGAGATGCCGGTGGGCATCGGGCCGGCGGGGACGAACACGGCGGGGAGGTGCCCGAAGGTCAGCGCGCCGATCATCAGGCCGGGGACGATCTTGTCGCAGATGCCGAGATAGACGGCGGCATCGAACATGTTGTGGCTGAGCGCGATGGCGGTCGACATGGCGATGACGTCGCGGCTGAACAGGCTGAGGTCCATGCCCGCCTGGCCCTGGGTGACGCCGTCGCACATGGCGGGGACGCCGCCGGCGACCTGCGCGGTCTGGCCGATGGAGCGGGCTGCGTCCTTGATGATGTCGGGATAGGTTGCGTAGGGCTGATGGGCGCTCAGCATGTCGTTGTAGGAGGTGACGATGCCGAGGTTCAGCGCCTTCGACCCGGCGAGCTTTGCCTTGTCCGACGGCGAGCAGGCGGCGAAGCCGTGGGCGAGGTTGCCGCACGCGAGCACCGAGCGGTTGACGCCCTGGCCGCGCGCGGCGTCGATGCGCTCGAGATATTCGCGGCGTGAGCCGGCACTCCGGGCCGCGATGCGGTCGGTGACTTCCTGGACGATCTTGACGACGGACATCTCATGCTCCTTGGGGGAGCCCTAGCAGTCTCTAGGGGCTCCAGAAGATAGTCAGCGGTGTCTGGCTTTGTCTGAGAATAGACCTGATCGGCATGTCCTCAACGGGACCTTCCGCCGCAGCCTGCTCCAGCGTCGCCAGCTTTTCCTCCCCCTCGATATGCAGATAGAGCCCCGACGCGTCGAGAAGGCGCTTCAGGACCAGCGTCACCCGGGGCTCCCCTGCCCCAGGCGCCCGGATGGCGAGGGCCGGCCCCTCGCCGGTCAGCGCCGCAGCGAGGTTGTCGCCGCCGGGAAAGAACGATGCAGTGTGGCCGTCATTGCCCATGCCGAGGATCACCGCGTCGAACGGCGTCGGCAGGGCGTTGATGGCGATGTTGGTGCGGGCGATGGCCGGGCCGTCCGGCTCGTCGCCGCCGGAATAGAGCGGCACGAAATGCGCCGACGCGGCCGGCCCCTGCAGCAGCTTCTCGTTGACCAAGAGCGCGTTGGAGCGGTTGCTGGTCTCGTCCACCCAGCGCTCATCGACCAGGGTGACGGTGACCCTCGACCAGTCGATGTCCTTCCGCCGCCCGAGCACCGAGAAGAACCGCGCCGGGGTCGAGCCGCCGGAGACGGCGAGCACGGCCTGCCCGCGCGCCTCGATGCCGTCGTTCAGGTGCTCAGCGACGGTTTCGGCAAGCGCCAGCGCCAGGTCTTCCTTGGTGCCGAAGCTGCGCCGGGTTGCGTTCAATGGCCTTCCTCGTGCCAGGTGCGGCCGTCACGTTCGATCAGTGCGATCGCGCCGGTGGGGCCCCAGGTGCCGGCAGTATAGGTCTGCGGAGCGTCGCTTGCGAGGTCCCAGCCATTGCGGATCGGATCAATCCAGCTCCAGGCCGCCTCGAGCTCGTCGCGGCGCATGAACAGCGTCTGCGACCCGCGGATGACGTCGAGCAGCAGGCGTTCGTAGGCCTCGGGCGTGCGCTCCTGGAAGGCCTCGGCGAAGCTCAGGTTGAGCGGCACCTCCCGCAGGCGCATGCCGCCCGGGCCGGGATCCTTGATCATCAGGAACAGTTTTACGCCTTCATCGGGCTGGATGCGGATCACGAGCCGGTTGGGCTTGGGTGCGCCCTGGGCGTGATCGAACATCGAGTGCGGAATGTTGCGGAACTGGATGACGATCTCGGACGCGCGCGAGACCAGCCGCTTGCCGGTGCGGATGTAGAACGGCACGCCGGACCAGCGCCAGTTCTCGATCTCGGCCTTGATGGCAACGAAGGTCTCGGTGCGCGAGCCCTTCTTCTCCTCGGGCAGTTCGTCCTGGTAGCTGGCGACGGCGGAGCCGTCGACGCTGCCGCCACGATACTGCCCGCGCACGGTGACGCGGCCGACATCGGCGCCGGCAACCGGCTTCAGCGAGCGCAGCACCTTCAGCTTTTCGTCGCGCAGCGCGTTGGCGGCGTCGGAGGCCGGGGGCTCCATGGCGACGAGGCAGAGCAGCTGGATGATGTGGTTCTGCACCATGTCACGCAGCGCGCCGGACTCGTCGTAGTAGCCGCGGGTGCCCGCGCCAACCGACTCGGCGACGGTGATCTGCACGTGGTCGATGTGGGCGGAGTTCCAGATCGGCTCGAACAGGATGTTGGCGAAGCGCAGCGCCAAGAGGTTCTGCACCGTCTCTTTGCCGAGGTAGTGGTCGATCCGGTAGACCTGATCTTCCTTGAAGATCTTGGACACTTCGTCGTTGATCTCGATCGACGAGTCGAGGTCGTGGCCGAGGGGCTTTTCGATCACCACGCGAGCGTCGCGGCGGTAATAGCCCTTCTTGAGGATGTACTCGCAGGTCGGCCCGAACAAGTCTGGTGCGATGGCGAGGTAGAAGGCACGGACGACCTTCGGGTCGTCACGCAGGTTCTTCGACAGATCGCCCCAGTGGGCTTCGTCGGTGACGTCGTTGGGGACGTAGGAGAAGGCACCGATGAAGCGATCGATGGTCTTCTTGTCCTGGTAGTCCTTCTCGACGAAGGCTTCGATGGACTCGCGGGCGAGCTTCTGGAACTCGGCATCGGTCAGCTTGGTGCGCGACACGCCGATGATGCGGCTGTGTTCGTCGAACTGGCCATCCTTGAAGCGATGGTAGAGCGCCGGGATGAGCTTGCGCTTGGTGAGGTCGCCCGTTGCGCCGAACACCACATAATCGAAGGGCTGGACCGGGATGATACGGCTGGACACGCTCTTCAGGCTCCTATCGAGATAGTTCATGGCAACTCAGGCGAAGTTCTGCTTGGCAAGGATGACGGCGCCGTGAAGCGGCTCGTCGACGGGGCGGACGATGAAATCGCCGTGGCGCTCGATCATCAGCGGATAGAGCCGGGTACCGAAGCCACCGACGGCGGCCATCCGGGTGACGCCGCGCGCCTTGAACCAGCGGACATAGGTGTCGATGTAGCTCAGCTCGAGCTCCATCAGCTCCTTGGCCACCGGGTCGCCCTGCTCATAGTAGTCGAAAAACATCGGGATCAATGCCCCGAATTCGGCCGGGGCGCGGCCTAGCAGCGTCGAGGGCGCACCGTCGCCGGCGGGCATGGGGCCGCGCGGATCCTGCGGGAACGACCAATCCATCACCGCGTCGATACTACCGCCGAGCTTCGCAATCACGGCTTCGGTGAGCGGTGACCCGGAGACGAGGCCATCGGTGGCTTCCACGGCGCGCCGCACCAGTTCGCGGCCGAGGATGGCGCCGGACATCTGATCGCCGATCTGGAAGCCCCAGCCGCCGCATTGGTGGCGCTGGCCATTGACGATGGCCATAGCGGCGGAGCCGGTGCCGACGATGATCACCGCGCCATCGGCGCCGCCATGGGCGCCGGCACGGGCGATATCGATGTCGTCGTAAACCTTGACGTTGGCGAAGGGCCACGGGCGCTGCTCGAAGGCCTCGCGCGCCGACGGCAGGCGGCCACCCGCCATGCCGAAGCAGGCATAGGTGTTGGCGGCTTCGGCAATGTCGACGCCGGCCTTCTTGAACACCTCTTTGGTGCCGTCGGTGATGGAGCGGAAAGCCGGCTCGCCGGCTTCGATCTGCAGGTTCGAACGACCACCGGCGGCGTCGGCGAGGGTCTCGAGATTCTCGTTGGCGAGGCGAATACGGCAGTTGGTGCCACCACCATCCACCCCGAGATAGTACCTAGGCACCGAACGCGCACTCCCTGCCACGATTGTTGGCTTGCCGACCCAGGAGCCCCCCGAGTCCGGCGCGGACCTTAATGCCAAAGGTTTTCAGACGAAAGTAGAATAAGCATGGGAGCGCGACTGGAAAGGCCGCTTGCCGCATGGCTCGCATGCGGACAAAAGTCCGGCGCTGATGGATCGAAGCGTCGGAAACGCGCATTCCTTCATGCGGCGCGAAGGTCGAGGAGGCGAGAAATGGGTCATGTGCTGGTGCTGGGCGGGGCGCGCTCGGGCAAGACCGGATTTGCCGAACGGCTGGCGATGCGGGTGGGAGAGCGGCCAGCCTATCTCGCTACGGCCGAGGCGCTGGACGCAGAGATGCGCGACCGGGTGCAGAGCCACCAGCAGCAGCGCGCGCAGGCGTTTGCCACGATCGAGGAGCCGTTGCGGCTCAGCGCTGCTATCGCCAGTGCGGCCAAGGTGCACGACGTGATCCTCGTCGACTGCCTGACGCTGTGGATCACCAACCTGATCGTCGCCAACGAGAACGTGGCGGCGGCAGTGGACGAGTTGCTGGCGACACTGGCGGCGACGACGAGTGCCCGGGTGATCCTCGTGTCGAACGAGGTGGGGCTGGGGATCGTGCCGGACAACGCGATGGCGCGGATGTTCAGGGATCTAGCGGGTTCGGCGCACCAGCGATTGGCCGAGATCTGCGACGATGCGTATTTCGTGGTGGCCGGGTTGCCGATGGTGCTGAAGGGAGTGGCACCGCAGGCGGAAGTGATGGCGCGGCGGGGGTACGAGGCTTGAAGTAGCCAGCGGATGCTGCCCCCACACTCGGTGTCATTCCCGCGAAGGCGGGAACCTAGTGGGATGCTTCCGAGCTCAGTCGACGATGAGATATCCCACTGCGTTCCCGCCTTCGCGGGAATGACGCCGGAGGGTGGGGACGAAAAGCAGGTCGCGTCCGCTAAGCTAGTCGCCACAGGACCAAGGCAATCAGCACCGTCACAACCAGCGTCAGGTTCAGCGTCATCGCGTAGAGCTTCAGCGAGCGATCGACATCAGCAGCATTCAGTTCCGCCCGGCCATCGCCGAAACTCGGGAGTTCCACAACCTCGCCGTCATAGCTGCGCGGCCCACCGAGCCGAAAGCCCAGCGCTCCGGCCATGGCGGCTTCGGGCCAGCCGGCGTTGGGGCTTTCGTGCTTCTTCGCATCGCGGAGGGCAGTGGACCAGGCGAGCTCCGGGTGTGCCCCTTTGATGAAGTAGCTCGCGCCGGCGATCAGCAGGGCGGTGAGCCGTGCGGGGATCAGGTTCAAGAGATCATCGAAGCGGGCGCTGGCCCAGCCGAACGCGAGGTGGCGCTCGGTCTTGTGGCCAATCATCGAGTCGGCGGTGTTCACCGCTTTGTAGAGCGCGATGCCGGGCAGCCCGAGCAGCAGCAGCCAGAACAGCGGGGCGACGACAGCATCGGACGTGGATTCGGCGAGCGACTCGATGGCGGCGCGGGCGACGCCGGCCTCATCGAGGGATTGCGGATCGCGGCCGACAATGTGGCTGACGGCGGTGCGGCCTTCGGGGAGGCTGCGGCGGAGCGCGGTGGCGACGGTGCGCACGGCATCGCCAAGGGCTTTTTGGGCGAGGAAGGTCGAAGCAAGGATGGCTTCGAGGATGAAGCTGAAGGGGATGAGGCGGCAGAGCCAGGCGACGAGGCCGGCGAGGATGCCGCTGACCGCCAGCAGGATGATGAGTGCGAGGACGCCCTTGCCGCGGCGGTTGGCGTCGCGATTGAGGCGGAGATCGAGCAGCGAGATCAGCTTGCCGATCCAGATCACCGGGTGGCCAATGCGGGCGACGAGGCTGTTGGGGTAGCCGGCGAGACGCTCGATCAGCAGCGCGAGGGGGGCGAGGAGCGCCTGCATCAGCGGGCGAGCCTCAGCAGGGCGTCGAGATCGAGATGGCGTTCGAGGTGCGCGGCGAGGGCATCGAGGGTGGTGTCGATGGTGGCCTCGTAGGCGAGGCTCGAGGTGGCGGTTGCGGCCGGGCCGAGGAAGTTGCGGCGGAAGGCATCGGCGGCAAAGAGGCCGTGGAGGTAGGTACCCATCACTGTGCCGTCGGAACTGACCGCGCCATCGGCGGCGTCGCCGATGCGGGCAAAGGGGACTTCGAGGCCGCGGCCGCGGGTGACGCCCATGTGCATGTGGTAGCCGACGAGCGGATCGCCGGTCAGAGCCGAGGCGGCTTGCTCGACGCGGAGTTCCTTGGTGGGGCCGAGGACGGTGTCGATATCGAGGAGGTTCAGGCCGGCCGAGGTACCGATGGTGCCTTCGATGCCTTCCGGATCGAACACGGTGTGGCCAAGCATCTGGAAGCCGCCACAGAGGCCGAGGACGCGCGCACCGGCGCGGTGATGGGCGAGGATATCGATGTCCCAGCCGTATTCGCGGAGCGCGGCGAGATCGCTGCGGGTGGCCTTCGAACCGGGGATGATGATCAGGTCGGCATAGGGCAGCGGACGGTCGGGCTCGATGATTTCGAGGCTGACGCCGGGCTCGAGGCGGAGTGGATCGAGGTCATCGAAGTTGGCGATGCGCGGCAGGCGGGGCACGACGATGCGGTAGGCACCCTGCCCCGGCGTCTGCTGTTCCTCGAGCGCGAGTGCATCTTCGGCCGGGAGTTTTTGCGCGTCGGCGAAGAACGGGATCGGCCCGAGACAGGGCACATTGGTGCGATCCGCAATGAATTGCTTGCCACCGTCAAACAATTCTGGATCGCCTTGGAATTTGTTGACCAGCGTCGCGGCGATCAGCGCGGCATCTGCCCGATCGATCACCGCGAAGGTGCCGACCAGGGCGGCGATGACGCCGCCACGCTGGATGTCGCCGATCAGCACCACCGGCTTGTCGGCGGCGCGGGCGAAACCGAAATTGGCGATGTCACCTGGCCGAAGATTGACCTCGGAGGCACTGCCGGCGCCTTCGACCAGGATCAGGTCGGCAGTGGCGGCGAGTTCGTGGTGCGCGGCGAGCACAGCTGGCAGAAGTTCATGTCTTTTCGACCAATAATCCCGTGCCTTGTATGATCCAACACGCTGCCCACGCACGATAAGCTGTGACCCAGTTTCATGCTCCGGCTTCAGCAGAACGGGGTTCATAGCGGTCACCGGATCCCGACGGGCAGCGCGAGCCTGCAGCGCCTGAGCGCGACCAATCTCGCCGCCATCGGTGGTGACGGCGGCGTTGTTCGACATGTTCTGGGGCTTGAACGGCGCGACCCGCAAGCCGCGATTTGTGTAGGCACGACAAAGCCCTGCGACCAGCAGCGACTTGCCGACATCGGACCCGGTGCCCATGAACATGAGGGATTTCGCCATGCCGCCGTTCTAGCCCGTGACGTTGCGATCCGATAGGGAGGAAGGATGCGCACCATCCTCGTCATCGGCATCGGGGCCGGCAACCCGGACTACCTCACGCTCCAGGCCATCAAGGCGATGAACCGCGCCGAGGTGTTCTTCATGCCTGACAAGGGTGAGGAGAAGGCGGGGCTTAACGCGATCCGCCTGCAAATGCTGCAGAAATTCGTGACCGACCCGCGCTACCGGCTGGTCGAATTCGCTATTCCAGCGAGGCGGCGGGCGGAGACGCCGGATTATCGCGAGAGCGTGCAGGAGTGGCGGGACAAGCTCGAGGCGGCCTACCAGCGGATGTTCGTGGAGCTGCCGGAGGACGGGATCGGCGCATTCCTCGTCTGGGGCGACCCGGCGCTCTACGACGGAACACTGAGGATTCTCAGGGACATGCAGGCGGCCGGCTGCCCAATCGCCATCGAGGTGATCCCCGGGATTTCGGCGCCGCAGGCGCTGGCGGCGCAACATCAGGTGACGCTGAACCGGGTGGGCGAGGCGGTGACCATCACCACCGGCCGCCGGGTGGGCGAAGGCGAGGCGGACGGGCTCACCAGCGCCGTGGTGATGCTGGACAATCACCAGGTATTCCGGCGGTTTGCCGGGGGTGAGGCGGAGATTTTCTGGGGGGCCTACCTGGGGACGGCGGACGAAATCCTCGTCGCGGGGAAGGTGTCCGAGGTGATGGACGAGATCGATGTAAAGCGACGCGAGGCGCAGGCGCGGAACGGGTGGATCATGGATACGTACATGATCCGGAAGCCTCAGGCGGACTGATCGACGTCGATGACGTGGGCGTAGGAGCCCATGATGCGGCCCGAGACAAGGCCCATCGGAGGGAGTTCCTCGCCTAGCGCATCGGTGGCGCGGAAGAGCGGGGTGCCGTGGGT
This sequence comes from Devosia sp. P1_H9, assembly GCF_056405135.1. Lineage (NCBI taxonomy): Bacteria > Pseudomonadati > Pseudomonadota > Alphaproteobacteria > Hyphomicrobiales > Devosiaceae > Devosia > Devosia sp. P1_H9. Next base: position 69,119 of record NZ_JBFUCQ010000003.1, read on the forward strand.
TTTGCGGGCGGACGAGTAGTGGAACTCGTGACCGATGAGGTCTCGCGGGAACGGCAGCGGGCTTCGGTGGCTCAGGCGGCGGTAGCCGAGGACGCGTTTTGGGCGGTCGATGCGGGTCTCGTGCGGGAGCAGGCCGGACATCGGGTGGGTCACGCCGGATTTGTCGGTGAGGGTGGCGCCGAGCACCATGAAGCCCCCGCATTCTCCATAAATGAGCGCTGAGTTTTCAGCACTTGCACGCAGGCCGCGCATGAAATTCTGCGCGGCGGCTAGGCGGGCGGCGTGGAGTTCGGGGTAGCCGCCGGGGAGGAAGACGGCATCGGCGGTCGGATCGGGGGCTTCGTCGACTAGCGGGGAGAAGAGGCTGAGGGTGGCGCCGGCGGCGAGCCAGTCGGCAAGCCAGTGGGGATAGAGGAAGGCGAAGGCGTCGTCGCGGGCGATGGCGATGTGTTGGCCGAGAGGTGGGAGGCTGGTGCGTGTGGCCGCCCCCTCTACCAGCCTCGCCGGTCCCCCTCCCCCGCTTTGCAGGGGAGGATACCCCTCATCCGCCCTTCGGGCACCTTCTCCCACAAGGGGAGAAGGCAATGGAGCCGAGAGGGCAAGGAGCAGGTTGAGATCGAGGTAGTCCTCCATCGCTGCAGCGGCGGTGGCGACGACGTTGTCGAACTGGGCGATCTCGTCGGGGAGGACGAGGCCTAGGTGGCGGTCGGGGAGGCCGAGGGCTTCGCGCTTGGGGATGACGCCGAGGAGCGGGATATCAATGGCGCTGAGCGCAGCGCGGACCATGGCTTCGTGGCGGGTGGACGCGGCGCGGTTGACGATGAGGCCGGCGACTTTCACGTCGGGACGCCAGGTGGCGAAGCCGTGGGCGAGCGCGGCGATCGACTGGGATTGGCGCTCAGCATCGAGGACGAGGATCACGGGCAAGCCGAGGGTGGCGGCGAGATCGGCTGTGGAGCCGCGGCCATCGGCTGCACCGTCGAACAGGCCCATGACGCCCTCGACGAGGAGGAGATCGGCATCGGCGGCGTGGGTGCTGGCGAGGTGGCGCAGGCGGGCGGGCGACATGGCCCAGGGATCGAGATTGATGGCGGCGCGACGGGCGGCACGGCTGAGGATGGTGGTGTCGATATAGTCGGGGCCGGTCTTCGCCGGGGCGATGCCCAGTCCGCGCGCCCTGAGGGCGGCGAGGAGGCCGAGCGTGATGGTGGTCTTGCCGGAGCCGGAGCGCGGGGCAGCGATGACGAGGCCGTTCATCTGGCCACCCGAAGATTGTGCTGCAAAATCTTGGGGCTAGCAGTTATGGTGGGGACGGCGCCGTGAGACCGGGGGGTACTAGCGGCGCCACGGCGGGCCGTGAGGGCGCCGGACTTGGGGAAAGCGACCAGACGATGAAGATCCTGATCCTTGGGGGGACAGAGGAAGCGCGGCAGCTTGCCGGGCAACTGACCAAGATGGGCCACGACGTCACCACGTCGCTCGCCGGCCGGACCAGCGATCCGCTGCTGCCCGCAGGCGCGGTGAGGGTGGGCGGCTTTGGCGGTGGCGACGGGATGGGCAATTACATCATCACCGAGCGGTTCGACCGGCTGGTGGATGCAACGCATCCCTATGCCGAGGAGATCAAGCGCAACGCGGTGAGGGCGGCCGAGCTTGCCGCGCTGAAGCTGGTGCGGCTGACCCGGCCGGCCTGGAGCGAGCCGCAATATGCGTTCTGGAAGCACGTCGCATCGGCAGAGGAAGCGGCGGCGAGCCTGCCCAAGGGGGCTCGGGCGCTGCTGACGGTGGGGCACACACATCTCGATGCGTACCTCAAGCGCACCGATTGCAGCTTCGTGGTGCGCTCGATCGAGCCGCCGGAAAAGGAACTGCCTGTCAATGCCACCTCGCTCCTGGCGCGGCCGCCGTTCTTCTTCAACGGCGAGTTCCAGATGATGCAGGAACAGGGGATCACCCACCTGGTCTGCAAGAACTCGGGCGGGGCGCAGACGGAGGCCAAGCTGCAGGCAGCGCTCAGGCTGCGGCTGCCGGTGTTCATGATCGACCGGCCGGCACTGCCGCCAGCGCATGAGGTGCCGACGGTCGGGCAGGCGATTGCGGCGCTGAAGCTGGGGTAGGTTGGTCGAGGGGCTGGTGCGGGAAACGTACCCCCCACCCTGTCCCTCCCCCGCAAGGGGGGAGGAGACGCTTACACTTGCACCGCGCGTGAGGCTGCGACGGCTGACAGGGAGGGTCTGCCTCCCCCTTGCGGGGAGGGGACAGGGGTGGGGGTGCTCTTCCCGCACGGCCCTATCGGCGGTCATGCCCCTGCCCGCGACTTCTTCTTTCCCGCGTTCCGCAGCACGTGGGCGAAGCTCTCGTCGTAGAGCTTTGACTCGCGGAAGCGGGTTTCGCCCAGGACGCGGCCGACGAGGATCAGGGCGGTGCGGGTGATCTTTTCCTCGCGGACGCGGGCCTTCATCTCGGAGAGCGTGGTGAAAATCACTTCCTCGTCCGGCCAGGTGGCGCGGTAGATGATAACCACCGGACAATCGGCGCCGTAGTTCGGGGTGAGCGCGGTTTCGACGTAGCCGAGATTGCGGATCGACAGGTGGATGCAGAGTGTCGCCTTCGACAGCCCGAGGATTTCGAGACTTTCCGACTCCGGCATGGCGGAGGCCTTGCCGGAGGTGCGGGTGAGGATGATGGTCTGACTGATTTCCGGCAGGGTCAGTTCGGCGGCGATGCGGGCGGCGGCGCCGGCGAAGGCGGGAACGCCGGGGACGACCTCGTAGGGGATGCCGAGGGCGTCGAGGCGGCGCATCTGCTCGGCGACGGCGCCATAGATCGACGGATCGCCGGAGTGGACGCGCGACACATCCTTGCCGACGTCATTGGCTTTGATGATCTCGTCAATGATCTCGTCGAGATGCATGGGGGCGGTGTCGCGGACCAGCGCGCCAGCGGGAGCGGCGGCGACGATTTCGGCGGGGACGAGCGAGCCGGCATAGAGGCAGACTTCGCAGCGCTCGATCAGGCGCTGGCCACGCAGCGTAATGAGGTCGGGCGCGCCGGGGCCGGCGCCTATGAAGTAGACGGTCATTTGCTGCTTTCGACGGACTTGGCCGCGTAGCCGCGCGGCGTGTAGGCGACGGTACCCGAGCCGCGCTGAAAGGTGCGGGAGGTGCTGGCGCCGATGATGACGATGGTGAGCATGTCGATCTCGGTTGGATCGAACTCGCTGAGTTCGACGACGCGGACGCGCTCGGTGGGGCGGCCGAGGTTGGAGCCGATGATGACCGGGGTCGAGGGCGGACGGTATTCGAGGAAGATACGCTTGGTCTCCTCGATCAGGTCTGTGCGGCGCTGCGAGCGCGGGTTGTAGAGCGCGGTGACGAAATCGGCGCGGGCGGCGCCATCGAGGCGTTTCAGGATGTCGTCGCGGGGGGTGAGGAGGTCCGAGAGCGAGATGCAGCAGAAGTCGTGGCCGATCAGCGCGCCGGCGGCGGCGGAGGCGGCCTGGAAGGCGGAGACGCCGGGGTGGGTTTCGAGATTGACGCGGCGGGCGACGTCGGAGACGGCTCGCGGGCCGGTGGCGTCGAGCAGCTCGTAGGCGAGCGCGGCCATGGCGTAGATCTGCGCGTCGCCAGAGCAGATGAGCGACACGACCTTGCCTTCGGCAGCGAGTTCGAGGGCGTGGCGGACGCGGGTTTCTTCCTCGCCGAGCCCGTAACGGTGTTCGACCTGGCCGCGGCGGAGATCGGCGACGAGATCGAGATACAGGTCGTAGCCGACCCAGTCGGTGCTCTGCTCGAGTGCGTTGACGGAAGCGGCGGTCCGAGAGATGGCTTCGCCCGGGCCAATGCCGACGAGATGAAGCACGCCGGGGCGGCGACCGAAGGTTGCGGGGTCGATGGGGTGTAGCGCCTTGCCGATGGCGCAGGTGGCGCGCTCGGATTTCAGCTTTTCGACCACCAGCGGGCCGGCCTTCAAGGCCGAGGCTTCGGCGACGCTGGGGGTGCCGACGGTTTCCTCGACGTAGTCGGAGGGAGACTTGAGGCGGTAGCGCTCCTGCAGGAGTTCGGCGGCGGAGAACAGGCGCAGCGGCACCCTAAAGTGGCGGGCGGCTTCGAGCAGCGCCGGCTCGTCGGCCTTGATGTCGATCGAGGCGAGGGCGGCGAGGCTTTCGGGGGCGAGGTTCTGCTTGGCGAGGGCGAAATCGATGAGGGCGATGACCTCCTCGGCTTCCGCCCCGCGCTCGCAGCCGACACCGGCGACGAGAGTCTTCGGGTGATAGACGACGCCGCGCTCGATGCGCAGCTTCTGTTCGGTGACCAGCACTTTGACCGCGCCCATCGAGGAGACCGGATAGCCGGCCTCGGCGAGGAACGGCGCCTCGCCTTCGATCTGGAGCTTCGCGCCCAGCAGCAGCGCCATCATGGCGGGCTTGGCATCCTGCGGGGTGCCGAGCACCCACCCGGCGGGCGGCTCGTCGAGGCTGTGGAGGAACTTGCTGTCCGACGCCGTGGTGATGGCGGGGTGGCCGCCGAGTTCATCGGCGAGCTCGCGCGCCAGTCGGTTGGCGCCGCGGTGGCCACCGAGCAGCGGCACGATGCTGCCGCCGCCGAGCGAGACGGCGAGGACCGGCGGTTCCTTCTGCTTGTTCTCAAGGCTGGCGGCGAGCAGGCGGATCAGGATGCCGGCCGCGCAGACGCCGATGATGGGGCGACCTTCGGAAAACAGACGCGGCAGCAGCTTCAGCGCATCGGCACCGCCCTGCCCGCAGGTGTAGATCTCGCCGCCGGTCGCCTCGGCGATGCGCGTGGCGGTATCGAGCCCGGTGTCGGCGAAGATGATGATGGCGGGGGTGGTCATGCCGCGTTCTCCCCGCTGCCCCAGGCTTCGGCGCCGCGATAGCAGAGGATGGTGGAGAAGTAGGGCCGCTCGTCATGGGCGAAATCGGCGAGGCGGGTGATGCGCTGGCGATCCATGGTGGCGTGTTCAACGACGATGGCGCCAGCGGCATGGCCGGTTTCGGCGAGCAGCGCGCGGACGCGATCGAAATGGCGGCCGACCTTGATAATGGCGGCGGCAGGGGTGACGGCGAGTTCGGCGCGGAGGGTGGCGTCGTCGAGGGGGGCGGGCAGGATCTTCAGCATTTCGTTGCGGGCAGCGAGCGGGCGGCCGATGGCGGCGGCGGCGGCGGTGAGCGAGGTGACGCCGGGGACGATGGCAACCGGGGCATGGGCGCCGACGCGGGTGACCAGGTACATGGCGGAGCCGTAAAACAGCGGGTCGCCCTCGCAGAGCCAGGCGACATCGCGGCCGGCGCAGAGGTGGGCGAGGATAGCTTCGGCAGCGGCGTCATAGGCGGCCTGGGCCGGGCCGCGCTCGACCGACATCGGGATGCTGATGGGGAGACGCTCGGCGGCGGGATTGAGGTGCGGGCCGGCAATTTCGAGCGCGAGCGCGGCGTCCTCGCCGGTGGTGGGGTAGGCAACGACCGGGATGGAGGCGAGCAGGCGGGCGGCCTTCAGCGTCAGCAATTCGGGATCGCCGGGGCCGACGCCGACGAGATGGAGGGTGCCGGTCACGGTGTCACCACGAGGCCGTGCAGCGCCTTGGTGACGGACCACTGAGTGACCGCCATGCGCGGTTTGAAAGCGCGGTGGCCGCCGACGCGATCGAGCGCGGAGATTTCGATGCGGGTGAGTTCGCCGCCGAGCTGCAGGTGGCGCGAGTAGAGCGCATGCTCGGCATCGAGGGTGACGGCATTGGCGACAAGGCGGCCGCCGGGCTTCAGCGCGTTCCAGCAGGCATCGAACAGATCATCATTGCCGACATCGCCGCCCATGAAGATGGCGTCGGGCGGGGCCGTGCGCCCGAACGTGCCGGGCGCCTCGCCGCTGACGATCTCGAGGTGCGGGACGCCGAGGGCGGCGGCGTTCAGCGCGATCATCTGCAGGCGCTCGCCTTCGCGCTCGAAGGCGATGGCCTTGGCGTCGCGGGCGGCGCGCATCCACTCGATGGCGATGGAGCCCGAGCCGGCGCCGACATCCCACAGCAGCGCGCCGGGGAACGGGCCGAGCTTGGCGAGGGTGGCGGCGCGGATCTCGCGCTTGGTCAGCTGGCCATCGTTGACGAAGACTTCGTCGGGCAGGCCGGGGACCGGGGGCAGCAGTGGGGCAGTGAAATCGGGGACGCAATCAATGGCGAGGACGTAGAAATCATCGACTTCGCGGGTGTTGAAGGCCTCGGCCTCGTCGGAGGTGATCTTCTCCTCAGGGCCGCCGAGGTTTTCGAGCGTGGTGACGAGGCTGCGGCCATAGCCACGATCGACCAGGAGCTCGATGGCGAGATCGACGGTGGTGTGATCGGCGGTGAGCGCGAGGATGCGGTTGCCGGGGACGAGGTGCGGATGCAGCGTTTCGACGGCGCGGCCATGCAGCGAGATGGCCGAGACCGATTGCAGCGGCCAGTGGAGGCGCGCCGCGGCGAGCTGGAAGGCCGAGGGGTGGGCGTGGATGACGAACTCGGACGGCAGCAGGTAGCGCGTCAGCGTCGCGCCGATGCCGAACCACATCGGATCGCCGGAGGCGAGGATGACGGTCGGGGTTTCGCGCAGCGCCATCACTTGCTCGATCATGGTTTCGAGCGGCGGCTCCCATTCGATCAGGGTGCGGCCATCGGCATAGGAAGAGGCAGGCGAGTGATCGGGTTCCTCGCCGGAGAGCGCGCGGGCCACAGCCTCGAAGCTGCGCTTGGTGACGAACTCGGGATTGAACAGATCGGCGCTGGCATTGGGACGGGTGATCGGCTCGAGATCGGCCAGGAAGCGGGCGGGGCCGATGACGGTGTCGGCGTAGTTGAGCAGCAGCTTGTAGGACGCCGGCAGCTCGCCCGGGCCGCGCTCCCCTACCCCGATGATGTGCAGCCAGGCGGTCATGCGAGGTCTTTCGAAATGGCGTTGAAGGCGGCGCTGGCGATGGCCGAGCCACCGCGGCGACCGCGCACCGTGAGGAATGGAATAGAAAGCGCGCTGGTCGCGAGCAAGGCCTTGCTTTCAGCCGCCCCCACGAAACCGACCGGCGCGGCGATGATGGCGGCGGGGCGCGGGCCGCCTGCTTCGATCAGTCCGATGAGGTGGAACAGGGCGGTGGGGGCGTTGCCGATGAGGACGACGGCGCCTTCGAGACGGGGGCGCCAGAGTTCGACGGCGGCAGCGGACCGGGTGGTGCCGAGGGATTTGGCGAGAGCCGGGACGGACGGATCGTTGAGGGTGAGGACGAGCTCGGTGGTCTCCGCAAGGTGGCGGCGGATGATGCCGGAGCGAACCATTTCGCAGTCGCAGAGGACTGGGGCGGCGGAGTTGAGGGCGTGGCGCGCGGCAGCGACGACGGAGGGATCGCCGACGATGTCGGCGGCGAGGTCGACCATGCCGCAGGCGTGGATCATGCGGATGGCGGCGGGGTGGAGTTCGGGCGGCAGCGAGGAGAGGTCGGCTTCGGCTGCGATGGTGGCGAAGCTCTTGATGTAGATGGCGTCGGGGTCGCGGAGGTAGCTCATGCGGCGCTCCGCAGCTCGGCGAGCAGCGCTTCGTGGCCAGCGCCGGCGATCCAGCCTTCCTCGGCGAGGAGGATGGCGCGCTCATCGGCGGCCAGCACGGGTGGCGGGCTGAGGACCGTGGCGAGGAGGCCGGCGCGGTCGAGTTCGGCGAAGCGGCTGGTGGTGACTTCGACCTGGGCGCGGTCGCGCGGCAGGCCGTCGGCATCGGTGACCGGGAACAGCGAGGGGTAGATTTCGACGATGGTGATGGGCTTGGCTAGATTGTCGGCGAAGGCGGTTTCGAATGGCCAGACGGCGATGTCGGCGGCGAAGCGCGGGTCGGTGCGGAGGGCTTCGAGGCGGGCGATGCCGAGCATGGCCTGGCTGCCGACGGAGCCGACGCCGGTAAGTTTCCAGACCGGCTGGGCGCTGCGGACATAGCGCTCGGCGAGGCGGCGTTCGGGGATGTTGGCGTAGGCGGTGGCGGGGCGCCTGGGGGTTAGGCCGGGGTAGCTGTGCTGGTGCGGGTGGCCCCAGAAGTGCGGGCCGTCGGCGAGGCGGAGGTTGATGGCTTCGGCGAGGTGGAAGCGGTTGGAGCGGTTGTCAGGGGCGTCCACCACAAGGCGGTGGAGCGTTGACCACAACTGCAGCCATCGGGGCTCATCGCCCCCCCACCCATCCTCCCTCGCAAGGGGGGAGGTGTCTGAGAGGCTGGTGGCTCGCGCGATGGCTGCCGCAGCGCCGCGGGGGTAGCCGAAGACGAAGTCGAGGCCGAGCATGATGCGCTGGCCGCGCTGGCGGGCGCTGAGCAGACGGCTGGCGATGGTGACCATCGCGTCGTGACGGGTTGGCGGATTCTCGCTCGGTACCCTGCCCTCAGAGCCGAGTTCACCGATCCAGATTGAGTCCTTGCCGCGCTTCGGGGTGTTCGCCGCCGACCAATCCACCGCGATGTAGCGATCGAAGAGCGGCATTAGCTCTCCTGGTCCTCGCGGGCGAGGCGGCCGGGGATCTTGGGGAGGGTCAGCGGGCCAAGCGGATGGTCGGCGTGGGGATAGGGGTGGTGGTGATGATCGGCGTGATCGTGGTGGTGATGGGGGCCGTCGCCGTGGTGATGGCCGTGATCCTCCGGGTAGCCGTGATCGTGGCTGCCGCCCAGGCGGATCACCGGGAAAGCAGGGCTGGCGACGAGGGCGTGTTGGGCCGGCGCGTGGGTGTGTGGGTGCGCATGCGGGTGGGCGTGATCGTGGTTGTGGTCATGCCCATGATCATGGCTGGGGAGCGGTGTCCACGGCAGGCCGTGCTTGAGGCAGAAGGCTTCGTCGCGGCAGGAGCTGTCGCAATCGCCCTTGCAGGGGCAGTTCTCGAGGCCGCCGCCGATGCCTTCGACGTGGTGGTGGTGGCTTTCCTGCGCGAGGCCGACTTCGGCTTCGAAGCCCAGCACCTGCTCGCGGTATTTGCACATGGCGCAGTTCATCAGGTTCTGCCCGACCAGCATCTCCTGGATGCGATCGACGAAGGTCTCGACCACCAACGGGTGATCGTTGAGGTAGGGCGCGTTGAGGAATTCGATGTGCGGGTATTTGGCGGCGGCTTCGTTGGCCGCGTCGTAGATGCGCTTGACCAGCACGCCGGTGAACAGGAAGTACGGGAAGACGATGATGCGGCGGTAGCCGAGCTTCACCGCATGATCGAGGGCCGGGGCGACGAGCGGGAACGTGACGCCGGAATAGGCGATCTCGCCCCAGCCGAAGCCCATGCCTTCCCAGAGCAGGCGCATGACCTTGGCGACGTTGGAATTGGCATCGGGATCGGAAGCGCCGCGGCCGACGACGACCAGCAGGGTTTCGTGGCGCGGGACGTCGTTGGGGGAAGCGTCGATGGCTTCCTGGATGCGATCGCCGGCGGCGCGCAGCATCTTGAGATCGACGCCGAGCTCGCGGCCGTAAGTGATCTCAACCGGTTTGCCGGCGGCATAGGTGTTGAGCACCGAGGGGATATCGTTCTTGGCGTGGCCAGCGGCGAACAGCATGCCTGGGACGGCGAGGACCCGCTTGACGCCGGCGGCGCGGAGCTTGTCGAGGCCCTGGTGGATCACCGGGTTGGCGAATTCGAGGTAGCCGTATTCGACCGGGACGCCCGGTAGCCGCTCGCGCAGGCGCTCGGCCAGCACGGCGAACTCGCCGACGGCGAGCTGGTTGCGGCTGCCATGGCCGCACAGCATGATTCCGGTCTCAGCCGGCAGGATCAGGGATTTTTCCATTCTCGCCTCTGTTTATCACAAAGGCAGAGTTCGCTTTCGACCAACCAGCAGCCCCGGATTTGGTCCCCGATTTGGGTCGACCGCACCGAGCGTGAGTTTCAGTCCATCAAGGAACGCTGCGCTATCAAGGGGTTGTAGTGAGGGGGCCATGAGGGGTCAAACGATTCCCCCATCACCCGCGAACGCTTCTGAAAATCACTTGCAAATACAGCAGCTTGTCAGGGCGAGGCGGCTCGTCTATTGGCCGTTGATGGCCAACAGCTCTTCCAACCTCGCCGTCCGTGTCGCCTATGGCAGCCTCGCCATCGGCATCCTGGTGCTGGCGTTGAAGGGCTTTGCGGCATGGTCAACCGGCTCGATCGCGCTCTATTCGGATGCGCTCGAGAGCGTGGTCAACCTCGTCACTTCGGTGGTGGCGCTGATCGCGGTACGGCTGTCGGCACGTCCGGCGGATGCGTCGCTGCCCTATGGGTACTACAAGGCCGAGTACTTCTCGGCCGTGGTGATCGGCATCTTCATCGCGGTCGCGGCGCTGCTGATTTTCCGCGAGGCGTATTTCGGCTTCATCCATCCGCGCCCGTTCGAGCTCGATCCGCTGGGGCTGAGCATGAGCCTGCTGGCCACGGCGATCAATGCCGGGTGGGCGTTCTGGCTGATGCGATGGGGGCGGCAGGAAGGCTCGCCGGCCCTGGTGGCGGATGGACGGCACCTGTGGACCGACGTGGTGTCGACGCTGGGCGTGCTGATCGGCGTGGCGCTGGCGGCGGCGACCGGCTGGGTGCAGCTCGACGCTATCCTCGCGGCGCTGGTCGGCGTCGCGATCCTTTGGTCGGGCTGGGAGCTGATCAAGCAGAGCGTCATCGGGCTGATGGACGTGGCGGTGGAGCCCAAGCTACTCAACCAGATCCGCGAGATCATTTCCGCCAATGCCGAGGGGGCGATCGAGGCGCATGACATCCGCACCCGGCAGGCGGGAAAGATGACGTTCATCGATTTCCACCTCGTGGTGCCCGGCGCGATGAGCGTCGAGGCGGCGCACTCGATCTGCGACGGAATCGAGGCGAAGCTGCGCGAGACCGTGGAGCGGGCGCAGATCACCATCCATGTCGAGCCGGAGAACAAGGCGAAGCACTCGGGGATCGTGGTGGTCTGAGGGGGCGCACCGATGAGCTGGTGCGAGCCGCCCCCACCCCCTGTCCAAGCCATTCGAGCATAGCTCTCATGGCCTTCTCCCCTAAAATCGCTCCACTGGAGCGATTTTACCTTCGGCCGGCTCGAAGCCCGCAAGGGGGAGGGAGACCAAAACACCTGCGTCAGGAAGGAGGCGCTACCGTCGGCGCTTCGCACCAGCAGAGCCCGTGAAAGCCTAAGTACTTCAAACTATTGCAGCCGGTTGGGCGCATTCCTACATATTCAGCAGCCGATGCGGGCTCGATCCGCGGGCTCTGCATCTTGGCACATGGAGGCTAAGATGGCTCTCAATGCTCCCAACATGGTGATGTACCTGCTGGCGCTGCTCCTCGCGATTGTCGGCGTGCTCGCCTATTTCGGCGTGCTCGGCGCGATCGTGGGTTGGGCATTCTGGCTGATGGTGATCGCGTTCGTCGTGCTCGCCGTCGCAGTGCTGGTGAAAACCGCCTGATACGCTGGTGCAACGGCGCGCAACCATGGCGGCTGCGCGCCGCACAACTTGTGCAAAGCCGCCTTCGCGGCATGGCTGCGATTCAGCGGCGCGCCTAAGCTTCTGCTCGTGTGCATGACCCAGGAGGTCTTCTATGACTCTCAATGCGCCTAGCCAGACCATGTTCATCGTCGCCGTCGTCATCGCGGTTATCGCGTTGCTGGGGGCAATCGTCGCGATACCTTTCGTCAGTGCCTACGCGTTCTGGATTCTGATCGTTGCCTTCATCATTCTCGCCGCAGCGGTGATGATGAAGGGGGCCTGACGCCCCGGCATTTCGCCGTTTCATCAAACGGCGAAAGCACTTGGGGTTTGAAGTTGCAGGCAAGCGCATGGCGGGCAATCCTCGCCGCCATGCGCGCTCTGATTTGTTTCATACTTATCGCCCTCGCTGCCCCGGCGCTTGCCGCTGGGTGGGAGACCTATGGCAACGCCCGCTTCGGCTACGCGATCGACGTGCCGCCGGGGTTCGAGTGGGGCAAGGAGGCGGACAACGGTGATGGCCGCGCCTTCCGCGATGGCGCCAGAAAGCTGCTGGTGTGGGGTGGCAATATCACCGAGGACAGTTTTGAAAGCGCGGTCGCTGCAGCGAAGGCGTTCGCGATCGGGGATGGCTGGACCATCACATATGAGGCGGTGACGCCGAGCTGGGCCAGTTACTCCGGCACGCAGGGCCAGCGCGTGCTGTACCAGCGGATGATCGCGTTGTGCGACGGGCAATATGCGGCGTTTCGGCTGGAATACTCGGCGGTCGACATCGGTGCGCTCGGTCCGGTGGTGGATCGGTTGGTGCAGAGCCTTGAGGGAGGGTGCTGATGGTGCGGGTTTACCAGCGCGAGGACTGGGCGGTGCATCCGACGCGCCGCTCCGGCGAGTGGGAAGGGGGCGACGCCAATGTGACGCTGATCCTTCACGACAGCGTCGAGGCGGGCAACGGTCCGCGGCTGCATACGCATCCCTACCCCGAGACGTTCATCATCGAGGAGGGGCGCGCGGTGTTCACGGTGGGGGACGAGGAGATCGAGGCCGGGCCGGGGCAGATTCTGGTGGTGCCGGCGAACACCCCGCACAAGTTCCGGACGCTCGGGCCGATGAAGAGCCTGCACATTCATGCGAGCCCGAAGTTTGAGACGCGGTGGCTGGAGTGAGCGGGCTGGTTTGCCCATCCACCGGGGTGGACGTTTCGGAGCTTAGGGCGCGCCTCCTAAAACTCGATCCCCGCCTGTGCCTTCACGCCCGCACGGAACGGGTGCTTGATCTCCGTCATTTCGGTGACAAGGTCAGCTAATTCGATGATTTCGTCCTTGGCATTGCGGCCGGTGACGATGACGTGGGTGTCGCGCGGCTTGTTGCGCAGGACCTCGAGCACTTCGTCGAGCGGCACATAATCGTAGCGCAGCACGATGTTGAGCTCGTCGAGCAGGATGAGCTTGTAGCTCTCGTCGGCAATGAGTTCCTTGGCCATCTCCCAGGCGCCGCGGGCGGCGGCGAGGTCGCGCTGGCGGTCCTGGGTGTCCCAGGTGAAGCCCTCGCCCATCGCCCTGATGGTGACCTGGTCGGGGAACTTATCGAGCACGTCGCGCTCGCCGGTGGACCAGGCACCCTTGACGAACTGCACCACCCCGACCTTGAAGCCGTGGCCGATGGCGCGGAACACCATGCCGAAGGCGGCGGTGGATTTGCCCTTGCCCTTGCCGGTGTGGACGATGAGCAGGCCGCGCTCCTCGGTCTTGGTGGCGAGGATCTTGTTCCGGGCCTCCTTCTTCTTGCGCATCTTTTCGGCGTGATAGGCGTCGCGCTCGGCTTCGCTCATCAGGTCGGTCTTCTTGGGGGCGCGGTCGGTCATTTGGACTCCTCGAGGAAGGCGTAGGCGGAATTGGACCTGGGTGTCCAGAAGCCGCGGCGGCGGGCTTCGTTGAACTTTTCGATCAACTCGTCATAGCCGAAGCGGTTGTTCTGCTGGATGAAAGTACGCGTCGCGTCGTCTTCGACGAAGGCTTCGAACGCGAGGTCGAAATGGTGGGTCTTCACCGCACCGGTGGTGGCGGCGAAGGCGAACATGTAGTCGACCGTGGCGATGATCTCGAAGGCGCCCTTGTAGCCGTGGCGTTTCACGCCATCGATCCATTTGGGGTTCACGACGCGGGAGCGGACGACCTTCGAAATCTCCTCGGACAGCGTGCGGGCCAACGGGCGGTCGGGACGGGAGTGGTCGTTGTGGTAGGCGGCGGGGGCGCGGCCGGTGAGGGTTTCGGCGGTGACGGCGAGGCCGCCCTCGAACTGGTAGTAGTCGTCGCTGTCGAGCAGGTCATGCTCGCGGTTATCCTGGTTGTGGACCACGGCTTCGATGTCGGAGAGGCGAGCAGAGAAGCGGTCGCGCTCCGGGGTGCCATCGGCGTTGGCGCCGTAGGCGTACTGGCCCCAATTGAGGAAGGCCTCGGCGAGGTTGGCCTTGGTCTCCCAGTTGCCGGAATCCATCAGGCCCTGAAGCCCCGCGCCATAGGCGCCGGGTTTCGAACCGAAGATGCGGTGGCCAGCGCCGAGGGCGGCGGCGCGATCGTCGGCGCCGGCGCTCATCAGGGCCAACGCATCGGTGCGCATGCGGGCGGCGATGGGGTTCTGGTCCTCGGGCTCGTCGAGGGCACCGATGGCGCGGACGGCCTTGTCGAACAGCGCGATCTGGGCTGGGAAGGCATCGCGGAAGAAGCCGGAGATGCGGAGGGTGACATCGACGCGGGGGCGGCCGAGCCTTGCCAGCGGGATGATTTCGTAGCCGGAGATGCGGAGCGAGGACGGGTCCCATACGGGTCTCGCGCCGATGAAGGCGAGGGCTTGGGCGATATCGTCGCCGCCGGTGCGCATGTTGGCGGTGCCCCAGACCGAGAGGGCGAGGGAGCGGAGCGGGTGGCCGTGGTCCTGGAAGTGGCGGGTGAGTAGGTTCTCCGCGGATTTGCGGCCGAGTTCCCAGGCGGTGGGGGTGGGCACGGCGCGGATATCGACGGAGTAGAAATTGCGGCCGGTGGGGAGCACGTCGAGGCGGCCGCGCGAGGGGGCGCCAGACGGGCCGGGGGCGATGAATTTGCCGTCGAGGCCGAGGAGGAGGGAGGCGAGTTCGTTCGGGCCGGAGGCGGCGAGGCGGGGGCGGATGGTGTGCTCCACCGTTTCCAGAACGGCCTTTGTCGCTTGCCAATCGGCGTCAGGGGCCCTGCCCTCGACCAACTCTGCCGCTAGCGCTTCCAGGTATTCGACGACGTCGCCGACCGTGCGTGGGGTCGCCCCCTCCACCAGCTTCGCTGGTCCCCCTCCCCCGCCCCGCGGGGGAGGATCAAGGAGAGATCGGGGGCCGGTCCAGGGGGCGCCAAGATCGGCGGTTAGCGGATCGAAGGCGAGTTTGAGGTCGTCGGCCAAGGCTCGGATGAGGGAGGCTTCGCCGGGGGTGTCGCCGCGGGGGACGCGGGCGAGGGCGACGATGAGGTCGCGCTCGAGGCGGCCGGTGGGGGACTGGCCGAAGATGTGGAGGCCGTCGCGGATCTGGGCTTCCTTCAGGTCGCAGAGGAAGGTGTCGATGCGTTTGAGCGTTTCGAACTCGTCGGGGACGAGGCCGATGTCGCGATCGAGGCGGGCATCACGCGTGAAGTCGAGGATGCGTTTGCGCAGGCCGGCGAGGCGGCGGCGGTCGATGCCGGAGGCGGCGTAGTACTCGTCCAGCAGGGCTTCGAGGTCCTTGAGGGGACCGTAGGTTTCGGCGCGGGTGAGCGGCGGGACCAGGTGATCGATGATCACGGCGCCGGTGCGGCGCTTGGCCTGCGTGCCCTCGCCGGGGTCGTTGACGATGAACGGATAGAGCTGTGGGAGTTCGGCCCAGAGGGCGGCGGGATAGCTCGCCGCATCGAGGGCGGTGGCCTTGCCGGGGAGCCACTCGAGGTTGCCGTGCTTGCCATTGTGGAGAAGCGCGTGGGCGGCGAACTCGTGGCGCAGCCAGAGATAGGCGGCAAGGTAGCCGTGCGGCGGTACGAGATCGGGATCGTGGTAGCTGGCGGTTTCGTCGAGGTGGTAGCCGCGGGCGGGCTGGACGAGGATGGCGACGCTGCCGAAGCGGAGGGCGGGGAGGTGGAAATTGTCACCGCGGACGAAGGGATCGGCTTCGGGATTACCCCAGCGGGCGGTGACCTCGGACTGGATCTTGGCGGGGAGCGTGGCGAAGAGCTCGCGGTAGCGATTCACGGGAAACGGGATGCCGGTGCCGCGGTCGGGGTGGGCGTTGGTGGGCCCGGATTGGAGGAGGTCGATGAGGGTGTTACCGTCGGCCGGGAGATCGAGCGTGGGGCTCCCCCCCACCCTGTCCCTCCCCCGCGAGGGGGGAGGTGACCCGACTGAGAAGCCGGCGGCTTCCAGCGCCTTCAAGATCTCCACCGTCGACTGAGGGGCGTCGTAGCCGACGCCGTTGGCGAGGCGGCCGTCGCGGATGGGGTAGTTGGCGAGGACCAGGGCGACGCGGCGATCGGGGCGCGGGGTGGCGCGGAGGGTGGTCCAGTTCTTCGCCAGCGTGACGGCGCGGCGGATGCCGTCGGGGTCGGGGGCGTAGGCGGAAAGGGGGCACTGGGTGCGCTCGTGCCAGACGGCGTCGTGCTTGTGGCCGACGAGCGGCATGCCGATACGGCCGTCGAGTTCGGGCAGGACGACCTGCATGGCGAGGTCTTTCGCTGTTAGGCCCTGGATATCGGCGGCCCATTGGGGTTCCGGACGGCCGCCCTGCAGCAGCTGGATCACGGGGGCGTCGATGCCGGCGAAGGGGTTCTGCTTGTCGTCGAGGCCATCGAGCCCGAGGGCGAAGCCGGTGAGGTTGAGGATGGCGCTGGGTGGGTAGGCCGCGAAGGCCGACTGAACGAAGCGGATGCAGGCGGCTTCCTTCAGCGTCGAGACGACGATGGGGACGGGGTTGAGCGATTGGGCTCCGAGTTCTGCGATCAGGGCTTCGAGGGTGGCGGTGCCGGCGCCTTCGAGGGCGGCGCGGTAGAAGAGGATGGGGATGTTCGGGTTGGCCGAGGCGAGGAGCGCGTCGACCATGCCATGGGCGGGGTGCCAGAGGCCGAAGCGGTGGAAGGGTTTGGGGGTGACATTAGCGTCGAGCGCCGGGCGCCCCCCACCCTTGATCCCTCCCCGCGAGGGGGAGGGAGACGACTGCGCTAGCTGTGCGAAAGCCGCGAGGAGTGCGTCGGCGTTTTCGGGGCCGCCGGCGGTGAAGAGGGTGTGGAGTCTGGTCCAGTCATCGGGGTGGATGGTGGAGCGCTGCTGCAGGATCGGGTCGGGGTTGGCGTCGCCGGGGAGGAGGGCCAGCTGGATCTTGCCGCTGAGGGCGAGGGCGGTGAGTTCGTCGACGCCGTATTGCCAGTAGGCCGGGCCGCCGAGGAGGCGGACGACGACCAGTTTGGCGTGCTGCACCGTCTGGTCGAGCCACAGGTCGACGGAGAGGTTGTGGCTGAGGCGCAGGAGGTTGGCGAGGCGCAGGTCTGCGGTGCCGGAGCGATCGGCCGCGGCGGCAAGCATCATCAGCTCGCTGTCGGCGGCCGAGGCGAAGATGAGCGCAGCGGGCGTTTGGGCGAGGTCGATGGCCTCGCCCTCCTGCTGCAATGCCCCGGCTTGCGCCGCGAGGAGGTGCATCAGGCGGCGGCCGCCACCGCCTGCTGGAGGCTTGCGGTGATGGCGGCGTGATCGAGCGGCGACTCGCCGATCACCACCAGCGCGGTCTGGCGGGCCTCGTCGGGCTTCCACGGCCGGTCGAAATAGGCCGTGACGCGGGGGCCGACCGCCTGGATGGCGAGGCGGGCCGCGGCGCCGGGGAGTGCGGCGAAGCCCTTGAGGCGGAGGACGTCGTGGGTGCGGATGGTCTGCTCGATGGTTTCGAGCAAGTGGTCCTTGCTGGTGACGCCGTCGAGGGTGACCGAGAACGAGTCGAAGTCGTCGTGCTCGTGGCCCTCGCCGCCGTGCTCGAGCTCGTGGTGGCTCTCGCGGCCGGCGAGATTGTCCTCGGTCGAAAGACCCATGCCGAGCAGGGCCGCGACATCGACATGGCCGTTGCGGGCACGGACGATGCCGGTGCCCGGGCGCATTTCGGCGCGGAGGTGGGTCTCGATGGTGTCGAGATTGGCGTCGGTGACGAGATCGGCCTTGTTGAGGATGATCAGGTCGGCGGCGACAAGCTGATCCTCGAACAATTCGCCGAGCGGGGTTTCATGGTCGAGCATGGCGTCGGCGGAGCGGAGCGCATCGACGGCGGCTTCGTCGTTGGCGAAGCGGCCTTCGGCGAGCGCCGCGGCGTCGGCGACCGTGACGATGCCATCGATGGTGACCTCGGACTTGATCTCGGGCCAGTTGAAGGCGCGGATCAGCGGCTGCGGCAGCGCGAGGCCGGAGGTCTCGATGACGATATGGTCGGGGCGATCCTCGCGCTCGAGCAGCGCCTGCATGGTGGGGATAAACTCGTCGGCGACGGTGCAGCAGATGCAGCCATTGCTGAGCTCGATCATGTCCTCCTCGCGGCAGGTCTCGTCGCCGCAACCGGCGAGGATTTCCTTATCGACGCCGAGTTCGCCGAACTCGTTGATGATCAACGCGATGCGCTTGCCCTTGGCGTGGGCGAGCAGGTGCCGGACGAGCGTGGTCTTGCCGGCGCCGAGGAAGCCAGTGATGACGGTGACGGGAATCTTGCTCATGCGTGGGCACCCTTCAGGGCAAAGGCGGGGGACTTGGCGAAGCGCTCGTTGAGCCAGCCGTGCAGCGGGCCGACGGTCAGCCAGAACAGCGCGCCGGTGGCGAGGGTGGTGGCGGCGAAGCTGGTCGCGAGGTTGGCGGGCACGGTGGTGGCGTGTTCGCCGGCGAGCTGGGGGGCGCCGATGACGTGCGGGGCGAGGATCAGCGCGGCGGCGATGACGATGCCGGTCCAGTTGCGGAGCTTGGCGATGGCCAGCATGCCGGCGCCGGTGGCGATGGCGGTGCCGACCCACCAGACCTGGCGGGCGACGAGATCGGCGGCGGGCATGCCAGGGAGTTCGGGCGGCAGGCCGAAGGCCGGGGCGAGCTGCAGCGCGACGAAGCCGCCGAGGCCCCAGATCACGCCGTTGCGGGCGGTGATCTCGATGCCGGAGAGGACAGAGACGGCAGCGAGGAGGAAGGCGAAGCCGATGCAGCCGAGGAGGTTGGCGAGCACTGTGTAAAAGATGCGCTCAGCCCCACCCTGAGGAGCCCAGGCGTCTTCGTCGTGCTCGTGGGCGGGGGCGGCTTCCTCGTGCGAGTGCGCCGGGGTGGCGGCGTCGTGGGTGTGTTCGGCGGCAGCCTCGGCAGGAGCGGCGTTTTCATAGACCTCGGCGGCGAGGATCAGCGGCACGACGCGCCACTGCTGCACGGCGCTCATGGCCAAGCCGGCTGCGAGTCCAGCAAGGACCGCAGCGAAGAAGATTCGCTGGAAGAGTTTCATCGATGTCTCGTTTGCTTGACGGCGTCAGTGGCAGGGGAAGCCGAGCGAATGACGCGTGTCGTGCGCACCATTGTGGATGGCCATGTCGCTGGCAAAGCCGACGCCGCCGACGAGGACGAAGCCGATAAACAATGCCAGCACACCTGCGATGACGCGCTGCGAGACAGAGAGACTGGCGACGGACGCCGTCTGGACCTGAGTATTCATATGCCTGCACCCTCCGTGCGGATGAAAAGGGGGGAGTCCCCGGTTGCACGCTGGCAGGTCTCCTGGCTCACGGGTCGTCGTGTTCTCCGGCCTTCCCGACACCTCGTGGCATCAGTGGCACAGTCGGAGGGCACTCGCCGCTTACAGTTGCGGGGGCAGCCACGGATTTGGTCCCTGATGGGTACGCCGCACCGTGTTCCCTTTTGATCCCCTCGCCCGAACGGGTCCGAGGAACCAACGTGGGGCTATCGTTACGCCGCGGGAGGGGTCGCGGTCAATCTTCGGCCGCGGCGGAATCGGGATAGCCGACGGTGACCGTGTCGACGCGCGCATCGACCTTTTCGAGCAGCGGCTCGGTGGACGAGATCTGCATATCGCCGGAGATGGCATCGACGTTGAGGTCGGCCGGGTAGTCGCCGACGGCGAAGCGGGCCGAGACAATGCAGCCACCTGCAGGAGGTGCGAGCTTGCCGCCCTCGAAGATGGCAGCGCCGCCGTAATCCCAGAAGAAGCCGAACATCTGGAACGGCCCGCCATTCAGCGCTTCGACTTCCTTGACCGTGAGGCCCTGCTTCAGGCCGCCCGGCGCAGTGTCACCGGGCGGGACGGTGAAATAGGCGACGCGCTCGTGCTTTTCCTCGTCCCACCAGCCGAACTCGATGGTCTTGGCGGGATCGTTCGGAAAGACCGTGGTGGCGAGTACGGTGGAGCCTTCGGGACCGGGGACGTCGCCGGTCACTACGTTATCCTTGCCGAAGGTCTCGATCAGACGTGCTTCGGAGCTGTCGCCGGCGAATGGGCCGTCGCAGGCGATGTCGGCGGCCATGGCTGGAGCGGCGAGCAGCAGCAGCGGGAACAGCATGAGGGAGCGCATGGTCGACCTCCGTTTGATCCGTCGATTCTAGCGGACCGCGTTGAGTCTGGGCAGGCCTTGCGGCGGAAGCTGGGCGCGGCGATCAATGGGCTGACCCCAATTGATTCGCGCAGGTGCCCGATGCCCTTCACCTTCCAGACGGTGATGCCGATCCTGTTACTGATCGGCTCCAACGTTTTCATGACCGTCGCCTGGTACGGGCACCTGAAATTCCCCAGCATGGCGATGTGGGTCGCCGTGATGGTGAGCTGGGGTATCGCACTGGTCGAATACTGGCTGGCCGTCCCCGCCAACCGTATCGGCTATGGCGCCTATACGGCGGCGGAGCTGAAGACCATCCAGGAGGTGATCAGCCTCACGGTGTTCGCCGGCTTTGCGGTGTTCGTGCTTGGTGAGAAGCTGACCTGGAATCACGCCGTCGGATTTCTGCTGATCTTTGCCGGGGCGTTCTTCATTTTCCGGGGACCGTTGAAGTAGCCAGCAGCGACTGGTGGGCGAAAGCGCCCGCCCCTGCCCCATCAGCGACGGCGAAGCTGATGTTGTGCATCGGGCGCGCGGCGTCGCCTGCGGCATAGACGCCTGGGATCGAGGTCTGCTGGGTGTGATCGACGACGAAGAAATCGCCGACTGCGCCGGCCTTGGTCTCGCAGCCGAGCTCGACGCCGAGATTGGTGGAGAAGCTGATCGGGGCGTGGACGAAGATCGCCGCAAGCGGCACTGGCTCCGCAGTGGTAACCACCGAGTTCAGCATGCCGTCGTCGTGGTCGAAACGGACCACCGCTTCCTCCACCAGTTTCACCCGCATATCGGCCAATGCGGCCTGTACCGTCGGATCGACGGGGGTGCCGTTGGCGAACAGCGTCAGATCGTTGGTCCACTCGGAGAAGAAGCGGGCGAGGTGCAGGATGTCGCCTTCGCGGAGCAGTAGTCCGAGCGGCCGGTCGGCGACTTCGTAGCCGTGGCAATAGGGGCAATGCAGCGCGCTCTTGCCCCAGCATGCGGCCATGCCGGGGATCGTATCGACGCTGTCGGTAACACCGTGGGCGAGGATCAGGCGGCGGGCCGTGAGCTGTTCGCCGGAGGCGAGCTCAAGCGAAAAGCCGTCGTCGACGGCGCTTGCCGAGATCGCCTCGGCGGTGCGGCGTTCGATGGTCTTGTAGGTGTCGAGCTGGCGGCGGGCCTCGGCGAGCAGTTCACCAGGAGCGGCGCCATCGCGCGACAGGAAGCCGTGCGAGTGGGCGGCGAAACGGTTGCGCGGCTTGCCAGTATCGAGCACCAACACCCTGCGGCGGGCGCGACCGAGCTGCGTGGCGGCGGCAAGGCCGGCAAAGCCGCCGCCGATGATGATGACGTCGTACATGGGACGATCCTGTTGGTACGGAGAATGGCAGCGGCGGCGAGACGTTCCCCGCCGGTGCTTCTTCGGCGCTACTGCGCGAGGCAGGACTTGAGGTTGGTGGCGAGGTTCTCGATCAATTGGCGGTAGAGGCCGGGGCCCTCGTCGAGATTGGCGCCCTCGGGGTCGAGCACGCCCTGCTTGGCGGTGGTGCCTTCGGTAAGGACGTTGACGATCCGCGGGTCGAACTGCGGCTCGGCGAAGACGCAGGCGGCGTCGAGGGTCTTGAGCTTGTTGCGGATCTCATTGATGCGATCGGCGCCGGGAGAGACCTCGGGGCTGACTGTGATCGAGCCCGCGACGTTGAGGCCAAAGCGGTTCTCGAAATACTGGTAGGCGTCATGGAAGACGACGAAGGGCCGGTCCTTGATGGGCGCGAGGCGGGCCTCGGTTTCGGCGATCAGTGCATCGAGATCCGCGGTCTCTTTCGCGGCATTGGCGCGGTATGTGTCGGCATGCTCGGGATCGGCGGCGACGAGGCTGTCGGCGATGGCGGTGACCATCACCTTGGCGTTGGCCGGATCGAGGAAGAAGTGCATGTCGGCTTCTTCGCCGTGACCATGATCCTGGGCCGCGTGCGCATGATCGCCGTCGGCATGCTCCTCGAATGTGCCGCTCTCGCGGGGCGGCAGCAGCTCGATGCCGGGGGCTTGGCTGAGCTCGACGCTGGTGGCGTGGGGGGCGAGCGTGGCGATCGAGTCCTCGAGGAAAAGCTCGAGGCCATGGCCGGTCCAGAACACCAGGCTGGCCGATTGCAGGGCCTGCGCGTCGGAAGGCTTGAGGCTGTAGGTGTGGGGCGAGGCGGCCCCCTTGACGATCAGCGCGGGGGTGCCGAGATCACCCATTACCGCCGCGACGAGCGCGTGAAGCGGCTTCACCGTGGCCACCACGTTCGGCACTTCGGCGAGTGCCATGGGTGACCAGCTGAGCGCCGCGACGAGCGCCAGGAGGAACGGTTTCTGCATCGGAAGACCCCTGTTGGATACGCAGTTCAGAGACGCGATATGTTATGACATTACGCTTTCGATGTGTTACGCTATAACGTAATGGTAGAACGTCAGCAAGAGACGGAAACGTGAATTTCATGGATGCGCGGAGCGGGCACGAGGTGCTGGTGGATGTGGCCGGTGCCGGGGTCAGGCGCGACGGGCGCTGGCTGGTCGAGGGCGTGGACCTGACGATCCGGCGGCGCGAGATCGTGACGCTGATCGGGCCCAACGGCTCGGGCAAATCGACGACGGCGAAGCTGGTCACCGGGGTGTTGAAGGCGGATGCCGGGACGGTGTCGCGGCAGTCGGGACTGCGGATCGGCTACGTGCCGCAGAAGCTCTCGATCGACTGGACCATGCCGCTGACGGTGCGGCGGCTGATGACGCTGACCGGGAGCTATCCCCGCGAGGAGATCGACGCGGCGCTCAAGGCGACGGGGGTGGCGCATCTTGCCAATGCCGAGGTGCAGCATCTGTCCGGCGGCGAGTTCCAGCGCACGTTGCTGGCGCGGGCGATGATCCGCAAGCCCGACCTGCTGGTGCTCGACGAGCCGGTGCAGGGGGTGGATTTCTCGGGCGAGGCGGCGATCTACGACCTGATCGGGCAGATCCGCGACCAGACCGGCTGCGGCATCCTGCTGATCAGCCACGACCTGCATGTGGTGATGGCGGCGACCGATACGGTGATCTGCCTCAATGGCCATGTGTGCTGCCGCGGTACACCGGAATCGGTGGCCAACAGCCCGGAATATCTCAGCCTGTTCGGGGCTCGCGCTGCGACGGCGCTGGCGGTGTATCAGCACCATCACGACCATACGCACCTGCCGGACGGGCGGGTACAGGAGGCGGATGGGCGGATCGTCGAGGCGCATGAGCATGTGCACGAGCATGAGGGGCACGAGGGGCATTCACATGGGTAAGCGCGTGTGGACCCCCACCCCTGTCCCCTCCCCGCAAGGGGGAGGGAGACCCTCCCGATCGATCTTCGTTGCTGCAAGCGCTGAGCAAGCGGGAGGCGTCGATGCTTGACGATTTCTTCACCCGCGCGCTGGTTGCCGGCATAGCGCTGTCGCTGGTGACGGGGCCGCTAGGCTGCTTCATCGTTTGGCGGCGGATGTCATATTTTGGCGATACCATGGCGCACTCGGCACTGCTGGGTGTGGCGCTGAGCTTCCTGTTCGACATCAACCTGACGTTGGGGGTGTTCGTGGTGGCGGTGGCAGTGGCGGCGGCTCTGCTGCTGCTGCAGCGGCGCAACGCGCTTTCCACCGATGCGCTGCTCGGCATTCTCAGCCATTCGACGCTGGCCATCGGGCTGGTGATGGTGGCGTTCATGAGCTGGATCCGGGTCGACCTGATGGGCTTCCTGTTCGGCGATATCCTCGCCGTGTCGGTGACCGACATCGCGGTGATCACCATTGGTGGCGTGGTGATCCTGGCGTTGCTGGTGGGCATGTGGCGGCCGCTGCTGGCGGCGACGGTGAATGCCGAAGTGGCGGAGGCCGAAGGCATGCGGCCCGAAGTGACGCGGGTGATCCTAATGCTGCTGCTGGCGTGCGTCATCGCCATTGCGATGAAGATCGTCGGCGTGCTGCTGATCACGGCGCTGCTGATCATTCCGGCGGCGACGGCGCGCCGGTTGAGCTCGACGCCGGAGCAGATGGCGGTGATCTCGGCGGTGATCGGGGCGCTGGCGGTGGCGGGCGGGCTGTTCGGCTCGCTGCGTTTCGATACGCCGAGCGGACCGTCGATCGTCGTCGCGGCGCTTTGCCTGTTCCTCATTTCCATCGCGCTGCCGGTGCAGCTCTGGCGCGCCAGACGGGAGGCCTGAGCCATGGCCCATAGCCACGAAGCCCACCACCACGAACGGCCGCGCGACCTGACGCGCAACCAGGAATTGGTGCTGACGACACTCAACCATGCCGACGCGCCGCTCTCGGCCTATGACATTCTCGACCGGCTGCGCGACGACGGACTGCGGGCCCCGCTGCAGGTGTACCGGGCGCTGGAGAAGCTGATCGAGCACGGGCTGGCGCACCGGCTGGAGTCGCTCAATGCGTTCGTGTGCTGTGCGGATGCCAATTGCCACGGGCGCAGCAGCGGCACGGCGGCGTTTGCCATCTGCTCGAATTGCGGACGGGTGGACGAGTTCGCGGATCCGGAGGTAACGGCGCGGCTCGCGGCTTGGGCCGGAGAAACCGGGTTTGCGCTGGAGCGGACGACGATCGAGCTGCGCGGTCGCTGCGCCGATTGCCGGAAAGCAGCTGCCTGAAGACTAGCTCGCCTCGCGTAGGGCCTGCTCACCCTGCAGCAGCCGCTCGAGCTGTGCCAGACGCAGCGGGCGGGCGAACAGGTAGCCCTGGAACTCGCGGCAGCCGAGGCGCGACAGCAGCGCGGCCTCTTCGCGCCGCTCGACGCCTTCCGCAGTGACGGCGAGGTTCATGGCGAAGGCGTAGATCATGGTGGACTCGACCAGGGCGGCTTGCACCGGATCGCTGTCGATGTCGGCAACCAGAGAGCGGTCGAGCTTCACGCGATCGAAGCGGAACTGCTTCAGGTAGCCGATCGAGGAGTAGCCGGTACCGAAATCGTCGAGGGCAATGATGATGCCTGAGCCGCGCAGCTGCTCGATGAGCTGGATGGCGCGGTCGGGGTGGGAGACGAGGAAGGACTCGGTCACTTCGAGCTGCAGGCGAGTTGCGGCGACGCCCCACTCCTCCAGCGCCGAAAAGACGATCTGTGGCAGCGTCGGGTTACGAAGCTGCGCCGGCGAGACGTTGACCGAGATTTTGAGATCACCGAGCGGGCCGATCTCCTCGATGGCGCGGCGCAGGGCGAACATGCCGAGATCATCGATCAGGCCCGATGCTTCTGCGGCCGGAATGAACTCGCCCGGCCCCATCGGGCCGGCGGCGCGACGGTTCCAGCGCATCAGCGCTTCGACGCCGAGTATGGTCTGGGTCCGGAAATCGATGATCGGCTGGTACTCGAGGTCGAACTCGCCGGCCTCGAGGCCACGCCGGATATCGGCCTGCAGCTCGATGCGGCGGCGGCGTTGGTCCTCGATGGCCGGATCGTATTCGACGGTGTGGTTGCCGCCGGTTTCGCGGGCCCGCACCATGGCCGTCTCGGCCATCCGGATCACCGAGCCAACGTTGTCACGTGTAGTGGGCGCCGCGACGATGCCGATGCTGAGGCCGATCTTCAGCTTCAGATCGCCGACCGGCACGGGGTCGCCGGCCTTGGCCAGGATGCTCTCGGCAAAGCTGCGGATGAGGGGGAGCGCGTCGTCGCCGAAACGGGCGAGCGTTATCTCAGCCGGGCCGGTCCGGGCCATGATCGCCTGACCGCCGCTGACGGCCTCGAAGCGCTTGGCGAGCGCGAGCAGCAGTTGGTTGGAGGCTTCGCGACCATAGAGACCGACCACGTCGATGAGCCCCTCGACATAGATCTGGGCGATGGCCAAAGGCAGCTCGCCGCGCTTTTTGGGGATGAGGCTGGCGAGATACTCTTCGGCTCCGAACCAGTTACGCAGCCTTGTGGTGCTGTCGTAGCGCGCGTTGTACCAGTCGCGCTCATCGGACACGGCGCGCTGCTTGATCGAATGGCGGAAGGCGGCAAGCACCACGAAGATCAGGACGCCGATGATCAGCATCACCAGCACGGCCACCGTCGCGGTGTGGGCGAAGGCCGGATCGCCCGGGCGGCGGGGCGGCCAATCGATCGTCGCGATGGCGGCACCGGCAGCATCGGTGAGGGCCATCGAGTCGTGGCCGGGCTGCGGCACTTCGACGAGGCGCGGCAGCGGTAGCTGGAAGCGGGTGGCAACGTCGCGCAGCATGATGTCGTCGAGCTGGCGGGCGAGCCACAATACCCGCCGCTGATCGCGCGGGATGCTCGCCTGGCCCGAATTGCCGTGCACCACGGCACCGGCCAGCGCCACCGCTCCCCGCTCGTTGCGCGACAGGTGGGCGACGGTAGCGTCGTCGCCGGATTTGGCGATGCCCGATTCGAGCTGTTCGATCAGTTGTGGAGCGCCGCTGAATAGGTCGCTCAGCTTGCCTTTGACCGGGCCGCGACTAGTCTCCCCGAAGACGATGTTGCCGCCGACATCGGTGAGGATGGCGGTGTCGTAGGTGTCGGAAATCCGGGCTGTGGCGCCCCACACAGAGTCGAGCCAGGCCGGATTGGGCTCGATGTAGGTGTTGATGTACGCCTCGGTCCACGTCGCCTCGTCGGCAGTGCTTTCGGCAAGGCCCACCACCAGGGACTCGACGGCCGCGGCGATGGCGCTGTTGCCGCGATCGGAGTCGATGGCGTTCATCTCCTCGCTCATCAGGTGCATGGCGACGAAGACGAGGGCGCAGACGCCGAAATAGACGGCGACCGCGGGGAGCGCGATCCAGAGCGTGAAATTGAGCAGCGGCGATTTCGATCGCGCAGGTTTCTTGGCGCCGCGGGCGCTAGCGGCCAGTGCCAGGGTCCTTGTGGCAGCTTTCGGCAAGTAGAAACACCGGCGTAGGAAGCATCTCCGAAAACTAAGGGTCGCCACTTAACAGCGGCTTAAGCCGGCGCTGCGGGTACGCCTGTGTCCCTCCTGCTGCTGGTGGGGCCTGAGGCGCGGTGCTAGGCTCCGCCTGCGGCGCCACGTGAGGGGGCGCGTGGCGTTCACCCAGAACAGGGAGGATGCCATGACCAAGGACGAACTGAAACGGATCGACGACCAGGGCCTCGCGGCTTGGGACAAGCACGACGGCGCTGCCTTCGTGAACATGCTGGCGGACGACTTCGTCTGGTACGACTGGGCGACGCCCCAGCCAATCCGCGACAAACAGGCGGCCAAGGCCTTCTTCGACGCCTGGATGACCGCGTTTCCCGACCTGCACACGAGGCGCATCAACCAGGTCGTTGGCGACGACGCCGTGGCGAGCGAACTCGAGTTTGTCGGTACCAATACCGGCCCGATGAACATGGGTGGCCAATCGATCCCGCCGACGCAGAAGAAGGTCACCGGGCGCGGCGACTATTTCGCTCGCATCCGCGATGGCAAGATCGTCGAGTTCCGCACCCACTCGGACGTCGCTGGCTTGATGATGCAGATGGGCATGATGCCCAGCACGGCGACGCACTGAGGCGGTCCCTCAGCCGTCGCCTCCCTCCCCCTTGAGGGTAGGGAGCGAGGGAGGGAGCCGTTCCGTGATCCCCGATGGCCCCCGCCCCACCCCTCCCCTCAACGGGGAGGGGTGCAAGCTACGCCGTAGCGAGGGCGGCCTTCTTGGCGAGCCTTGCCTTGATGCTCTCGACGTCGGCGCGTGGCGTCGCGGCGAACAGGGCCTTGGTGTAGGGGTGCTCGGGATTGGCGAACAGTTTTTCGCGCGTGCCGGTTTCCACTGCCTCGCCGAGATACATCACCATCACCTCGTCGGCGATGTAGCGCACCACCGACAGATCGTGGCTGATGAACACGTAGGTGAGGCCGAACTCATCCTGCAGGTCGGCGAGCAGGTTGAGGATTTGCGCCTGCACCGAGAGATCGAGCGCCGAAACCGGCTCGTCGAGCACCAGCAGCGAAGGCCGCATGATAATGGCGCGGGCGATGGCGATGCGCTGCCGCTGGCCGCCGGAGAACATGTGCGGATAGCGGTTGAAGTGCTCGGGGAGGAGGCCGACCTTGGTCAGCATCTCGAGCGCGAGGTCGCGGCGCTCGGCTGCCGGCATCTTGGTGTTGAGGAGCAAGGGCTCCATCAGCACGTTGCCGATCTTCTGGCGCGGGTTCAGCGACCCATAGGGGTTCTGGAAGACGATCTGCACCTTGCGGCGCATGGCGGCGGTGACGCCGGTCTTGCCGATATCGATGGTTTCACCGTCGATCAGCAGCTCGCCGGCGGTCTGGCGGTCGATCAGGGTGAGGATGCGCGCCAGCGTCGACTTGCCCGAGCCGGATTCGCCGACAATGGCGAGGGTCTTGCCCTGCTCGAGCTTGAAGCTGACGCCCTTCACCGCGTGGACCGTGCGGCTACCGCCGAACAGCGTGCCGCCGATGTGGTAGTCGCGAACGAGGTTGCGGGCTTCGAGGACGGTGGCCATCAGACCGTCTCCTCGAAATTGACGCCTGAGATGGTGGGCAGGCGATCGCCGGTGGCGTTCTCGGGCAGCGCGGCGAGCAGCGCCCGCGTGTAGGCGCTCTTGGGCGCGGTGAAGAGTTCGAGCACGCCCGCCTCCTCCATCTTCTTGCCCTTATACTGCACCACGACGCGATCGGCGGTTTCGGCGACGACGCCGATATTGTGGGTGATCATGATCAGGCCCATGCCGTGCTCGGCCTGGAGGCGCACCAACAGGTCGAGGATCTGCTTCTGGATGGTGACGTCGAGCGCAGTGGTCGGCTCGTCGGCGATCAGCAGCTTGGGGTTACAGGCGATGGCCATGGCGATCATGACGCGCTGGTTCTGGCCGCCCGACATCTGATGCGGGTAGGACTTCAGCCGCTCCGCCGGGTTGGGGATGCCGACCTGGGCAAGCAGTTCGACGGCACGGGCGCGGCGTTGTGCCTTGTCCATGCCGAGGTGGAAGCGCAGTACTTCCTCGATCTGGAAGCCGACCGTGAAGCAGGGGTTCAGGCTGGTCATCGGCTCCTGGAAGATCATGGCAACGTCCTTGCCGATGATCTTGCGCCGGTCGGCCGGCGACATGGCGAGGAGGTCCTTGCCGTCGAAGGTCATCTTGTCGGCGGCGACGGTCGCGGTGGGCGGCAGGAGGCCCATGACTGCGAGCATGGCGACGGACTTGCCGGAACCGGACTCGCCGACGATAGCCAGCACTTCGCGCGCGTCGACATGCAGGTCGATGCCTTTGACGGCGTTGAACACGCCGACCGAGGTGTCGAAACTGACGGTGAGGTTTTTGACTTCGAGTAGGTGCATCGCCTCAGCTCCGCTTGAGCTTGGGATCGAGCGCATCGCGCAGGCCGTCGCCGACGAGGTTGATGGCGAGAACCGTGATCAGAATGGCGAGGCCGGGCATGGTGACGATCCACCAGGCGCTGGTGATGAACTCACGAGCACGCGCGAGCATGGTGCCCCATTCCGGCGTCGGCGGCTGGGCGCCCATACCGAGGAAGCCGAGCGCCGCCGCCTCGAGGATGGCGTTGGAGAAGCTCAGCGTCGCCTGGACGATCAGCGGCCCGAGGCAGTTGGGCAGGATGGTGATGAACATCAGCCGCAGGTGCCCTGCCCCGGCGACCTTGGCCGAGGTGACGTATTCGCGGCTCTTCTCCGAGAGCACGGCAGCGCGGGTCAGGCGGGCAAAGTGCGGCTGCAGCACCAATGCGATGGCAAGCATGGCGTTGAACAGGCCGGGGCCGAGGATGGCGACCAGCACGAGGGCCAGGAGGAGCGAGGGAAACGCGAGGATGATGTCCATCACCCGCATGATCCCGGCATCGACCCAGCCGCGGAAATAGCCGGCGAGTAGGCCGAAGGTCACGCCGGTGAACATGGCCAGGCTGACCACGAAGAAGCCGATGAACAGCGAGTAGCGGGAGCCGTGGATCAGGCGCGAGAGGATGTCGCGACCAACTTCGTCGGTGCCGAGGAAGAACTGCGGCTGCGTGCCGCCGGCCCAAGGCGGAGCCATGCGGATGAACTCACGGAACTGCTGGTCGGGCGTGAACGGCGCCAGGAGGGGCGCGAAGACGGCGACGAGGATCAGCAGCACGAAGACCAGGAGGCCGAGAACGGCGCCGTGGTTCATCGAGAAATAGTACCAGAACTCGCGCAGGCCGCTCATGCGGCGGACGGTGGCTGGAGCGACGGTGGTTTCAGCGGCCATCACTGCACCCTGATGCGTGGGTTGATGACAGCATAGAGGATGTCGACGATGAGGTTCACCGCCATGACGATCAACGCGATGAGCAACAGGCCCGACTGCACCGAGACGTAGTCGCGCTTAGAAATCGAGTCGATCATCCACTTGCCGATGCCCGGCCAGGAAAAGATCGTCTCGGTGAGGATGGCGCCGCCCATCAGCAGCCCGACCTGGAGGCCAATGGTGGTGACCACCGGGATCAGCGCGTTGCGGAAGGCATGGACCCCGACGACACGGCCGGGCTCGAGCCCCTTGGCGCGCGCGGTGCGCACATAGTCCTCGCCCAGCACTTCGAGCATGGCCGAACGCGTTTGGCGCGCGATGACGGCGAGCGGGATGGTGCCGAGGACGATGGCTGGCAGGATGAGGTGCCGAAGCGCGGAGACGAAGCCGGCGGGTTTACCGGCGATGAGGCTGTCGATCAGCATGAAGCCGGTGACGCGCGGGAAGAAGAAGCTGACGGCGATGCGGCCCGAAACCGGGGTCCAGCCGAGATAGCCGGAAAAGAAGATGATGAGCAGCAGGCCCCACCAGAAGATCGGCATCGAATAGCCGGTTAGCGCCACGCCCATGGTGATCTGGTCGAACCATGAGCCGCGCTTGATGGCGGCGAAGATGCCGGCGGGGATGCCGAGCGCGACGGCGATCAGCATGGCGAACAGCGCCAGCTCGACCGTTGCCGGGAAAAGCGTCATGAACTCTTCGATCACCGGGCGTTTGGTGGCGAGCGAGATGCCGAAATTGCCCTGCAGGATGCCGCCCACGTAGTTGAAATACTGCTGCCAGATCGGCAGGTCATAGCCGTACTGGTGCTTGAGGATCTCGTAGCGTTCGGGGGTGACGCCGTACTGGCTGGCCATCGCAAGGATGGGGTCGCCGGGCAGCAGGCGGATGAAGGCAAACGACGCAATGGTGATGCCGATGATGGTCGGCACGATCAGGGCGAGTTTCTGAAGGATGAATCGCAGCATTGGGTACGCCAAGGGGCGGCGCCGGTGATGGCGCCGCCCCTCGAACTCTATCTCTAATTATTCGGTTACGTCGACATTGTCGAAGCGGTGAATGCCAAGCGGATCCATGGTGTAGCCCAGGACGCGCTTGTTCATCGGCATGAAGACCTTGGAGTGGGCGATGGTCATCGCCGGCTCTTCGGCTTTGAAGATCTCCTGGGCCTTGGTGTAGAGCGCGGTGCGCTCGGCCTGGTCGGAAACCTTCTTGGCGTCCTGGATGGCCTTCTCGAAGTCGTCGTTGCACCAGCTCGAGTAGTTGGACACGCCAATGGCCGAGCAGGAGAACAGGGTCGCGAAGAAGTTGTCCGGATCGCCGTTGTCGCCGGTCCAGCCGATCTGGAACGCACCCGGGCGGTCCGGCTTCTTGCCGCGCTCGCGATACTCGGTCCACTCATAGGTGACGATGTTGGCAGTGACGCCGACAGCGGCCCAGTCAGCCTGGATCAGTTCAGCAACGCGCTGCGCGTTCGGGTTGTACGGACGCGACACCGGCATGGCCCAGAGGTCCAGGGTCAGACCCGACACCCCGGCATCAGCCAGCATCTTCTTGGCCGCTTCCGGATCGTAGGCTGTGTCGACGATCTTGTCGTCATAGGACCACATGGTCGGCGGGATCAGGTTCTTGGCCACCTGGCCAGCGCCTTCATAGACCGCGTCGACGATCGCCGTCTTGTTGATGGCCATCGACAGCGCCTTGCGGACGTTGGCGTTGTCCATCGGGGCAATCGTCGTGTTGTACGACATGTAGCCGATGTTGAGGCCTTCCTGCTCCAGCACCTGGAGGTTGGCATCATCCTGCAGACCAGCCACGTCGGCCGGGGCGGGATAGCTCATGATGTCGCATTCACCGGCCTTGAGCTTCTGCGCACGCACCGCGGGATCCGTAGTGATGGCGAAGATCAGGTCGTCGATCGCCACCTTGCCGCGCCAGTAGTCGGCGAAGGCCTGGTAACGGATGACAGCGTCGGTCTGGTAGTCGACGAACACGAAGGCGCCTGTGCCCACCGGCTTGTTGGAGAAGTCGGCGAGAGCGGCCGGGTCATTCTTGGCCAGCAGCTGGTCAGCGTACTCCTTCGACACGATCGAGGCGAAGTCCATGCCGAGGTTCGCGATCATGGGAGCGTTCGGCTCGTTGAGCGTGATCACGACGGTAAGGTCGTCAGCGCCCTTCTCGACCGACTTCAGGAACTTGGGCATGTCCATGCCCTGGAAATAGTCCCACGAGATGCCCTCGAGGTACTTGTTCCACGGATTGTCTTCCTTCCACTGGCGCTCGAGCGAGAAGATCACGTCGTCGGCAGTGAGGTCGCGGGTGGGGGTGAAGTAGGACGTGGTGTGGAACTTCACACCGGGACGCAGCTTGAAGGTGTAGACGAGCCCGTCATCGGACACGGTCCAGCTCTCGGCGAGACCCGGGATGACGGCGGTGCCGCCATGCTCGAACTCGACAAGGCGGTCATAGATGGCGCGCGACGAGGCGTCGAAGTCGTTACCACCGGTGGTCGGACCGGGGTCGAAGTGCGCCGGCGAAGCTTCCGAGCAGAATACGAGCTGCTTGGCATACACGCTGCCGCCCATCACAGCGACGAGCGCAGTGGCGGCGAGCAGGGTTTTCATCAATTGCATGATGGTTGTCTCCCGAAAAGCATTGCGCCCCGGCGTTCAACGGCAAGGAGTCCCTCGTGCCGGCCGGAGCTTGGCGCGCAACAAAGCGCTTTTTCTTCCGCCACGCAATGGCCCAGTTTGACCGGTTGGTCAAAGCACCGTCATGGAGAAAGCGATTCCGCAAACTGCGCGATCGCCGCAAACCTGAGTTTCTCGGCAGGTAAATCGGTTGCGCGGCGGAGATCGATCCCACAGCCGGGCGATTGACGATTGTGGCGAGGTGCCGCAAATGATCGTCGCATGACTCAATCGATCGCCACAATCGCCCTCGTCGTCGCGGACTACGACGATGCCATCGCCTTCTACTGCGGGAAGCTGGGATTCGCGCTGCTCGCCGATACCGACATGGGCGGTGGCAAGCGGTGGGTGGCGGTGGCGCCGGCCGGTGGTGGGGCGAAGCTGCTGTTGGCCAAGGCCGATGGCGTGGAGCAGGCCGCCCATGTCGGCAACCAGACCGGCGGGCGGGTGGGCTTCTTTCTCGAGACGGACGACTTTGCGCGCGACCATGCGGCGTATGTCGAGCACGGGGTAAAATTCCACGAGGCGCCGCGACATGAGGTCTATGGCTCGGTGGCGGTGTTCGAGGATCTCTACGGAAACAAGTGGGACCTGATCCAGCCGAAGGGCTGAGCCGGATCGGCGTTCCATCGCTTGTCGCCGATGGATGGCGGGGCTAGGCTCGCGCTCCTTCCTGCCTGTCCTTCGCACATATTGGAGATCATCATGAGCAAGCGCCGCCTTGGCCGCACAGAGCTTTTCATCGACCCGCTGGTTTTCGGCTGCAATGTGCTGGGCTGGACGCTGGAGGAGCAGGCCGCTTATCCGGTGCTGGATGCATTCCTCGATGGCGGCTTTTCTGCGCTCGATACCGCCGACAGCTATGGCAAGGGCAAGTCCGAGACCATCATTGGCAACTGGATGAAGGCGCGCGGCAATCGCGACAAGGTGCTGGTGTTCACCAAGGTGGGTTCGGACATGGGCCAGGGGCACCGCGACCTCAGCGCCAAATGGATCGAGGAAGAGGTGGATGCTTCGCTGAGGCGCCTGCAGACCGACTATATCGATCTCTACCAGACGCACTGGCCGGACCCGGAGACGCCGCAGGAAGAGACGCTGGCGGCGCTCGACAGGATCGTGAAGGCCGGGAAAGTCCGCTATATCGGCTCGTCCAACCAGGACACGACGCTGCTGACGGAGTCGCTCGGCATCTCGAAGGCCAAGGGCTACGCGCGCTACGAAACCATCCAGAACGAGTTCAACCTCTACGATCGGGCGAAGTTCGAAGAGGTGCAGGCGACCTGCGTAGCCGAGGAGGTGTCGGGGATTGGCTATTTCAGCCTGGCTCGCGGGTTCCTCGCCGGCAAGTACCGCAGCGCCGCCGACGCGCAGAAGAGCCCGCGCGGCGCGACGGTGGTGGAGAAGTACCTGAACCCCAAGGGCTTCCGAATCCTTGAGGCACTCGACGCGGTCAGCAAGCGGACCGGGGCGCTGCCGGCCGAGGTGACGCTGGCCTGGATTGCAGCGCAGCCGGGCGTCGGAGCACCGATCGCATCGGCGACTTCGGTGGAGCAGGTGCAAAGCCTGATGCGCGGCGCCAACCTGTCGTTGAGCGCAGCGGACATCAAGGAATTGACGGACGCCGGGAAGTGAAGATCAGCCTCATCTCGCTTTTGATCGCGGCAGCGCTGCTGGCCTCCCCTGCCCTGGCGCAGGAGGCCGGTTGGCATTACTCGCCGCTCGAGGGCGAGGGCGACCGGGCGGCGCTCGGTTGCGGGTTTGGGTCGACGCCGGCTGAATTCGCCTGCCTCGCGGTGCGCTGCGAGGCCGATTTCGGGGTGGGGCTGCACATCTATACCAGTCGGCCGGGCGGCGACGCGGGGCGCTGGCGGATCGAGTTCGACAAGGAGAACAGCTACGAACTCGATGCCAAGCCGGATGCCTCGCCATACCATGCGCGCGTCGAAGGCGACGTGGCACCGGTGCTCGACGCGCTGAAAAATGGCGCGATCGCCTATCTCGATCCGAAAGCCGGACCTGAGGTGCCCAAGAATGGCATCTCGCTGGATGGTTCGCTCTACGTGATCAACCAGGCGCTGTATTTCTGCGCGCCGAAGGTGCCGGTGGAGGCATCAGCCGATCAGGCGACCAAGTAGCCGCCGTCGATCGGCAGGATCGCGCCGGTGATATAGCCAGCGAGCGGCGAGCAGAGGAACAGGGCGGCGGGCGCCAAGTCCGCCGGAGTGCCCCAGCGGCCGAGCGGGGTACGGCCCATCAGTTCGGCATTGCGGGCCTCGTTGGCCCGGGGAACGGCGGTCATCGCCGTTTCGATCCAGCCGGGGGCGAGGGCGTTGACGCGGATCGCCTCCTTGGCGAAAGCGGTGGCCAGCGACTTGGTGAGACCGGCGACGGCGTGCTTCGAAGCGGCGTAGGCCGGGGCGTGCGGCGCGCCGAAGAACGAGAACATCGAGCCGATGTTGAGAATGGCGCCGCCGGCGAGCTTTTCGCGGAAGGCGTAGGCGGTGCGCATCGAGCCGTTGAGGTTGATGTCGATGACGGTTTCGAAGCCTTCGACGGTGTGCTCGGCGGCGCGGAGGTTGACGCCGGCGCAGTTGATGAGGGCGGCCACGCTGCCGAAGGTGGCGGCGTATTCGGCGACCTGTTCGGTATTGCGGACGTCAAGCTGGGTGTAGCGGAAGCGCGGTTCGGCGGCGGCACCGGACTCGACCTCAGCCTGGGTGGCGCCGGTGACGTGGACGATGGCGCCGGCATCGGCGAAGGCGCGGCCGATGCCCTGGCCGATGCCGGAGGTGCCGCCGGTGATGACCACGGTCTTGTTGGCGTAGAACTCGCTGGCCCAGTGGCTCATCGCACGAACTGGTCCACGTAGTCGGCGCCGAGGCCCACCTTGTCGTAGTGCTTCTTGCACATGTCGATCTTGGTGAAGACGTCCTCGAAGCCGATCTGCTTGTTGTCCTTGTCGAGGTAGACCATGCACCCGGAGATGTTGAAGAAGGTGATCATCTCGGGGGTGTCCTCGGGGACAGTCAGAGTGTGGATCTCGCCGGGCGGCTCGAACACGTAGGAGCCGGTTTCGGCGACCCAGTCGTGCTCGAGATAGTGCCAGCGGCCCTTGATGACGTAGCCATGCACGGGCTGCGGGTGGAGGTGGCGGCTGAGGATGCCGGCGCGGCGGACGCGCAGCAGGTTGCACCACTGGCCCTGCAGGGTGTTGAGGAACAGCGGCCGGAACCACACGCCTTCGGCCTGCGGCACCCAGACCCGCTCATCCTCAGGGACGGCGGTGATGGCGATTTCCCTGGGCGCCATCGGGTGCGCCGAGCCGTTGAAGGTCTCGTACATGGGCGGGTCTCCTCCCCAACTGGTATGGTAGCTTAGGCGGCGCCAGCTAACCCTGCCAGTCGACCTACGTCTAGGCCAGCCGAGTCCTTACCAGTGGAACTCCTCGACGTTCTCGCG
The DNA here is from genome assembly GCF_056405135.1 of Devosia sp. P1_H9. NCBI lineage: Bacteria > Pseudomonadati > Pseudomonadota > Alphaproteobacteria > Hyphomicrobiales > Devosiaceae > Devosia > Devosia sp. P1_H9. The sequence continues at coordinate 105,545 of NZ_JBFUCQ010000003.1, forward strand.
GGCACCGAGCAGGAAGGCGTCGCCGAGCAGGCGCAGGGGCGAGCCGTCCATCTCGGACTTGCCCTTCTTCAGGAGCTTGGCGAAGCGCTCGTAGATCGCCTCGTACTCCTCGGACGGGTTGGCGACGGTTTCCTTGCCGTCGACCTTGAGCACGGTACCGCCCCTTTCGAGCTTCAGCTGTGTGCCCTTGCGGGTCTCGATGGCGACGGTCCAGATCTCGCCGGATTCCTCGAGCCAGTTGAAGCCGGCGCTGAGCTTGGGCTGGTGCTTTTCGGCCGACTTGAAGACGATCTCGGCATCGACCGGAGTCTGGCGGTTGGCGGGGAATTTCAGCTTCGCACTTTCGACGAAAACCGGGAACGGCATGATCTTGGTGAAGATCGACATAGCGTTGATGCCGGGATCGCAGACGCCGAAGCCGCCGGGCTCCCACACCCATTCCTGGCCCGGGTGCCACTTGCGGACGCTCTCGCGCCAATCGATGCGGACCGAGGCAACGCCTTCATCCTTGAGGATGAGCTTCGCGGCATCGACGGCGGCGTTGTAGCGGGAGTGCCAGGTCTGGAAGAGCACCTTGCCCTTCTTCTCGCCATAGGTGACGAGGTCCTCGAACTCGGTGATGGTGGGGGTCGGCGGCTTTTCGAGCAGCACATCCATGCCGGCGTCGATCGCCTCGCGGACCATGCCGTGGCGGACGCCCGGCGGGGTGCAGATGGCGACGAGCTTGACCTCGGGCATGGCCTTGTAGAACTCGGCGGGAGTCTTGAACACCGGCACATCGCGGTGGCCGAGGCCACGTGTCGAGACGCAGGCCGCGAGCTCGAAATCCGGGCTCTTGTCGATCACCGGCAGGTGCTGATCCTGCGCGATCTTGCCGACACCGATGACGGCGATCTTCTTTTTGGCCATTGCCGAAATGCTCCCTGAAACCGGCGCGCACTTAAGAGGAAGCGGTGGCCGATGTGAAGTTGCTAACTCACAAAAATCGTCCGGCTGCCTAAGACGGCGTATGATGGCCTGCGGAACGGGAGAAATGCGATGTCACGGGCATTCGTCAGCGAAGGCAACAGCGTGCCGCAAGTGTTCGCCTCGGCGGAAAGTGCTGAGAGCGCCGCCAACCTGCAGCGGGCGATGGACGGCAAGGACTTCGACTATGAGGTGCGGCCCCGCGGTCGTGGCGGCTACATGGTGGCGCGGCTCACCAAGGACGGTGAGTTCGACAGTTGGGTCGAGGAATAACCTCTCCTCGGGGTCGAAGAGTAGCTAGCGCACGATGATGGCGCGGAAGTCGTTGACGTTGGTGCCAGTGGGGCCGGTGACGAGCAGGCCGCCGATGGAGCGGAAGGCGTTGTAGGCGTCGTTGTCGGCAAGCGCCCGGCGCGGATCGATGCCGGCGGCGCGCATGCGGCCGGCGGTGTGGCCGTCGCATATGGCGCCGGCATTGTCCCCTGCCCCATCGATGCCGTCGGTATCGGCGGCGAGGGCGGTGATGCCATCTACGCCGTCGATGGCGAGGGCGAAGGCGAGCAGGAACTCGGCGTTGCGGCCGCCGCGGCCATCGCCGCGGATGGTGACGGTGGTCTCGCCGCCGGACAGCAGCAGCGTCGGCCGGGTGAACGGGCGGTTGCGCGTCCGAATCTCGCGGGCCAGGGCAGCATGGACCCCGGCGACGTCGCGCGCCTCGCCCTCGATGGCATCGGAGAGGATATGCGGCTCGAGCCCCGCCTGCTGCGCTTCGGCGGCGGCCGCTTCGAGCGACAGGGCGGTGGAGGCGATGATGCGGACGGTGTTGTGCTGGAAGCGGGCATCGCCGACGGCGGGTGTCGGGTTGAGGTCGGAGGCCAGCAGTTCCTCGGCGGCCGGCGGCAGTTTCAGCCGATAGAGCGAGGCGAGGTGACGGGCTTCTGCGCGGCCGGCGGCCAGCGGGACGGTGGGGCCGGAGGCGACGAGCGAGGGATCGTCACCAGGAATATCGGAGACGATGAGTGTTGCGACACGCGCCGGCGATGCGAGTGCCGCAAGGCGGCCGCCCTTGATGGCGCTGAGCTCGTTGCGGATGACGTTCATCACCGAGATCGGGGCGCCGGAGGCGAGCAGCATTTCGTTGACCGCCTGCTCGTCCTCGAAGCTGAGGCCGGGCGCCGGCTGCGGCAGCAGCGCCGAGCCGCCGCCGGAGATCAGCGCCACCACCAGATCGTCATGACTGAGGCCGGAGACCTTCTCCATCAGCCGGCGGGCGGCGAGATAGCCGGCGACATCGGGTACCGGGTGGGCGGCCTCGACGATTTCGATGCGCTCGCAGGGCGTGCCGTAGCCGTAGCGGGTCACCACCAGGCCGGCATGGATCGGGCCGGGCCAGGCCAGTTCGAACGCCCGCGCCATCTGCGCCGAGGCTTTGCCGGCGCCGATGACGATGGTCCGCCCCCGGGGCGGCGGCGGCAGGTTGGCGGCGATGGCGTGCTGCGGCTGGGCGGCATCGACGGCGCGGTGGAACAGCCGTTCGAGAAGGTCGCGATCCATGGCGTTCCAAGGTGCTGATTTGGCGGCATATTGTCGGCGACGAGAGGTGAGCGCAAGCCGCACCACCGAAGGCACCTCGCAGTACACGGTTCGTTTATTTGGCGACAAAATAGCCGTTCAGCCGCCATTCAGGCGGAAATTGCGATCATTGCCACCACCAAATCGCGACAACGTTCGCGAGCACCAACATCTTCGAGGCAGAAAGAATGAACGCCAAAACCATTATCCTCGCGGGCCTGCTGATTACGGCTACTTCGGCGGCCCTGGCGGGCAATATCTATATCCCCATCGACATCGACCCGCCGCACAAGGACGAAGTGCACCTAGGCGATGACACCCCGTCGAAGGGCGGCGGGAAGCCTGAACCGGCAACGAACCACTTTTCCGACATCGAACTGACGAGCCATATCGTCGAGGCTATTGGGCCGATCGGCCCCGGCCCTGCCACGCCGAAGGCGCCCGGCGGCATCCTCGTGGTCGACGACAACCCGCCGATCGTCATCCTCGATGACGGCGTCGGCAGCGGTGGTCCCGGAGCGTTCGGCGTGAACGGCAAGGCGGGCGGCGCCCTCGTGATCCGGCTGGCCTGCATCGTCAAGGCCCAGGGATTGGTGCTGAGCAATGTCGGCGAGACGGATGCGCCCCAGGGCCTCAAGCTGCGTTGGCGAGTGGGCGCGGACAAGGGTTCGCTGCAACTCGACAAGCGGCTCGACGCCGGGCACGCGGCCCTCCTGCCGGGTATCGAGGCGACGGCAGGCGAGGCCTGCGGCATCAAGTTGCTCTCCTAGGCAGGCCTGCCTGCTTCAAGGCCAGCGAGACACCGGATGCAGGCTTCGGCCTGTGTCCGGCAGGCAACTCTCGCGCATCGTTGTGATGAACCGCGGCTAAATGGCCCCCTCACGGTGAGTTCAACAGGCGGACCATAGTTGCCGTGGTAACAAACCAACGACATAGTCGGGCATCGATCGTGGACGCGATCGATGGGCCTGCGCAGGAAACAACAATGAACCGAATTCGTCCTATCGCGGGCGTCTTGCTCGCGACACTGATGCTGCCGCTCTTTGGTATGGCAGCTTATGCCGGGGAAGTCCTCCCACTCGACCCGGGTGGCGGCCTGCCCCCCATCGATGGAACCGGTCCGGCCGACGAGCATGGACTCCCGCCGCCCGATCCCTCGGGTACGGGCCCGGCAGGTCCGAAGGACAGTGGTGGGGATGATGGCAGCTCGTCCGACTATGTCGAGGAGCCGACACTGCAGACGCGGCACTTCGGCTTCAATGTGGAATTGAGCTGTGCCGTTGCGGGAACGCCGCGCGCGATCGTCGTGGTCAACCACAGCGCGGAAGACCTGCCGCCGGGTACCCGGATCAAGTGGCAGCTGAAGAGCGAGGGCAAGCGCGGCTTCTTTGCGCTGCTGAGCCCGCTGCCAGGCGGCGATACGCTGGTTGCCGACAACGTGCTCGATGGCGGGGCCGACCAGGCCGCGGCTTGCGTGGCGCGGGTCATCTGATCCACGCTGCCACGCGCGGTGGACGCCTTGCGGGACTGACAAAAAACTGACATCGAACGGGGCTAGTCACCCCCGTTCCTTGCCTGTCCCTCGCCGAGCCGCGACCCGATGCCCGAACGCTTTGCCATCTATTATGCGCCCGGAGCGGATGAGCCGCTGTGGCTGAAAGCTGCCGAGTGGCTGGGGCGCGATCCGCTCACCGGTGCGACGCTTGATGGGCCGCTGGCCGGCACGACGCGCGATGCGCTGTTCGACCGGAGCGTTTCGGCGCGGCGCTACGGCTTCCATGCGACGATCAAGGCGCCGATGCTGCTGCGCGAAGGAAAGTCGCGAGCGGAACTCGAGCATGCGCTCGCGGCGTTTGCCGAGGAAAGCGAGCCGGTGGCGATCGGGCGGCTGAAGCTGGCGCTGATCGACGGCTTCCTGGCGCTGATCCCGGCGAACCAGACTGCCGAGTTGACCGACTTCGCCGGCGAGGTAGTGGAGGCGTTCGAGCCGTTCCGCGCCCTGCCGTCGGCGGCTGAGCGCGAGCGGCGGCTGAAGGGCGGGAACCTGAGCGAGCGGCAGATCGAACTGATGGACCGGTTCGGCTACCCCTACGTGTTCGAGCAGTTTCGCCTGCACATGACGCTCACCGACCGGCTGCCGGAGGCCGAGCGCGAGGCCTATACGCGCGCCGCCGCAGCGCATTTCGGGGCGTTGGCGGAGGCGGAGACGGTGCTGGACAGGCTCGTGCTATTCCACGAACCAGAGGCAGGGGCGCCGTTCATGCGCCTCGGTGATTTCATGCTCAGTGGGGAGGCCGTCGATGAGCGAGTTCGCGCTCGGTAACGCCAGGATCGTACTCGGCGACGAGGTGATCGAGGGTTCGGTGCTGGTCCGCGACGGAGTGATCGCGGCGATCGAGCCGGGCCCGGCGCGGAACGCCGAGGACATTGGCGGCGACTATGTCATCCCCGGGCTGGTTGAGCTCCATACCGATCATTTCGAGAACCACTACCGGCCGCGGCCGGGGGTGACCTGGAACGCCATCGCGGCGCTGCAGAGCCATGATGCGCAGGTGGCGGGCGCCGGCATCACCACGGTGTTCGACGCCGTGCGCATCGGCTCGGACCCCGAAGTTGGCGACATCACCGCGGACGTGCGCGCAATGGTCGAGGCGGTGGCCGAGGCAGATGCGAGCGACCGGCTCAGGGCAGACCACCACATTCACCTCCGCTGCGAGCTCGCAACGCCCGACGTGGCGCAGCACTTCGAGGACAATTGCAGCAACCCGATCGTGGGGCTGGCCTCGCTGATGGACCACACTCCGGGCGCTCGGCAGTACACGACGCTCGAACACTACATCGCCTATTACCAGAAGAAGATGCGCTTCTCGGACGACGAGATGGCGCAGTACATCGCCGACCGGCAGGCCGAGCGCGACAAGTATGCCGACAAGAACCGCGCAGCGATCCTGAAGCGCGGTCGCGAGATCGGGCTGGCTTTCGCGAGCCATGACGACGCGACAGTCGAACACGTCGACGAGGCGGTGCGCGACGGGATGGCGATTGCCGAGTTTCCGACCACCATGGAAGCGGCGCGCGCCTGCCACGAGGCCGGCATGGCCGTGCTGATGGGTGCGCCCAACGTGGTGCGCGGCAAATCGCACAACGGCAATATCTCGGCGGCGGAACTGGCGCGGGCCGGCGTGCTCGACGTGCTGAGCTCGGACTACGTGCCGTTCTCGCTGATGTACGCGGCGTTCCTGCTGCCGGAAGTGGCCGACAATATCACCCTGCCGGAATCGGTGGGCATGGTGACGGCACGGCCCGCGGCGGCAGCGCATCTCAGCGATCGCGGCGAGATCGCCATCGGCAAGCGCGCCGACCTGGTGCGGGTGCGGCGGACCGATCCGGTGCCGGTGGTGCGCTCGGTGTGGCGCCAGGGCAAGCGGGTGAGCTGATGAGCCACGGCGCCCTCGTCCTTGTGGTCGGACCGTCGGGCGCGGGCAAGGACACGCTGATCGGCGCGGCCAAGTCCGCGCTGGCCGACGATGTCCGCTTCAGCTTTCCGCGCCGGGTGGTGACCCGGACAGCGATGGTGGAACTCGAGGATCACGACAGCATCGACGTCAACGAATTCGGCTGGCAGAAGCTGCGCGGCGCCTATGCGCTCGACTGGGAGGCGCACGGGCTTTGCTACGGGGTGCCGGCGGCGATCGACGCGGCAATGGTGGCGGGACGGATCGTGGTGGTGAACACCTCGCGCAAGGTGATCGAGCGGGCGATCGAGAAGTACCCGGCCTGCCACGTGCTGCTGGTGACGGCGCGGCCCGAGGTGCGAGCAGCCCGGCTCGCCGGACGCGGGCGAGAGACTGCAGAGGAGGTGGCGGCACGGCTGCAGCGCGAGGGCGCACCGGTGCCCGAGGGCGTCGTGCCGACGATCATTGACAATTCGGAGGGGTTGGACGAGGGGATCGCGGGGTTCGTCGCGGCGCTCAAATCCATCGCCGATTGAACCACAGCCGGGACTGGCGCGTTGCCTTTAGCAACAGCGTCACGGGGACCGGCATGACCAGAAGTTCGCTCTACACCGTTATCGCAGTGCTGGCGGCGATCGCCGTCGGCTTTGGCATCTACATCGCCTACCAGGAATCGCAGAAGCCGGCGCTCGAGATTCGCGTCGACGAAGGAGGGATCAAGATCGATGGCAACGGTGGTTGACGAGGCCCAGCGCACACAGCTGATCGAGGAAGCGCTGAAGCATGCGCTGGCGCGCCAGCCGGTGCAGACAGTGGCGGAACTCGACCTCACCAAGCTCGCTGTCGATATCGAGGCGGTGATCGGCGCCGGGGGACCGCATCCGCTCGACCCGGAAGGTGACGGACTGACCACCGACGAACTCAATGCGGCGAACGATCTGTAAGCCGCAAAAGACAAGGGGCCGCCCGTCTCACCCGGGCGACCCCTGATTTTGTATCTAGCCGGCCCATCCGGACCGCACACTCGAAGCGGAGAAGTCTTCACCTTCTCCTGAGCGCGAATTGGCTAGAGCTTGGCGACACACACCTTGCCGACACCGGCGTTCTTGGTGCCGAGCTGGGCGGCGGCGGCCTTGCTGAGGTCGATGATGCGGCCCTTTGCATAGGGACCGCGGTCGTTGATCGTGACCTTGATCGACTTGCCCGTGCGCTGGTTCGTGACCTTCACGACCGTGCCGAGGGGGAGAGTCTTGTGGGCCGCGGTCATGGCATTCTCGTTGAACCGCTCGCCCGAGGCCGTCTTCTTGCCGTGGAAACCTGGTCCATACCAGGACGCCCCACCGCACTGATCTGCCATGGCACCTGTGACTGAGGTCATGAGGCCCGTCACGAGGGCTGCTGCGGCGACCAGAACGATTTTCCTATTCAACCTTGGACTACTCACGCTTGTTTACGATGGTCGGACAAGGCTTTGCCGGTGTGGCGACAATATGAACCGAATCTGAACGGAGCGCTTCCAAGTGCAACCGTTGCTGAAATGCATCAGTAGCACTACCGCTGGCCGTTCTATTTTAGCGCGAGATTCCAGAAACTTGTCGGCTCGTCGCCAAGACTCCGGAAGGCATAGCGGGTGCGACGATTTTTCGACTCTGGGCACGTACATCAGTGACGGGAAGGGTTGGCGGAGCGGCAATTGTGGCGCGATCGGGTCCGGAATGGCCGGTTCAGGGGCTCCCCGCTGCGCTGGAATGATCCTGAAACGAGCCGAAAGCGCCGACCGCAGCGTCCCTCCCGGTGCATGCGATTTCTCAATTTTGACCAATTGATAAAATTTCGGAGCTGCGTTAGCGTCCTAGTCTGGAATGGCTCTAAAGGAGAGGGAGCTGCCGATGAGCGGGGGAATGCTCAAGCAAGGCATCGCACCGGGACGTCTTGAACCCGGCCAGTACACACGCAACTTTTCCGACCTGCATCCGGCGCTCGACCGGCACGAGGCTTTCGTCGAAGCCGACAGGTGCTACTTCTGTTTCGATGCGCCGTGCATGAACGCCTGCCCGACCGAGATCGATATCCCGATGTTCATCCGGGAGATCTCGACGGACAATCCGCTGGGCGCGGCCGAGACCATCTTCGAGCAGAACATCCTGGGCGGCATGTGCGCCCGGGTTTGTCCGACCGAGCAGCTCTGCGAGGACGCCTGCGTCCGCATGGAGGCCGAGGGCAAGCCGGTGAAGATCGGCCACCTGCAGCGTTACGCCACCGATATCGCGATGGCGGAGAACGCGCAGTTCTTCGAGCGCGCCGAGGCGACCGGCAAGAAGGTCGCCGTAGTTGGCGCTGGTCCGTCGGGTTTGGCGGCGGCACACCGGCTCGCGGTGCATGGGCACGACGTGACGGTCTACGACGCGCGCCCCAAGGCGGGCGGGCTCAATGAATACGGTATCGCTTCCTACAAGACGCCGGATGGGTTCGCGCAGGCGGAGGTGGAGTATGTCACCGCCATCGGCGGCATCGATATCGAACTAGGCCAGGCGCTGGGGCGCGAACTGTCGCTGGATGGGCTGCTGAAAACCCATGACGCGGTGTTCCTCGGCGTCGGCCTGGGCGGCGTCAACGCGCTGCGGGCCGAGGGCGAGACTGATGGACCCGATGGGCTGGCCGATGCGGTGGATTTCATCGCTGAGCTGCGCCAAAGCACTGACCTGTCGTCGCTCCCGGTGGGACGGCGCGTGGTGGTGATCGGCGGCGGCATGACGGCGATCGACGCCGCCGTGCAATCGAAGCTGCTGGGCGCCGAAGAGGTGACCATCTGCTACCGGCGCGGACAGGAGCATATGAACGCTTCGAGCTTCGAGCAGGATCTCGCGGCCTCGAAGGGCGTCACTATCCGGCACTGGCTGCAGCCCAAGCGGGTGCTGAGCGAGAATGGCAAGGTGACCGGGATCGAGCTTGAGTACACCGAGTTGAAGGACGGCCGCCTCGTTGGCATGGGCCATACGCTGACATTGCCGGCCGACCAGGTGTTCAAGGCGATCGGCCAGACGCTCGAAGATGAAACAGCGGCAGGGCTGACGCTCAGTGCTGGGCGGCTCGAGACCGACGCCGAAGGCCGCACGTCCCGGCCGGGCGTGTGGGCCGGCGGCGACTGCATCGCGGCCGGCGACGATCTGACCGTCACCGCAGTGGCGCAGGGGCGCGACGCGGCCGAGAGCATCAACCGCTATCTCGCTGGAAACTGAGGGAGTTAAGCCATGGCTGACATCCGCAACAATTTCGTCGGGATCAAATCGCCCAACCCGTTCTGGCTGGCTTCGGCACCGCCGACCGACAAGGCGTACAATGTCGAGCGCGCCTTCAAGGCGGGCTGGGGCGGCGTGGTGTGGAAGACGCTGGGCGAGGAAGGCCCGCCGGTGGTCAACGTCAACGGACCGCGCTACGGCGCGATCTGGGGCGCCGACCGGCGACTGCTCGGCTTCAACAATATCGAGCTGATCACCGATCGCGACCTGCAGAAGAACCTGCAGGAGATCAAGCAGGTCAAGAAGAACTGGCCCGACCGCGCGGTGGTCGTCTCGCTGATGGTGCCGCTGGCCGAGGAGAGCTGGAAGTCGATCCTCGCCGTGGTCGAGGAGACCGAGGCCGACGGCGTCGAGCTCAATTTCGGCTGCCCGCACGGCATGAGCGAGCGCGGCATGGGTGCCGCGGTGGGCCAGGTGCCCGAATACATCGAAATGATCGTGCGCTGGTGCAAGGCACACACTCGCATGCCTGTGATCACCAAGCTGACGCCGAACGTCACCGATGTGCGCCGTCCGGCGCGTGCGGCGAAGAGCGGCGGCACCGATGCGGTGTCGCTGATCAACACCATCAACTCGATCACCGGCGTCGATCTCGACAATTTCGCGCCGATGCCGACGATCGACGGCAAGGGCACGCATGGCGGCTATTGCGGCCCGGCGGCCAAGCCCATTGCGCTGCACATGGTGGCCGACATCGCCCGCGACCCGGAGACGTATGGGCTGCCGATCTCGGGCATTGGCGGAGTGACCACCTGGCGCGACGCAGCGGAGTTCATGGCGCTGGGTGCCGGCAACGTGCAGGTTTGTACGGCAGCGATGGTCTATGGCTTCAAGATCGTCGAGGAGATGATCTCGGGGCTATCGAACTGGATGGACGAGAAGGGCCACCGGACGCTCGAGGACTTCACCGGTCGCGCGACCCGCAACGTCACCGACTGGCAGTACCTGAACCTCAACTACGTCACCAAGGCGCGGATCGACCAGGAGAAGTGCATCAGCTGCGGCCGCTGCCACATCGCCTGCGAAGACACGTCGCACCAGGCGATCACCAAGGAGAAGGACGGCAAGCGCCACTTCGAGGTGATGGACGACGAGTGCGTGGGCTGTAACCTGTGCGTCAATGTCTGCCCGGTGGAAGACTGCATCACCATGATCCAGCTCGAGCCGGGGATGCTCGACGCGCGGACCAAGAAGGTGGTGGAGCCGACCTACGCCAACTGGACGACGCACCCGAACAATCCGATGCGCAAGTCGGTGGAGCCGGCCGAGTAAAGCAGTTCCTGCGAACGTGCCGAAGCACCCGACGGCCGTGGGCCTCGGGGTTTCCTGTCAGTCTTGCCGTTTCTTGCGAAAGCGGCACGGGCGGGACTTCGTCCCTGTGGCGGTCGTCCGCCGAACTGTACAAGGTTGGGACTTTCGCCCCGCCCATTGCGAACGGTCTTTTGGCTCGATGGTGCGCAAAGCGGACGCTTCCACCAAACCCTAGAAGCGGCGCCCCGCCCCTAGCCCGAACCCTCCCCGCGGCGCCGCGTAGCGCCTCGCATCGGAGAGGTGGGGGGAGGATAGGAGACGGGCGGAGTGCGGGGATAAGTTTTGCGGAATACCAACTGTCCGAGCAGCGGGTCCCGGCTTTCGCCGGGATGACGGCCGGTGGGTGTGGCATCCTCGTTGCTGAGGCTGCGAGGGGATTAACCGTTCGCTAACCATGCGCCGATGACCGCCTTCATCGCTAAGGATTGGTGAACGGGCAGCCCTCTAGCGTGCGCCAAACGTAGGAGAGGCGCATGGGGCAGAGGGTTCGAGACCTGGTTCGGCCGGTCCGGTCATCGGATGGCGGAGCGCCCCAGGCGGACCTGGCTTTGCCGAACCCGCGACGGCTGCTGATCGTCGGCATTATTTCAACCGTGGTCCTCGCGCTGACGGTGATCGGCGCGGTGTGGTTCGCGGTGGCGTCGATCGATCAAGCCTCGGTATCCGCCGAAACCGAGCGGGCGCAGGTGGCGCTGCGGGTGGTGCTGGCGGACGGAGCGCTGCCGGATGTGGCGACGGCCGAGCGGCTCGCCGAGGATTTCGGTTTCACCGGCGCGCATTTCGTCAGCGGTGGCGCTCGCCCGGGCGAGATCTCGACGACGGTTCCGGGCTCCGATGCCCGGCTTTCGTGGCAGCCGCGACGGTTCGGGACAGAGATGTTCTACAAGCTGGCGCCGATCCGGCTGTTTGCCTGCGGACTGTTCCTGGCGGGCGTGGTGTTTGTGCTGAACCGGCTTTACCGGATCTCGCGAGACCTGGAGAAACGCCGGCAGGCTGCCCAGGAGCTGGCGTCGCGCGACGCGCTGACCGGCCTCTACAACCGGCTCGGCTTCGACCAGCAGCTGGCGCGCTCGGCCAGCAACCCGGCCCTGCTCTATCTCGACCTCGATGGCTTCAAGCAGGTCAATGACAGCTTCGGCCACAATGCCGGCGACGACCTGCTGCGCATCGTGGCGCAGCGGCTGACAGGCATCGCGCGCGACGGCGATATGGTGGCGCGCATTGGTGGCGACGAGTTTGCCATCCTGCGCGGTCCGCCGACATCACGCGCGGCCCTCGCGGAACTTGCCTCCGATATCGGCCTCGCCCTGAGCGAGCCGGTGAAGCTCGGGCTGTCGCAGATCCAGGTCGGTGCAAGCATAGGCATTGCCATGGGCAGCGCCTATGGCAATGACAACGGCCGGCTGGTCGGCGCGGCCGATGCGGCGCTCTATCGCGCCAAGGCCTTGCCCGGCCACGCTTTCGTCTTCGCAGACACCTCCATGGCCGACGCCGCCTGACTGTCCGGACTCGTGCCGGAACAGCGGACTCGACACCGACACTAATCGTGGATATGTCTTGTCCACGATTGGAGTCTGACGATGAAGCTTGGCGATGGTGTGGAACAGGCGATCCACTGCATATTGGTGCTGGCGGGGTTGCAGCCTGACGGCGCACTGCCGGCCGCGGCGCTGGCCGAGTATCACGGCGTGTCGACCAGCTATTTGCTGAAGCACCTGCAGGCGCTGGCGGGCGCCGGCCTGCTTACGTCCGTGCCCGGGCCGCGTGGCGGCTATCGGCTGGGGCGACCGGCCGACAAGATCAACCTGCTCGATGTGGTGCTCGCCGTTGAAGGTGCGGGGCCGGCGTTCCGTTGTGCCGAAATCCGGCAGCGCGGGCCGGATCCCCTGCCCTCGAAATTCTACGCCAAGCCGTGCGCGGTCAGCGCGGCGATGCTGAAGGCGGAGCGCGCCTATCGCGACGAGTTGCGCAAGGTCAGCATCGCCGAACTGAACAGCAACCCGGGCACCCCGCTCGGCGACGCCATCGACAAGCGCAGTTGCGCCTTTCTCGAACTGCATGAGCGGCGCCCAGCCGCCGGCTGACCATTTCCCACCAAGCAAAGGACTGATCCCATGCGAGCTCGACTCGACATCTCCAAGGCTGCGCCGGACGCCTACCGCGCAGTGGCAGCACTCGATCGCTTCGTGGTCCGCGAAAGCGGGCTCGAGGCCCGCTACATCCACCTGATCAAGCTGCTGGCCTCGCACATCAATGGCTGCGCCTATTGCGTCGACATGCACACCAGGGAGGCCCGGCACGATGGCCTATCCGAACAGTGGATCGCGCTGGTGAACGTGTGGCGCGAGTCGCCGGTCTACAGCGATGCCGAACGGGCGGTGCTGGGCTGGACCGATGCGCTGACCCGGCTTGCCGAAACGCGTGCACCGGACGAAGCGTTCGAACCGCTGCGCCTCCACTTCACTGACGAGCAGATCGGCAATATCACCATCGCCATCGGCACGATCAACGTCTGGAACCGGGTAGCGGTCGGATCTCGGATGGTGCACGCCATCGCGCCGGTGAGCCAGGCGGCCTGACGGCACAATTATTCGGTGGGCCGGTGTCGATTCCGGCCTGCCCCGCGCGTCGTTGTCCTGTAACTGGAGCATTCACCGTTTCGGTGAAGCGAGGAAGTGCACCAGGTTCTTGATTGGTCGCGCTTTCGAGGCGGAAAAGCCTGCACCTTTTCCTGAAAGCGCTCTAGCGGCGCATCCGAGGGAGTTTTTTTGCATGTTCTCGACGTTACTCATTCTCGCCCATCTCTTGCTGGGCGGCGCCTTCATCGTCTTCGGCGTCCGCAACATCCAGGCCATTCCGGGCCTTGCGACGTTCCTCGCCGGACGCAAGATCACGCAGCCGGACACGGCCGCGAAGTTCGGTGTCGCCTTGCAGATCGTAGGTGGAGCGCTGACGGTGCTGTCGCCGTTCGTGCCGTTTGCCGGTGTGCTCGGCGGGCTGGCACTGATCGTATTCCTGGTCCTCGCCACGGTGCTGTTCCATCCGTTCTGGGAATTCACGGGCGAGGAGCAGAAGCCGCATGTCCAGTCGTTCATCATGAACACCGGCCTGACCGGGGCCTTCCTGCTCGTCGTCGCCTATTCGCTCTAGCCGTCCGTGAGCGTTGCCGGCACGACCATCGACGCCAGCAGCGAGATGCGACAGCGCCTGCTGTCGCATCTCGCCATGCTGCTGTTTGCGGGGCTGATCGCCGGCTCGTTCACGTTCGGCGCGCTGACGGTGCCCTACATCCACGCAGTGCCGCTGAACGCGCTGCGGTTCGTATTGGCTGCGGCGCTGATGGGGGCGTTTGCGTTTGGGGTGGCGCGGCAGAAGTTCGTGTTCCCGGCGGCGCCCTGGCGCTTCGGGATCAACGGCTTCCTGACTGCCGTCTACTTCGTCACCATGTTCATCGCGCTGACGATGACCAAGCCGGTGGCGACAAGTGCGGTCTATACGCTGGTGCCGCTGATGACCGCGGTGACGGCGTATTTCATCGTCGGGCAGCGGTCGGGCTTCGCGGTGCTGATCAGCCTGGTGCTCGCCGGGCTGGGCGCCATCTGGGTGATCTTTCGCGGCGACATCGACGCGTTGCTGCGCTTCGATGTCGGCCAGGGCGAGCTGATCTACTTCGTCGGCTGCGTCGCCTACGCGATCTACACGCCGCTGCTGCGCCGCTTCAACCGAGGCGAGTCCGCGCTAGTGCTAAGCTTCTGGACCATGGTGGCGACGGCGGTGTGGATCACCGGCTACGGGCTGCCTGAGATCCTCGCGACCGACTGGGTGCACCTGCCGCCACTGGTGTGGTGGGTGGTGCTCTATCTCGCCATCGGCCCGACGGCAGTGTGCTTTTTCCTGATCCAGTACGCCTCGGCGCGCCTGCCGGCCGCCAAGGTGATTGCCTATGGCTACCTGGTGCCGGCCTTCGTGATCGTGTTCGAGGGACTGGCCGGACATGGCTGGGCGAGCCTCAGCGTCGCCGCCGGGGCGATGGTCACGGTGCTGGGGCTGGTGGTGCTGGCGCTGCTGCGGGAGCGCTGAGCGGCTACTTCGGCAAGAGGCCGTGCAGGAAGAGGTTTTCGAGGAAGCGCGCGGCGTCTTCGAAGCGGCCTTCGCCGCCGCGGTCCTTGCCGAGGACGGCACGGACCTGCACGTCGAAATCGGCGTAATGCTGGGTGGTGGCCCAGATCGAGAAGATCAGGTGGTACGGGTCGGTGCGGACGATCTTGCCCGCCGCCATCCAACCTTCCATTACCTTGGCCTTCTCGTCGACCAGCGCCTTGAGGTCGGTCTCCAGCATTTCGAGCACGCGGGGGGCGCCCTGCAGCATCTCATTGGCGAAGAGCCGGCTTTGGCGCGGGTAGTCGCGGCTCATCTCGAGCTTGCGGCGGAGGTAGGAGCGGAGCTCGGGGACCGGGTCGCCGACCGAATCGATCTCGCGCAAGGGGGCCAGCCAGACGTCCAGCATCTCGGCGAGCAGGCGCTGGTAGATCTCTTCCTTGCGCGGGAAATAGTAGAGCAGGTTGGGCTTACTCATCCCCGCCGCCTCGGCGATCTGGTCGATGGTGGCGCCGCGGAAACCCTCGCGGCTGAACACGTCGAGCGCCGCTTCGAGGATGACTTCCTGCTTCTCGCGCTGGATGCGCGTCTGCGCCCTGGGACGCTTCGACGAGGGTGCCTTTGCGCCCCCTTTGCCGCCTTCCGTCTCCAGCATTTTCACCTTGATCGGCGGCATGGGAGTGATAACGTTTTTTCCAACTGGTCAAATTTCTGGATAACACATCCAAAGGTCAAGCTCCAAATATACTTGACCCATAAACTCAACAAATAGCCTCCGGGGGAGTCCAAGGTGTCCGACCGTCGCAATGTCACGCCGAACGATCTGAGCGCGTTCTGGATGCCGTTCACGGCCAACCGGCAGTTCAAGAAGGCGCCCCGCATGTTCGTCGGCGCCAAGGACATGCACTATACGACTTCCGACGGACGCCAGGTGCTCGACGGCACGGCGGGCCTGTGGTGCGTCAACGCCGGCCACTGCCGCCCCAAGATCGTCGAGGCGATCCAGGAGCAGGCGGCTGAACTCGACTATGCGCCGGCCTTCCAGATGGGGCATCCCAAGGCGTTCGAGCTGGCCAACGCACTGGTGTCGATCGCGCCGGAGGGGCTCAACCATGTGCTCTATACCAACTCGGGTTCGGAATCGGTCGAGACGGCGCTGAAGGTGGCGCTGGCCTATCACCGGACCAAGGGTGACGGTTCGCGGTTCCGGCTGATCGGGCGCGAGCGCGGCTATCACGGCGTCAATTTCGGCGGCATTTCGGTGGGCGGCATCGTCACCAATAGGAAGATGTTCGGCACGCTTCTCACCGGCGTCGACCATATGCCGCACACCCATACGCCGGGGAAGAACCAGTTCACCCGCGGCGAGCGCGAAGGCGGCGGCGAGGACTTAGCGTCGGAACTCGAGCGTATCGTGACGCTGCATGATGCTTCGACCATCGCGGCTGTCATCGTCGAGCCGGTGGCCGGGTCGACCGGCGTGCTGATCCCGCCCAAGGGCTATCTGCAGAAGCTGCGCGAGATCACCAAGAAGCACGGCATCCTGTTGATCTTCGATGAGGTGATCACCGGTTTCGGTCGCCTCGGCACGCCGTTCGCGGCGGACTATTTCGGCGTGACGCCGGACATTCTCGTTACCGCCAAGGGCCTGACCAACGGCGTGATCCCGATGGGCGCGGTGCTGGTCAGCTCGGAAATCCACGACGCGTTCATGCAAGGGCCTGAGCACGTCATCGAGTTCATGCACGGCTATACCTATTCGGGGAACCCGATTGCCTCGGCGGCGGGTCTTGCAACGCTCGAGACCTACAAGGACGAGGGGCTGCTGACCCGTGGGGCGGAAATCGCGCCGTACTGGGAAGATGCGCTACACTCGCTGAAGGGGCTGCCGCATGTCATCGACATCCGCAACCTCGGGCTGATCGGCGCGATCGAACTCGAGCCGATTGCCGGTTCGCCGACCAAGCGCGCCTTCTCGGCTTTCGTCAAAGCGTTCGAGACGGGCATCCTGATCCGCACCACCGGCGACATCATCGCCATGTCGCCGCCGCTGATCATCTCGAAGGCGCAGATCGACGAGCTGATCGGAACGCTCGCCGGTATCCTCAAGACGCTTGAGTAGAATGGAACGAATGTTCTATATCGGCACCGATAGAACGAACGTTCTACATTCAACGAGCGGAGGTCTGTGATGCAGACGATACAGAATGCCATTGGCGGGAAGCTGGTCACCAGCACCAGCACGCGCACCCAGCCGGTGTTCAACCCGGCCACCGGCGAGGCGATCGCCACGCTGCCGTTGTCGACGCTCGACGAGATCAACGCCGCCGTTGCAGCGGCCAAGAAGGCCCTGCCCGCCTGGGCCAACACCACGCCGATGAAGCGGGCGCGGGTGATGTTCAAGTTCAAGGAGCTGCTCGAAAAGCACGCCGACGAGCTGGCCGAGCACATCTCTCGCGAGCACGGTAAGGTGCATGACGACGCTCTGGGTGAACTGGCCCGCGGCATCGACTGCGTTGACTTCGCCTGCGGTATCCCGCAGCTGCTGAAGGGCGAGTTCAGCCGCAATGTCGGGCCGAACATCGACACCTATTCGGACAGGCAGCCGCTGGGCGTGGTCGCCGGCATCACGCCGTTCAACTTCCCGGCCATGGTGCCGATGTGGATGTATCCGCTGGCGATTGCCTGCGGCAATACCTTCATCCTGAAGCCGTCGGAGCGCGACCCGTCGGCGCCGATGTTCGCCTGGCAGCTGCTGATGGATGCCGGGCTGCCGGAGGGCGTGATGAACGTCATCCATGGCGACAAGGAAGCGGTCGACGCCATTCTCGACCATCCCGACATCAAGGCGGTGAGCTTCGTCGGCTCGACCCCGATTGCCGAGTACGTCTACCGGCGCGGCACGCAGGCCGGCAAGCGCATCCAGGCGCTGGGCGGCGCCAAGAACCACATGATCATCCTGCCCGACGCCGACATGGACCAGGCCGCCGACGCGCTGATGGGCGCCGGCTACGGTTCGGCCGGCGAGCGCTGCATGGCGATCTCGGTGGCGGTGCCGGTGGGCGACAAGACCGCCGATGCGCTGGTGGCGAAGCTGAAGCCGCGCGTCGAGGCGCTGAAGATCGGCCCGGCGACGGACCGCGACTCGCAGATGGGCCCGATCGTCTCCAAGGTGCAGCGCGACAAGATCGTCGGCTATATCGATGCGGGCGTCGAAGCCGGCGCCGAGCTGGTGGTCGATGGCCGCGGCTTCAAGCTGCAGGGCTATGAGGACGGTTTCTTCGTCGGCGGCACGCTGTTCGACCATGTAAAGCCGGACATGAAGATCTACCGCGAGGAGATCTTCGGGCCAGTACTGTCAGTGGTTCGCGCCGGCACCTACCAGGATGCGGTGGACCTGATCCACGGGCACGAATATGCCAACGGCACGGCGATCTTCACCCGCGACGGCGATGCGGCGCGCGACTTCGCCGACAAGATCGAAGTGGGCATGGTGGGCATCAACGTGCCGATCCCGGTGCCGGTGGCCTACCACTCGTTCGGCGGCTGGAAGCGGAGCATTTTCGGCGACCACTCGATCTATGGGCCGGAAGGCGTGCACTTCTACACGCGGCTCAAAACCGTCACGACGCGCTGGCCGGCGGGCATCAAATCCGGCGCGGAATTCAGCTTCCCGAGCCAGAAATAGGACCACCAATGGCAGCTCCCGGCGAAAACCTTCGTATCGACCCCGAACGCCTTTGGAGCTCCATTCACGAGTTGGCCGAGATCGGGCCAGGGGTTGCCGGAGGCAATAACCGGCAGACGGTCACCGATGACGATGCCAAAGGCCGCGCGCTGTTCAAGCGATGGTGCGAGGCCGCCGGCATGGAGATGGGGCTCGACCAGATGGGCACTATGTTCGCGCGGCGCGAAGGTGCCGAGCCCGGGCTCGATCCGGTCTATGTGGGTAGCCACCTCGACACCCAGCCGACCGGTGGCCGCTATGACGGCGTGCTCGGGGTGCTGGGCGGGCTCGAGGTGATCCGCACGCTTAACGATCTCGATATTCGCACGAAACGCCCGATCGTCGTGGTCAACTGGACCAACGAGGAAGGGGCGCGGTTTGCCCCGGCGATGATGGCCTCGGGCGTGTTCGCCGGGGTGCTGGAGCAGGCGGACGTCTACACGCACAAGGACAAGGACGGGAAGACGTTCGGCGAGGAGCTGGAGCGGATCGGCTGGAAGGGCGACGAGGTGGTCGGGGCCCGTAAAATCCACGCCTACTACGAGCTGCATATCGAGCAGGGTCCGATCCTCGAGGACGAGAACATCGACATCGGCGTCGTAACGCACGGCCAGGGGCTGAAGTGGCTGCAGGTGACGCTCACCGGCAAGGAAGCGCATACCGGCTCGACCCCGATGCCGAAGCGGCGCAACGCCAGCCTTGGCATGGCGCGGGTGATCGAGCTGGTGCACGAAGTGGCGATGGACTACCAGCCGAGCGCCGTGGGCGCCGTGGGACACATCGAGGTCTATCCGAACTCGCGCAACATCATCGCCGGCAAGGCGGTGTTCACCATCGACATTCGCTCGCCGGACAAGGCGGTGCTCGACGAGATGGACGAGCGCATCCGCGGCGGCATCGAGAACATCGCCGAGGGGTTGGATATCGGCTTCGAGGTCGAGCAGGTCGGGCATTTCGACCCGGTGACGTTCGACAAGACGCTGGTGGGGAATGTGCGCGCGGCGGCCAAGGAGCTTGGGTACTCGCACCGCGACATCGTCTCGGGTGCGGGGCATGACGCGTGCTGGATCAACCGGGTGGCGCCATCGGCGATGATCATGTGCCCGTGCGTGGATGGGCTTTCGCACAATGAGGCCGAGAACATCAGCAAGGAATGGGCGGCGGCTGGGACCGACGTGCTGCTGCGCGCGGTGCTGGAGACGGCGGAGATTGTGGGGTGACGGCAAGCGACGAGGTCGATCCGTTGTCGGTGATGCCGCGTCGATATGCCGATGCGACAGCGGAAGACCTTGCCGCATTGTCCAAAGCCCTTGCTGACCAGCGGGCCAACGACGAGGCCTTTGCGCGAGCCAACGACGCGATAGTGACGGAGGGCCCGTGGGACGGCGTGCCTGCGCAGTTGGTGGCGTATATCGGCATCGCCGAGGATGGCGAGCTTGTTCGCCTGTCCGCCATCGCAAAGTCATGGCACTATTCTCCTTTCATGGATAGCTATCGGCCAGACGAGGCGAGTCAGCCGCTGAAGATCACTCGCATAGCGGCCGCCGGAAGCGTGCTGGTTAAGCGTATTCTACTCGGGCGGCCCATACCTGGGATGGTGGTCGGTCGCGCTGGTGGCAGCGCGCCAGTGCAATCGCATGGCGTCATCGACGGCAAAGACTACTATTTCCGCTCACGCGGCGAGCACTGGTCGATGAGCATTGGCGGGCAGACCCATGCCAGTCCCGACTGGTACCACGAAGAACGATATGGAACCTGGCCGGATGCGGGCAGCATCAGCAGCGAGCAGGCCTATGACTTCATCGCCAAGGCGGCAGAGAAGTTCAGGTCGGGAGTTCCGACGATGACCACACGCACGATCGACAGGGGCGTGCAATCGATTTTGGACGCGATCAGCAACTGAAGCCCGAATGATCGAGGGCTTGCTGGCGAAGTGACTAGAGAAGGGACGCAACCGTGACGAGCAAGATCATCAAGAACGGCACCGTGGTCACTGCTGACCTGACCTACGCGGCCGACGTCCGCGTCGAGGGCGGCAAGATTACCGACATCGGGCAGAACCTGACAGGCGGTGAAGTCCTCGATGCCACCGGCTGCTACGTGATGCCGGGCGGGATTGATCCGCATACGCATCTCGAAATGCCGTTCATGGGGACCTACTCGTCCGATGATTTCGAGTCCGGGACGCGGGCGGCGCTGTCGGGTGGGACGACCATGGTGGTGGATTTCTGCCTGCCCTCGCCCAACCAGTCGCTGCTCGAGGCGCTGCAGATGTGGGACAACAAGACCTCGAAAGCTTCGTGCGACTACTCGTTCCACATGGCGATCACCTGGTGGGGCGAGCAGGTGTTCAACGAGATGGCCGACGTCGTCGATCGCGGCATCACTTCGTTCAAGCACTTCATGGCCTACAAGGGCGCGCTGATGGTGGATGATGACGAGATGTTCTCGTCATTCCAGCGTTGCGCCGACCTTGGGGCGCTGCCCCTCGTTCATGCCGAGAACGGTGACGTGGTGGCGCAGATGACGGCGAAGCTGCTTGCGGAAGGCAACAATGGCCCGGAGGCGCATGCCTATTCGCGGCCGCCGGAAGTCGAGGGCGAGGCGACCAACCGGGCGATCATGATCGCCGATATGGCGGGGGTGCCGGTCTACATCGTCCACACCTCATGCGAGCAGGCACATGAGGCGATCCGCCGGGCGCGCGCCAAGGGGATGCGCGTCTATGGCGAGCCGCTGATCCAGCACCTGGTGCTCGATGAGACCGAGTATTTCAACAAGGACTGGGACTATGCGGCGCGTCGGGTGATGAGCCCGCCGTTCCGTTCGAAGCAGCACCAGGACTCGCTGTGGGCTGGGCTGCAGTCAGGCTCGCTGCAGGTGGTGGCGACCGATCACTGCGCCTTCACCACAGCACAGAAGCGCAACGGCATCGGCAACTTCGCCAAGATCCCGAACGGGACGGGCGGGTTGGAGGACCGGCTGCCGGTGCTGTGGACCAAAGGCGTGAAGACCGGGCGGCTGACGATGAACGAGTTCGTCGCGGTGACCTCGACCAACATCGCCAAGATCCTCAACCTCTACCCCAAGAAGGGTGCGATCCTAGTCGGGGCCGATGCGGACCTGGTGGTGTGGGATCCGAAGCGCAAGAAGACGATCACGGCAGCGAAGCAGCAGTCGGCGATCGACTACAACGTGTTCGAGGGCATCGAGGTCGAGGGGCTGCCGCGCTTTACGCTGACCCGTGGGCAGGTGGCGGTGACCGAGGACACGATCAGCGCCGAACAGGGCCACGGCCAGTTCGTGGCGCGCGAGGCGAAGAACCCGGTGAACCGGGCGCTGTCGACCTGGAAGGACATCACCGCGCCGCGCAAGGTAGAGCGCACCGGCATTCCGGCGACGGGGGTTTGAGGGTTTGACGACGGACGGGGGCAAATCGCAGAGCGTGGTCGAGGCCAAGGGTCTCGGCCTGACTTTCAAGACAGCGGACGGCGACGTGGTGGCGCTGTCGGACGTCAATCTCGACATCAAGCGGGGCGAGTTCGTCTCGTTTATCGGCCCATCGGGCTGCGGCAAGACGACGTTCCTGCGCGTCATCGCCGATCTGGAGCAGCCGACGTCAGGGACGATCACGGTAAATGGTACTTCGCCCGCCGATGCGCGGGTCAACCGCTCGTATGGCTATGTGTTCCAGGCGCCGGCACTGTTTCCGTGGCGGACCATCGAGAAGAACGTGGCGCTCCCGCTCGAAATCATGGGCTATGGCGAGGCGGATCGTAAGGCGCGCATCAGCAAGACCATGGAACTGGTGAACCTCGAGGGTTTCGAGAAGAAGTTTCCGTGGCAGCTCTCCGGCGGAATGCAACAGCGCGCCTCGATCGCCCGTGCGCTGGCGTTCGATGCCGACCTGCTGCTGATGGACGAGCCGTTCGGAGCGCTCGACGAGATCGTCCGCGACCACCTCAACTCGGAGTTGCTGAAGCTCTGGGCGGCGACGCAGAAGAGTATCGCGTTCGTCACTCACTCGATCCCCGAGGCGGTGTATCTCTCGACCAAGATCGTGGTGATGAGCCCGCGGCCGGGGCGGGTGACGGACATCATTCAGAGCACCCTGCCCGCCGAGCGGCCGCTGGAGATTCGCGAAACGCCGGAGTTCCTTGCCATCGCCCACCGCGTCCGTGACGGCCTGAGGGCCGGCCACTCGTACGAGGTCTAGGCGATGAAGACCTCGTGGCGCGACGGCAGCCTGTTCCCGATCCTGATCGTCGTCGCCGCGCTGATCGTCGTCTGGTATGTCGCGGCGGTGCTGATGAACTGGCAAGGGATGTCGGATTTCTACCAGCGCACCGACGTGACCAATGTTGGCTTCGGGCAGCAGCTCAATGACGTGCTGAACGCCGAGAAGCCGTTGCTGCCGGCGCCGCATCAGATCGTTGGGGAGTTCTGGAAGACCACGGTCGAGCAGGCCATCACGTCGAAGCGCAGCCTCGTCTACCATGGCTGGATCACGCTCTCGGCGACGCTCCTGGGCTTTGCCATGGGTACGGTGTTCGGCATCGGGCTCGCGGCGTTCATCGTCCACAACCAGGCGATGGACCGGTCGCTAATGCCGTGGATCATTGCCAGCCAGACGATCCCGATCCTCGCGATCGCGCCGATGGTGATCGTGGTGCTGAACGCGGTGGGGATTTCGGGACTGGTCCCTAAGGCGCTGATCTCGACCTATCTCAGTTTCTTCCCAGTGGTGGTGGGGATGGTGAAGGGCTTCCGCAGCCCCGAGCAGATCCAGCTCGACCTGATGCGCACCTACAACGCGTCGCGCTTCCATGTGTTCACCAAGCTGCGCTGGCCGATTGCCCTGCCCTATCTGTTTACCTCGATGAAGGTGGGGGTGGCGGCGAGCCTCGTCGGCGCCATCGTCGGCGAGTTGCCGGCCGGCACCAGCAACGGGATTGGTGCGCGGCTGCTGGCGGGCTCGTACTACGGGCAGACGATCCAGATCTGGTCGGCGCTGCTAGCTGCGGCGTTGCTGGCCGGGGCGCTGATTGCGCTGGTGGGGCTGGCCGAGCGGGTCACCAACAAGCAACTCGGAGCGCGGGCATGACGGCGCTGCAACGGGTTCTCGCTGCCTTCGCGTCTGGTTTCGCGCTGCTGGCGCTGATCTTCGATTTCGCGTCGACTGAAGGGGCGCCGCTGCCGGTGTGGGAGTTTCCCGCGGTCGGGGTGTTCCTGGTGCTCGGCATCTTCAGCCTCATCCGTTTCCGTATTCCGTTGAGCTACTGGGTCGACGGCGTCCTCGCGGCGCTCGGCGCGGTGGGGCTGATGCTGGCGCTCGAAACGCTGCAGCAGGCCGAGCCGGGCTACTGGTTCGCGCTGGTTGCTGCCTGGCTATTTGCCTGGCTGTTTGCGGAGCGATTGTCGCGGGCCATCGTGCGGGGCGAGGCGGCCGAACTGGTTGGGGTGCTGATCCCGGCGATCTTCGGTGTGGCGATCCTCGTCGCGTGGGAAGCGATCACCCGGGGCGGCAATGTGCCCAAGGTGCTGCTGCCGTCGCCATCGGGGATCTGGGAGACGCTGATTGGCAATATCCCGAGGATCGCGGCGGATTTCCAGCAGACCTTCCTCAAGGCGGTGCTAGCCGGCTACGTCCTCGGGTGCGGCGCAGGGTTCCTCGTTGCCATCGCGGTCGACCGCTCGCCGTTCCTGAAGCGCGGGTTATTGCCGCTGGGCAATTTCATCTCGGCGTTGCCGCTGATCGGCATCGCGCCGATCATGGTGATGTGGTTCGGCTTCGACTGGCCGAGCAAGGCTGCCGTCGTCGTCATCATGACGTTCTTCCCGATGCTGGTGAACACCGTGGCCGGGCTGAACGCGGCGGGGCACATGGAGCGCGACCTGATGCGCACCTATGCCTCGGGTTACTGGTCGACGCTGTTCAAGCTCAGGCTGCCGGCAGCGGCGCCGTTCATTTTCAACGCATTGAAGATCAACTCGACTCTGGCGCTGATCGGCGCAATCGTGGCTGAATTCTTCGGAACACCCATCGTTGGCATGGGCTTTCGCATCTCGAGTGAGATCGGCAAGCTCAATGTCGAGATGGTCTGGGCAGAGATCGCCGTGGCGGCGCTAGCGGGCTCTGTTTTCTACTGGCTGGTGGCGCTCATCGAGAGGGCAGTCACCTTCTGGCATCCGTCCGTCCGCGGTGGTCGGGCGTAATCAGGGGAAAAGGGAAACGTCAAAAATGAAAAAGCTTCTCGTTGGTCTGGTAGCGGGCGCGCTGGCGCTCGGTGCTACCGCGAGCTGGGCGGCCGATCCGGTCACCTTGCAGCTCAAGTGGGTTACGCAGGCGCAGTTCGCAGGCTATTTCGTCGCCAAGGACAAGGGCTTCTACACTGACGAAGGCATCGACATCACGATCAAGCCGGGTGGCCCGGATATCGCCCCTGAGCAGGTGATCGCGGGTGGCGGCGCCGACGTGATCGTCGACTGGATGGGCGGTGCGCTGGCGGCCCGCGAGCAGGGCGTCGGCCTCGTCAACATCGCGCAGCCGTTCAAGAAGTCCGGCCTGCTGATGATCTGCCCGAAGGATGGCCCGGTGCAGACCGAAGCCGACTTCAAGGGTCACACGCTTGGCGTCTGGTTCTTCGGCAACGAGTATCCGTTCTACGCCTGGATGAACAAGCTGGGCATCCCGACGGAAGGCGGCGCCGATGGCGTCAACGTTCTGAAGCAGTCGTTCGACGTGCAGCCGCTGGTGCAGAAGCAGGCGGACTGTATTTCGGTGATGACCTACAACGAACTGGGCCAGGCGATCGACGCGGGCTTCACCACCGACAAGCTGGTGATCTTCAACTACACCGACCTCGGCAACGACCTGCTCGAGGACGGCCTCTATGCGATGGAAGACAAGCTCGCCGACCCGGCTTTCGCCGACAAGATGGTCCGCTTCGTCCGCGCTTCGCAGAAGGGCTGGGAGTATGCGATCGCCAACCCCGATGAGGCGGCGCAGATCGTGCTCGACAACGACGAGTCCGGTGCCCAGACCCTCGACCATCAGAAGTACATGATGGGCGAAGTGGCCAAGCTCGTCGACGCCAAGGACTTCAAGCTCGACGCGGCCGCCTATGACCGCACCGAGAAGGCCCTGCTCGACCAGAAGATCATCAAGAACAAGCCGTCGGGCGCCTTCACCACGGCGATCACCGACAAGCTCTGAAACTTGGGGTTTCAGGAGTGAACGAGGCGGGGAGCGATCCCCGCCTTTTTTGTTTGGGCTACACACCGGCGTCATTTCCGCGCAGGCGGGAACCTAGTGGATGCTGCAACACCCGTGGAGGTTGAGAGATCGCGCCGGGCCCCGCCTTCGCGGGGATGACGTTGGTGGGGAGGAGAGTGGCTCCGATGAGAAAGCTGCTCTCCCGGACTCCTCAGCTGCCGACCACGCCTCCGTCGTCCTTGGTGATCACTACCAGCGAGGGACGAGGGCCCTGGCCAGCAATGAAGTCGGGCCAGTTGGTGCCGGCGTCGGCGATGGAGGTGGAGTCCTCGCCGTCTTCGAGGCGGAGTTCGCCGGGGTGCTGGATGGAGAGGAACATGGTCTTGCCGTCGGGGGTGAAGGCAGGCGAGCAGACTTCGGAGCCGACGGGGGGCGAGTAGAACAGTTTCGGCAGTGCTTTGCCCGGGCCCTCGGTGTCGGCGACATAGAGCGCATCGTTGAAGCCGGCATCGGGCGGGCCGTCGGTGGT
The DNA here is from genome assembly GCF_056405135.1 of Devosia sp. P1_H9. NCBI lineage: Bacteria > Pseudomonadati > Pseudomonadota > Alphaproteobacteria > Hyphomicrobiales > Devosiaceae > Devosia > Devosia sp. P1_H9. The sequence goes on from NZ_JBFUCQ010000003.1 coordinate 131,718, forward strand.
GACCCAGAGGCGGCCGGCGGGATCGACCGAGAGGTTGTCCGGATCGGTGAACCAGCCGTCGTCCGAGGTCTCGGGGTGGCAGAGGGCGTGCGAGGCCGGATCCTTGGGGTCGCCGCAGAGGATGAAGGCATCCCAGGTGTAGTCGGTCGCGGCATGGTCGGGCGCGTCGGGAGCGCCTGGCGGGGTGAGCTCGAGGATGTGGCCGTCCGGGTTCGGGGCGCGGGTGTTGGCGACGTTGACCTGTTCGCCCTCGTCTCCTTCGCCGGCCGGCAGGCGATCCTCGTTCTCGGTCATGGCGATGTAGACGCGGCCGGTCTTCGGATGCGGCACGAAGCCTTCGGGCGCGTCCATCGGGGTGGCGCCGAGCAGGTCGGCGGCCATGCGGGTGCGCAGCACCACGTCAGCCTGGGTGTGGAAACCGTTCTCGGGGGTGAGCGGCCCCTGCCCCTGTACCAACGGCAGCCAGGTCATCTTGCCATCAGCATCGAAGCGGGCGGTGTAGAGGGTGCCCTCGTCGAGCAGGTCCTTGTTGGCGGCCCGGTCGGTGGGGTTCCAGGGCTTGGAGGTGACGAACTTGTAGAGGTACTCGAAGTCGTCATCGTCACCCATGTAGAGGACGACGCGGCCATCGGGGGCCATAGCAACCTGCGCGCCTTCGTGGGTGAAGCGGCCGAGGGCGGTTCGCTTAACCGGCTTGGCCGTCGGATCGAACGGATCGATCTCGACCACCCAGTCGAACTTCAGCCACTCGTTCGGCTCGTTCTCGAACTTCAGGCGGGCGTCGACGCGGCTCAGGGCGTAGCCGTCATTCTCATCCTCGTCCCAGCCCTGGCGCTCGACCAGTTCCTGGTCGGGGAGCGTGGTGTAGTCGCCGGCGAAGACGTCCATGCCGCCTTCCTCGCCCGAGAGCATCGTGCCCCACGGGGTGATGCCGCCCGAGCAGTTGGAGATGGAGCCGAAGACGATGGTGCCGGTGGGGTCGATCGAGGTCTTCAGCCTGCCGTCGCCTGCGGCGGGGCCGGAGAGGCGCATCTCGGTGCCCATGTGGACGCGGCGATTGTACTGGCCGTCAGTGACCACCTGCCACTCATTGCCAGTCTTCTTGACCTCGACCACGGAGATGCCGGTGGAGGCGGCGACGGCACGGATTTGGTCGTCGGTCAGCTTTTCTTTGTAGTCCTCATCGGTCGTGCCGGGGAACATCAGGTAGGGCGCGGCGTACTCGTGGTTGACGACGAGCAGGCCGTGATCGTTTGACTGGCTGCCCTGCGGCAGCGGCAGGAAGGCGGTGAAATCGTTGTTGTAGCCGAACTGCTTTTCGGCGGCGGCGCCGTCGAGGGTCGCGAGGTCGAACTCGGGGCTGTCAGCGAACAGCTTGTCGCCCCAGCGCAGCAGGATCTGGCGCGAGTAGCCCTCCGGCCAGTGGTCGTTCTTGTCGGTGACGCGGGTCAGTTCGGGGAACGTGAGGCTGGAGACGGAGTTGGCCTGGGCGAAGGCGGCGCCGACGCCGAAGCTGGCGCCGGATGCGGCCACGGCGGTGCCGGCGAGCAGACCCTTCAGCACAGAGCGGCGCGAATAACCTTCGGCCATCAGGTCGGAAAATTTGGTGGTGAATGACTGGCGGCGCGTCGGGCGCGCGCGCGTCTTCAAACGGTCGGTCATTGTGACGCTCCTGAAAGTATTCAGGATGGGTGCACCCGGCAAAAGACGCTGCTGTGACGAAGCGATGACGCTGGAATGACTAGCCGGCAGCCTTCTGCGCCAGGGGCGCTTCGGGCATGGCGTCGGAGGTGCCGAGGACCAGCCGCCGCACCGCTTCGCGCGTCATCGGGTGCGAGATCAGGTAGCCCTGGGCCTCGGTGTAGCCGGCGGCGTGAACGCCGCGCAGCTGCTCGGGAGTCTCGATACCCTCGGCGGTTGTCTCCATCTCGAGGCGCGCGCCGATATCGGCAACCGCGCTGACGATGGTCTTGGCGCCCTCGGTGCTTTCGAGCGCGCGGACGAAGGTGCCGTCGATCTTGATCTTGTCGAAGGGGAAGGCCAGCAGGTAGCCGAGCGCCGAGAAGCCGGTGCCGAAATCGTCGAGCGCGATGCGGACGCCGAGGGCGCGGAGCTGGCGGAGGGTGTCGAGGCTCTGCTCGGAATTCTCGAGGAAAACGGACTCGGTGATCTCGATCTCGACCCGCTCATGGGCGATGCCGGAGGCGGCAAGGGCTTGAACGAGCGTGGTGATCAGGCTGCCGCGCACCAGTTGGACGGACGAGACGTTGACGGCGATCTTGAGGCCGTCGGGCCAGCGCGCCGCCTCGGCCAGGGCCTCGCGGATGACCCAATCGCCGATCGGGACGATCAGGCCCGTGTCTTCGGCGACGGGGATGAAATCGCAAGGCGGGACGAGGCCGCGGTCGGGATGCTGCCAGCGCAGCAGGGCCTCGAAGCCCGAGAATCTGTGCGTCCGGAGGTTGAGAATTGGCTGAAAGTGCAGCTCGAACTCGCCAAATTCCAGTGCCCGCTTGAGGTCCACCTCAAGGCGGCGGCGATCGACGGTGACGCGGTTCAGTTCGGGCTCGAAGAAGCGGACGCTGCCCCGGCCGTCGCGCTTGGCGGCGTAAAGCGCCACGTCGGCATTGTGCAGCAGCTGATCGGTGTCGATCCCGTCCTCGCCGGCGATGGCGATGCCGATGCCGACCGCGATGGTGAGCACCTGGCCGTCGAGGTCGTAGGGCGCGAGCGTCGCTTCGCAGAGGCGCTGCGCGAGGTCCTGGGCGCTCTCGGCGGTGCCGCCGCGGTGCAGCACGGCGAACTCGTCGCCGCCCATGCGGGCCGCGGAGTCCATGGGGCCGAGGCAACTGCCAAGCCGGGCCGCGAACTGGCGCAGCAGGGCGTCGCCGGCGGCGTGGCCGAGCGTGTCGTTGATCGGCTTGAAGCCATCGAGATCGAGGCAGAGCACGGCGAAGCCGGTGCCAGCGAGGTTTTCGAAGGAATTGCCGATGCGGCGGTAGAACAGGGTGCGATTGGGCAGGCCCGTCAGAGCATCGTGGTAGGCGAGGTGGGTGAGCTCGGCCTGCATGTTGTGCAGCTCGGTCACGTCCTTATGGGTCGAGATCCAGCCGCCATCGTCCATTGGCTGGTGGGTCATCGAGATGACCTGGCCGGAGTTCAGCCGGTGGATGCCGCCGAGGGTGCGTTGCTCGTGCACGGCGCTCAGGCGATCGGCGACATAGTCGTCGGCGTCGTCGCCGACATGGGTGTTGCCGGCGACACGGGCTTCGAGGATCTGGCGGAAGCTGGTGCCGCGTTTCCCCAGGGCGGGCGGCAGGCGATAGATGTCGAGGAACTGGCGGTTGCAGAGCACCAGCCGGCCGTGGCGATCGTAGAGGGAGATGCCGTGGGCCAGGTTTTCGAGGATGGCGCGGAGGCGCAGGTCCTGGGCATGGAGCTTGCCGCGGGCCAGCGACAACTGGCGCCCGAGCTTCAGCAGCGCGGCTGCATCACCTTCTGGTGGTGCGGCGTCCGGCGGTGGCGCGGGAGTGTTCCCGGTCTTGGACAAGGCGCTGGAGACCCAGAGATTCCAGGGAAATCGAGGCTGTGAGCCTAGCGCGGCCGAGTAAAGACTAGGTTAGTTCGCCTGCTGCATTCAGCTCGACTGAGCCGGACGCAGCATCCCCTTGTAAAGGCCAGGTTTCGAGTCGGGGATCAGCAGCGCGTCGAGCCGCTTCTGGTAGAACTCGACCGGGCCGGGGGCGCCGATGACGGCGTAGGCATAGCCCGCTTCGCGCATGCCGCGCAGGGTGACGATCAGCAGGGCTTCGCCGATCCCCTGCCCACGCGCCGCCTCGTCGACGCCGGTGGGGCCGAAGAAGCCCTTGGCGGTCGCGTCGTGGCAGGCGAAGCCGAGCAACTGGTTGTCGCGGACAGCGAGCCAGCAGGTGACGGGGTGCTGGCTCATCGCCATTTCCACCTCGGACACCCAATAGGGGCTGAAATGCCGGCCCACCCACTCGGTGACCAAGTGCCGCTCGGGGGGAAGCGCCCGGCGCAGGGTAACGCCGGCGGCGATCACCTTTGCTTCGGATGCGATTTCCGGCAGGTCATACAGCCGGACCAAGAGGTCGCCCATCTATGCTATCGCCCACTGCCTGTGCCGGAAGGATACCTAGTCGACTCGTCCGCGCGCCGCAACGGGCACCACTTCCTTGACCTCGTCGCCGGAGATCAGGGTGACGGTGTCGAACAGGTTGGAGATGACGCAGGCGTGGTTGGGGACGATGCGCAGGCGCTCGCCGACGCGCGGCCAATCGGAGGCGACGGGCAGCTCGATGACGCCGTGCTCCTCGGAGAGGCCCTTGACGGTCAGGTCGGTGCCCATGACGAGGCCGTAGCCCTCCATGTTGAGGAGGTCCGAGGTGAGCGACTTAGAGCCGGCATCGATGACAATGCGGGTGGCGGTGGGGCGGCTGACGACCGTGGCGAGGACAGTGAGCGCGCAGTCGTCGAGGCTGGCGACCTTCTCCCGCACCTGGAAGCGATCGTAATAGATGTAGGTGCCGGGGCGGCGCTCGGTGACCGGCGCGGCGGCCGGCGCCCACATGTCGGGGCTGTTGCCGGAAGAGACGCGCGGCACGGCGATGCCGGCCTGCTGGAACAGCGCGACGGCTTCGCTGAGCCAGGCATTGGATTTGTCGACACCATGTAGCGACGGATAGGTCATCAGGCCGCCGAAGCGGAGGCCGGGGGCGAGGGCGATCTGGCGGGCGAGCGCCAGCGCCTGGGCCGGCGTCTGGACGCCGCAGCGACCGCCGCCGGAGTCGCACTCGATCAGCACGGTGAGCGGCTTGCCCTCGGTGAAGGTCGCGGCATAGCCGGCGAGCGTATCGGGGCTGTCGGCGGTGACCGACAGGGTGATGCGCTCGTTCAGTGCCTTGAGCCGGGCCAGCTTTTTGGGACCGAGGATGTTGTAGGGGAGGAAGATGTCGGTGAGGCCGGCATCGGCCATCACCTCGGCTTCGCCCAGCTTCTGCACGGTGATGCCGACGGCGCCGAGCTCGACCTGGCGCTTGGCGAAACGGGGCAGCTTGTGCGTCTTGATGTGGGGACGGAGCGCGTAGCCCTGCTTGTCGGCATGCGCCTGGGCCCGCTGCAGATTGGCCTCGACGCGATCGATATCGATCAGGACGGTGGGCGTATCGAGGTCGGCAATGTTGGGCATGACGCGGGCTCCGGAAAGTTGGCGCGTCACTTCGCCCGGACGGGGGGCGGAATGCAAGCTAGAGGCGCGCGTGGCTGGCGCGGAGGATGAAGCCGATGATTTCGGCCACTGCCTCGTAGAGCTCGATGGGGATCTGCTCGTCGAGCTCGACGCCGGCCAGGGCCTCGGCCAGGGGGCCGTTGGAGTCGATGACGACGCCGTGCTCCTCGGCCGTTTCGACGATGCGCCGGGCGAGTTCGCCGCGGCCCTTGGCGATGACGCGGGGCGCATCGCGGGTGCCGCGTTCGTATTCGAGGGCAACGGCGAGGCTGATGGGCTTTTCGGCTTCGCTCATCGGGCGCTATCCAGCAATTGGCCCGGGGCGCGGGCGGCGGGTTGCGGGACGCCGCGGCGGACGCGGACGGCGCCGAGATCGAGGCCGTGACGGGCCAGCGCCGGAGCGAGCTCGGGAAGCATGGCCTCGAGGGCGTCGGCGGTGGCCGGTTCGGCGGCCCAGAGCGCGATGCTGGCAGTACGGCCGAGCAGCGCGAGCTCGGCCCCGACTTCGCCGGTGACGGTGAAGTTGAGGGCGAAGCGCATGCGCCAGCCACGTTCGGCCGGGGTGCGCTTGTGCTTGCCGTCACGCTCGACCAGCAGCTGAAGGATGCCGGTCTCGGCGCCGAGCTGCATGGGGACTTCGACGCGGAACTCGGCGGCGGGGGCCGGCGTGTTGAGGCGGGCGGCGTCGGGCGGGTTGGAGGCGAGCTGCAGGAGCTTCAGGCGGGAGAGCGACGCGTCAGTGTGGCCAAGCAGTTGGCGGGCGGTTTCGAGAGGTTCCTCCGAGGCTGGAACCGCCGGCTGGGGCGACGGCGCGCGGACGGGCTCGCCTTTCAGCGGAGGCGGCGGGCGGCGGGTGACCGGGGCGACGGCTTCGGTCTCGCTGCCGAGGAAGGCGGCCAGCGCTGAACGCAGCTGGAGCAGCGCGGACTTGGCATCGATCGGGATGCGGGCACTCGGCTCGGTGATAACGCCGGCGCGGAGGACGGCATCGCGGATGGATCTACCGTCGGGCGGAGCGCGGTTGAGATCGAGGCGACCGGCGAGGATGCGGGCGATGGCCTCGAGGGCCGGGCGCGGCAGCGCAGAGGCGGCGGGAGCGGAGAGAGACGCGAGGCGGGCGAGGAGCGGCAGGACTGTGTCCTGGCGGGCGGCGGCTTGAACCGGATCGGCGAGAATCTGGGTGAGCGAAGGTGAGGTGGCGGGCGGGGTTGGGCGTGGGACCGGTTGGGTTGCGACGGACGGTGCGGGCGACTGCGGCAGGGCCTGTGGGGCGGCGGGTGGCACGGGTGCCGGGGCGGTTTGCGCCGCGGGAGCTGGAGCGGGAGCCGATGCCGGCGGAGGGACGGATGGCGGCGCAGCGAGATTGGTCCTGATCGGCTGCGACGGCAGGGCGGCGAGCGCGGGAGTGGTGAGAAGTGGTGCGGGTGCTGCGGGGGTGGTCGACGCGGTCTGGGCGGCCAGGAGGGATGGCCCGGGTTGCACGGTTGCCCCAGGAGTTACCGGCGGAGGCGTTGGGATCGCGGACGTCGCGACTGGAGCAGGCGTGGGGCTTACGCTGCCTGTCGGCGGAGATGGCGCTGGTGCGGCGAGCGTTGGGGGCGGTGGTGGTGTCGCTGTGGTGGTGGCCGGGGTCGCTGTGGGAGGTGATGGCAGGGCGAGAGGGGCCGGTTGAGCGGCGACCTGTTGGGCTGTTGGCGGCGTGCTGACTTGCGACCCTGCCTGCGTGACTTGAGGCGCTGGCGCCGAGGGTAGTGCGACCTGAGACGTCGACGCCTGTGGTATTGTCGCCTGCGGCGGGGTGGTCGGGGGTGACGGCGGGGTTGCGGCCGGCTGCGGCGGAAGGGTCGCCGTGGGACTGGGTGCAATCGGCGTCTGGCCGGGCACTGGCAGCGGGATGGTCGCTGACGGAGATACGGGACTCGATGTGCTCGGCGGGAGCGGCGTCGGTGCGGCGGGTAGCGGCTGGGTTGGCGGTGGCGCGGGTGGCGCCGGTTGGGCGGCGGGTGGCTGGGGCTGGACCGCGACAGTCACAGCGGGTTGGCCGTTCGGGGTGGCGGCGATCCTGAGTGCCACGGCCGTGTTGACCGGCAGCGGCGTCTCGAGCTTCAGCACGAAGGTTTCGGTGCCGGCGGTGAGCTGGGTGAGGCCGCCGGCGAGCTGGGCGGTGACTTTGGCGTCAATCGTCTGGCCGAGGCGGAGGACCAGGGCGTCTATCGTGGCGCGGGCCAGCTTCACCGCCGCCAGCGCCGGATCGGCGGTGGGTTCGGTACGGCCGGTCAGCTGGAGGAGCGCGGTGGCGACATCGGACATGCCCCACCATGCAGGGAGTCGGGTTAACGGGAGTTAACTTGTGGGACCGCACAGTCCGCGCACGCGGCTCCCCCCACCCCTTGATCCCTCCCCGCAAAGGGGGAGGGAGACGACTGGGAGACCGATGGCTAGTGATGGGCGCCCTTCATTTCGCGCAGTTCTTCGACCGAGCGGACGACCTTGCGGGCGGCGCCGGCCCAGTCCTTGGTCTTCACCGTGCCCTTGGCCAGCCGCTCCTTGGCGGCGGGGATGGCGTCGGCATATTGCGGTAGCCACTGGGCCTGGGCGACTACCATTTCGTCGACCATCTGCCAGACTTCGTCCGGGGTGCAGATGGCGCCGACCAGCGGGTCGTGCAGCACGGCGAGCTTGAGCATGTCGATATTGCCGGTCATTGCTGCCTCGACGCTCATACGCTGCACGGAGATCGACACCGAGCAGGTGGCGGCGCAGGCGATCGGCAGTTCGATGCCCTCGACCATGTTGATGCCGAAGCGATCGACGAAGCCGGGGCTTTCGATGATGGCGTCGGCCGGCAGGTTCTTGATGATGCCGTTGTTGCGGACGTTGAAGTGACCGCGATAAGTGCGGCCGGTCTCGCGCGCCTCGATGATGTAGCTGGCGTGCTCGCTGGTACGCTTGTGCTCCGACAGCGGCTTGGTGGCTTCGGCCTTGAACTTCGGGAAATCGGTTTCGAACCAGTTTCGGCGTTCGGTCGAGTGGCGGAGGTAGCCGCCGGTTTCGCCGTGAATCCAGTCGCTCATGTCGATCCAGCGCGAAATTTCCTCGGGGCGCTTGCGGTACCAGGGCAGGTATTCCGAGAGGTGGCCGTTGGACTCGGTCGAATAGACGCCGAAGCGCTTCAGGACGTCGATGCGGACCTTTTCCTGCTTGGAATAGACCGGGTGATTTTCGAAGCCGGCGATCAGCTCGTCGGCCTCGATCTTCCGGCCGTTGGCGCGGATGTCGATGTACCAGGTCTGGTGGTTGATGCCCGAGCAGACATAGTCGAGCTCATCGTCGCGGACGCCCAGCACCTGGGCGATCTGATGGGCGCCGTGCTGGACGCCGTGGCAGAGGCCGACCACGTCGACGCCGCCATAGAGGTCGGCAGCCCAGGTGTTCATGGCCATCGGGTTGGCATAGTTCAGGAACAGCGCGCCGGGCTCGGCGACCTCGCGGATGTCCTTGCAGAACTCGAGGATCACCGGGATGTTGCGCTGGCCGTAGAGGATGCCGCCGGCGCAGATGGTGTCGCCGACGCACTGGTCGACGCCGTATTTCAGCGGGATGTTGACATCGGTGGCGAAGGCCTCTAGCCCGCCGACGCGGACGCAGCTCATGATGTAGCGCGCCCCGGTGATGGCCTCGCGGCGGTTGGTGGTGGCGGTGACCTTGGCCGGCAGGTTGTTGACCGCAACGATCGACGAGATGATCTGCTGGATCATGTCTAGGTTGTGCGCATTGATATCGGTCAGCGCGAACTCGACATCGGCGAATTCGGGCACTTTCAACAGGTCAGAAATGAGGGTCTTGGTGAACCCGACCGACCCCGCCCCGATGACCGCGACTTTGAACGACATGCCGTTCCTCCCTTTTCTGTTGGGCTCCATCTAGCGGCAGAGGGGTCGGCAGGTGTAGAGGAAAGTCATGCGCTAGCGGGTAATTTCATGCTGTCCGATCTCATTGCCTACGGGCACAAGGTGCAGGCGATCGCGCCGCCGCGCGGCCCGCTGGGCTTTCATGTGATGGCTACGGGCGCCGGGTTCGAAAAGCGCGCCAACGAGGTCTACAACTGGGAGGGACTGAAGCGCGGCGACGCGCCGTTCGTGATCATCCAGCACACCATCGCGGGGCGCGGCGAGCTTGATTATGCCGGAGCGCGGCACGTACTACTGCCGGGCTCGACGATGGTCCTGAGCTTTCCGCATGCCAACCGCTACTGGCTCGATCGCGGGCAGACCTGGGAGTATTTCTGGATCGGCGCGAACGGACGCGAGGCGCTGCGGCTGATGCGGACCATCATCGACCTCAAGGGTCCGGTGGTGACGCCGTCGGCGGCTACGGTGGACCGGATGGCGGATGCGTGCCTGAGGCTGATGGGAGCGCCGGAGCTGCTCAGCGGCGACATTTCGGCCGCCGCCTATGCAGCGATGATGGCGCTGCATGACGGGCTGTTCGGCGCGACGCCCGCGACAACGACGGTCGCGCCGCCGATTGCGAGGGCGCAGAGCTTCATCGCGGCTCATCTAGGCGAGCCGCTGGGGGTGGACCGGCTGGCGCGGGTGGCTGGGCTTAGCCGGGCGCATTTCGTGCGGCGCTTTGGCAACGAAGCGGGGAAAAGCCCGGCGGATTTCGTGTTCTCGGCGCGGATGGAGCGGGCGACGCGGCTGCTGATCGCCACCGACCAGCCAGTCGGCGCAATTGCCGCGGCGACCGGATTTGCCAATGGCAACTACTTTGCCAAGGCGTTTCGGCGGCTCAATGGCATCTCGCCCAGCGAGTACCGCGCTGCTGCTGCGGCGGGGCGCTGACGACATTGACAATCAGCCAAATCAGCCGTTCCTACTTACTGGTCATTTAGGAGTTGCTTATCCAATGACTGCCTAGCATGGCAGCCGCCCGAACTGCCCCACGTTCCGAGGGCCCCAATGGTCGTGAAGCGGTCTCCCGTCCACCACTTCGCTCGCGCCGAGCCGCCGGAGTCGCTTGCCGCATTGGTGGCGGCCAACGAGCGGCTGCAGGAGTTTGCGGCGGAACTGGCCGGCGAGCAGGCGCGGGCCCGAGTGGAGCGCACGTGGTTGCGCACCATGATCGACCAGGTGCCGGACTATCTCTACATCAAGGACAAGGACTGCCGGTTCGTCATCGCCAACCGCGCGGTAGCGGCTGACCTCGGGCATGGCGACCCGAACATGCTGATCGGCAAATCCGACCTCGAGCTGCATCCGATGCCGCTGGCGCGGCGCTATTACGAGGATGACCTGAGCGTCATACGCGACGGCAGGTCGCTGATCGACCACGAGGAATATGTGGTGCGGCCGGATGGCTCGCAGATCTGGCTCTCCACCTCGAAGCTGCCGCTGCGCGGGCCTGACGGCTCGATCATCGGGCTGGTATGCAGCGCGCGCGACATCACCGAGCGTCGCCGCACCGAGGCGCATATCCATTTCCTCGCCTATCACGACTCGCTCACGGGGCTCGCCAACCGGGCGCAATTCGAGCGCGACCTGGAATCGTTGACCGCTCGAGCGGCGCTGGGCACGCCGGCGACGCTGGTGCTGATCGATATCGACCGCTTCAAGCACATCAACGACACGCTCGGGCATGTGGCCGGCGACGACCTGCTGCGGCAGCTGGCGAACCGGCTGTTCCAGCTGGTGGGGCCGGCGGGCGTGTTGGCCCGGCTCGGCGGCGACGAGTTCGCCATCCTATTGTCCGGTCCGGCGGCGGGGGCGGCGGAATCGATCTGCGCAGCGATCCTGCTGCAGTTCGGCCAGCCCTTCGTGCTGTTCGACGATCCGGCATTCATCACCGCCAGCTTCGGTATCGCGCAGTGGCGGAAAGGGTCGGATGCACTGGGCATGCTGCGCGAGGCCGACATTGCGCTCTATGAGGCCAAGTCGCGTGGGCGAGCCCGCTGGCAAGTGTTTGCCGAGCAGATGGCGGAGAGCGTCGAAGAGAAGCGGCGGATCGAACAGGACCTGCGGCGAGCCCTGACTGAGGGGGGCGAACTGCAGCTCGAGTATCAGCCGATCATGGCTGCCGACAGCCGGACGATCGTCGGTGCCGAGGCGCTGGTGCGCTGGCAGCACCCGGAACGCGGCCGGCTGGGCCCGGATACGTTCATCGGCGTGGCCGAGGAACGCGGACTGATCGAGAAGCTGGGCGAATGGGTGTTCGAGGAAGCCTGCCGGATGCTGGCTCAGACTCCGATCCCGTGGGTGGCGGTCAATGTGTCGCCGCTGGAGCTGAGAAGCCGGCGCTTTGTCGACCGGGTGATCGAGTCGCTGGCGGCCCGGCGCATCGATCCGCGGCGGCTGCAGCTGGAGATCACCGAAGGGGTGCTGCTGGACAACTCCGAGGCGACCGTGGCGGGGCTGACACGGCTGCGAGAGGCCGGGATCCGGCTGGCGCTCGATGATTTCGGCACCGGCTATTCGTCGCTGAACTACCTCCGCCGCTATAATGTCGACAAGCTGAAGATCGACCGCTCGTTCGTGGGGCAGCTGGGGAAATCGGGCGATGCCGAGGTGATCGTGCGCACCATCATCGACCTGGCGCGGTCGCTGAACATGAAGGTGACCGCCGAGGGCGTCGCCACCGAGCAGCAGCGCGACTATCTGGTGGCGCGGGGCTGCCATGAGTTGCAGGGCTTCCTGCTGTCGCAGCCGCTGCCGCTCGAGGAGTTCCTCGAGTTTACGGGGATCGCCGCCTAACTCTCCAGGATTTTCCGGGCACGGGCAACGATCGGAGCGTCGACCATCTTGCCGTCGAGCTGGAAGGCGCCGGGTTGCTCGGCCGCGGCGGCAACGACACGGTGGGCCCAGTCGCGCTCGGCCTCGCKGGGGGAGAAGCCGGCGTTCAGCCCGGCGACGGCGGAGGGGTGGACGCAGGTGGCGCCATCGAAGCCGTGGGCCTTGGCTTCCGCCGCGGCGACTGCGAGGGCGGCGAGATCGGTGTAGTCGGCACTCGACTGCAGCAGGCCGAAGCTGAGCTTGCCCTCGGCCTTGGCGGCGTAGTGCAGCAGTAGCTTGGGGTGGCGCAGCACATCGGGGGTCGGAGTGGCGCCGAGTTCGGTGGCGAGGTCCTCGCTGCCGAGCAACAGGCCGATGACACGGTGATTGGCGGCGATGGAGCGGGCGTCGAGCAGTGGGGCGGCGCCTTCGATCAGCGCAAGGAACGACATCGCAGTGCGGCTCAGCTTCGCCTCTTCGGCGCGGAGCGTGCCCGCGAGGGCATCGAGCGCGGCGGATGAACCGGCCTTGGCCACCATCACGCCGGCAGCACCGGCGCGGCAGGCGGCGAGGGCGTCCTCGCGCTGGCGGAGGCCGGAGTTGATGCGGACGAAGACGGCGGCGCCGTTGCGTCCGACCGAGGGGACCGTCGTCGCCAGGTTGACGCGTGCGGGCTCCTTATCGACTTCGGGCACCGCGTCCTCGAGATCGAGCACGATGGCGTCGGCGCCGCGTTCATGCGCCTTGGCGATGAAGCGTTCGGAGTGGGCGGGGACGTAGAGCAGAGAGCGGAGGGGCATGGTCAGGCTCCGACGGTGGTTGGATCGATACCAGCTTCGCGGAGGACTTCGGCGGTGTGTTGACCGAGATCGGGTGCGGGACGGCGGAACGTGCCGGGAGTTTCGGAAAGACGCGGCAGAATGTTGTGCATCGGCAGCGAGCCGAAATCCTTGTCCTCGACATCGATAATGATGCCACGGTCATGGAAATGGGCGTCGGCGGCGATGTCGGCGATGGAATAGATCGGGCCGACGGTGGCGCCCGCCTCGCGCATGATGCGGAGGGCTTCGTCGTGGGTGTGGTGGCTGAACCATTCGCCGACTGCTGCGTCGACGAGGTCGCGGTGCTTCACGCGATCGGAATTGGTGGCGAAGCGCGGGTCGGTGTTCATCTCGGGCTTGCCGATGACCTCGAAGATGCGGCGGGCGACTTGCGGGGTTGAGCCGGAGAGCGCGACGTACTGGCCGTCGGCGCACTTGTAGACGTTGCGCGGGGACGCGGTGTTGGAGGCGGAGCCGGAGCGCTCCTTGACCTTGCCGGTGACCTGATAGATGGCCGCCTCGGGGCCGAGGACGGAGTACATCGGCTCGAGCAAGCTGAGGTCGATGACCTGGCCCTTGGCACGCCCACGGAATCGAGCGAAGAGCGCGGTGACGGTGGCGTTGGCGCCGTAGACGCCGGCGATCATATCGGCGAGGGCGAGCGGCGGGAGGATCGGTTCGCGGTCTGGGAAGCCGGTGCGGTAGGCAAAGCCGGACATGCCTTCGACGATGGTGCCGAAGCCGGGGAACTGGGCGTAGGGTCCGGTCTGACCGAAGCCGGAGATGCGGACGATGATCAGGTTGGGGTTGGCGGCGAGGAGGGCGTCGGGTGCTAGACCCATTTCCTCGAGCGTGCCAGGACGAAAGTTCTCGATGAACACGTCGGCGGTGGTGAGCAGCGCCTTCAGCGCGTCCATATCCGGCGCCTGGCGCAGGTTGAGGACGACCGAGCGTTTGTTGCGGCCGTAGGTCTTCCAGTAGAGCGAGTGACCATCATCACGCCACTCGCGCAGCGGATCGCCTTGCGGCGGCTCGATCTTGATGACGTCGGCGCCGAAGTCGGCGAGTTGCAGGGACAGCATGTTGCCGGCGACGAGGCGCGAGAGATCGATGACGCGGATGCCGTCGAGAGGGCCGGTGGCGGTGGGGTTGAAGGGGATGGTCATGGTGCGATGCCCATAAATCCAGCGTGTGGCGCCCCCCCTTCCAACCTCCCCCGCAAGGGGGGAGGTGCCCATCGAGTTTGAGGCCGCATGGTGCCACAACCACCGGCAGACACCCTCCCCCTTGCGGGGAGGGTTGGGGTGGGGGGTGCCATACGCTCGAGCATCACAGTTCGACCACTTCCAACCGGGCAACGGTCATGCGACCAGCCGATGCCATGCGGAGACCGGCCTGGCCGTAGCGGTAGGTGCCGTCGGTGGCAGTGACGACTTCTTTGCCGTCGACGCTGAGGCTGAGGGCGTCGCCTTTCACTGTCAGCGCCAGCTTGTGGGCCTCACCCGGCTTCACCGCGAAGGGCGCATGAGCCAGGACGGTGGTGCCGTGGTCCTGCTTTACGATCACGGCCTCGCCGTTCTCGAAGCCGGCCGCATAGAACCGGGACGTGCCCTGTACGCGGGCGGCGACGAGGTGGGACTTACCGGCGAGCGGGGTGAGGTCGGCGGTGACGGTCACGTCGCGGAGGTAGCCGTTGCCGGTCCAGGCGTCGGCGTCTTCGGCGGTGTGGGCGTGGATGACGTCATCCTGCAGGGACCAGTGGCCGCGGTTCCAGGTGAAGCGGGTGATGCCGCCCCATTCCTGCTTTTCGGTCCTGGGGTCGATGGCGAGCTTGCCCTTGCCGCTCACCGAGAAGTCGGAGAGGAACAGGCGGCCGAGGAACTTGAGGCGGCCAAAGTACTCGACCAGCACGCCGATCTCGTCGATGGCTTCGTCGCCCTCGGGGATGGTAAACTCGTAGTCCTGCCAGCCTTCCGAACTCGGGACGTGCCAAGCGCCGGTTTCGACGATCTCGCCGGAGATGGCGCGGCGAACATAGGGCGCGACCCGAAGGTTGCCGTCGCCGTTCCACGGGTCGAGCTGCAGCTTGAACTTTACCGTCTGGCCGGCGTCGGCGAGCGGGGTGAACATTGGGCGATAGCGCTCGTCGTCGAAATCGGCGCGGCGGTAGAAGGGCTTCCAGAACACACGACCGCCCTGCCCGCGTTCGAGCCGGTCGAGCAGCACTTCGAGGCTACCGCGGGAGTTCGGGCCGGCCTTGGTGGTCGAGGCTTTGACCTCGATCTGGTTGAAGGGCTCGGTGCGGAAGGCGTGGGTGGCGCCGGGGGCGTCGAAATCGAAGCGGACGCCGCGGCGCTCGAAATCCTCGCCCCACTGTGCCGGCGGTTCCTTGCCGTCGAGGCGGAGGGCGAGGACGGTGAGTTCGCGGGCGAAGCTCGGGATATCGACGACGTTGAGCGTGCCGATGACGCCCGACGCGATGACGAAGTCGTTGATCGGCTTGCGGTATTTGTCCCAGCTCGGCTGCACGCCCTGGAAGGTGCCGACGATGGCGCAGGCGTTGCCGGCGTTGCAATCGGTGTCCCAGCCGGCCATGGTCGCGATCTCGGCGGTGCGGG
The DNA here is from genome assembly GCF_056405135.1 of Devosia sp. P1_H9. NCBI lineage: Bacteria > Pseudomonadati > Pseudomonadota > Alphaproteobacteria > Hyphomicrobiales > Devosiaceae > Devosia > Devosia sp. P1_H9. The sequence goes on from NZ_JBFUCQ010000003.1 coordinate 147,172, forward strand.
TCAGCTCGCCCTCGCCGTAGAGGATGGCCATCACCGTGACGCCGGCGTTGGGGATGATGTGGCAGACGCCGGGGTAGCGGTCATAGCCCCAATCGGCGGTGAGCATGTCGCGGCAGAGGCGCCAATCGGACGGGTTGGCCTTGTGGAAGTCGATCACGGCGCGGGCGACGCGGGCGTAGGTCGAGTTGGCGTCGATGGTCGAGAGGCCGGTTTCAACGATCTCGTCGATGGATTTCGCGACGAAGGCTTGGGCGATGGCGGCGGCGCAGAAGCGGGCGCCGTTGAGGCCGTCGCCATCATGGGCGACCGAGGCGGCCATGGCTGACATTTCGGCGGCGCGTCTGGGATTGCCGGGGTTCACCCAGCCCCAGCTGTCGATGAAGATCTGGCCGCCAATCTGCTCGGCGACAGTGGTGCCGTTGGTGGCGATGGAACCGGACTCCGGTGCTTCCATCCCGGACTTGAGGTTCTTGTAGGCGGTGTGCTCGGTGGAGTTGCCGAAGCCGCCCCACCAGTACATGCCGTGCTCCTCGGCGGCGTAGTTGAGCCAGGTGCGACCGACATCGGCGGCGGTGGCCTTGAGCCCGTAATCGCGCAGGGCGCGGATGAAATAGACCGGGCCGTTGGTGTCGTCGTCGGCGGCGAAGTTCTTGAAATCGCGGAGGTACTGGGTGACCTCGCCATAGGTGTCGCGGATCCGCTCATAGCTCCAGATGGTCGGCTCTACCGGCGCGCCGAGGCGGACGCCGATGGCCTTGCCGATGAAGCCGGCATAGATGCGGTCGAAAATCTGGGTGGTCGAGAGCATGGGGATTCCGATGGTCAGATGAAAACGACGTCGCCGGCGGTGACTTCGGCAAACAGGCTATCGCGGCCGCGTTCGACAGCTTCGCGCGCCCGCCGGTCGGCGAGGAGGATATCGGTGGTGGTGGCGGCGAAGCGATCGGCCGCGGCGATGAGGTCGAAGCGGTTGGCGCTATCGAGCGTGGCACGGTCGGCGGCGTCGATGATGCTCTCGCCGTGCAACGCGCCGAGGATGGCGCCGGCCATGACGCCGATGGAGTCGGTGTCGCGGCCGGAATTGATGCCGTCCTCGATGCTGGTGCGAAAGGCGCCGTTGTTAACGAGGGCGAAGCCCAGCGCCAGCGGCAGCTCTTCGATGGCGCCGAGGCGGGAGGGCTGGTAGGCGGTGGAGAGACGGCCGACTTTGGCAACGGAATGGTTGACGTCGTCACCCATCGGCGAGAACGGGGCGATCGCAGAATGGAATGCGGCGACGACCTCGGCGTGGTCACTGCCCTTCAGCTTCATCGCGATGTCGGCGATCTCGGCGATGGCGTTGCGGGTGCCGTCCTTGGCGAGGCCGAGGACGGTTTCGACGATCGTCTCGATATTGGTGCCGGGGACGAATGCGGCGGCGACGGCGGCGGCGAAGACGCCGGCGGCTTCGAGGCCGTAGCTCTCCTGGTGGCCGGCGGCGAAGGCGATTGCCTCGTCATAGGCGGCGCGCGGATCGCAGGCGTTCACCACGCCGATCGGCGCCACGTACATAGCGGCGCCGCAGTTGACCATGTTGCCGATGCCGCCCTGGCGGGGGTCGCAATTGGCCAACTGGTGGCGCTGGAAGATCCATTTCTCGGGGTAGAACAGGCGGTCGATCAGGTTGGCCTCGCGCTGCATCTCGGGGATCCAGCGCGGTGTCCAGGCGATCTGGCGCACCATGCCGTCGGCCATGTCCCAGGCGTCGAGGTGGCGGTTGGTCTCGGCGTAAATATCCATCAGTGCCAGCGTCATCAGCGTATCGTCGGTGACGATGCCGTTGCCGCGGATGCGGTGGTTCCGCTGCTCGGGCGGCAGGTCCATCTTGTGCCAGCGCGCCTCGAGCGAGGTCACCCGGCCATAGCGGGCGCGGATATCGGCGGCCGAGAGCTTCTCGACCGGAGCGCCGAGCGCGTCGCCGAGGGCGATGCCGTGGAGCATGGCGCGGACGCGGCCGCGGAGGGAATTGGGCATGGTGGTCTACTTCCGCTTGTCTAGGATCACCGCTCCGCCCGCGGTCGTGGGAGGACGCCGCGGGCGGTAGCGATGGCCGGGCCTTAGCCGTTCAGCTTGGTCCGGGCATACTCGTTGAGACGGTCGCCACCGGCCGCCTTCCACTCGGCGACGAAGGCATCCCACTGGTCCATCGAGGCTTCGCCCGAGATGAACTTGTAGACCCAGGCGCGGTAGACGTTCTCGGTCGCATCGAGGTCAGCGGCGTAGTCGGCGGGCCAGACGAAGGCGTTGTCCGGCTTGAACCACGTCGTGATGTTCTTCAGCGACTCCTGAGCGGCGGCCGACTTCCACTCCACCGGCGGCACGAAGTTGGCGGCCGCGAAGAAGCGGGCGTACCAGGTGCTCATCTTGTCGGTGATGGTGTAGGTGTCGCCGGACTTGGTGTATTCCTCACCCTCGAAGCCCATCCGGTCCATCATCTGGCCTTCGGTCGATGCCATGAAGTCGAGGAGCTTGGCGACTTCTTCCTTGTGCTGCGACGTGGTCGAGATGGCGAAGCCGCGGCTTTCCTTCGACACGTCGGTCGCCGAGAGGCCCTGGCCGCCGGGGCCCGTCGGGATCGGCAGCAGCGTCAGTTCGATCGGTGTCTCAGGATGCGCCTGGCGCATCTTGCCGCCGTAGATGTCGATGACTTCCGCCGAGGAGCCGAAGATCACGCCGGCCTTGCCGGTGTAGAACTTGTCTTCCTTCACATCGAACTTCGACGTGACGTATTCCTTGTCGTAGAGGCCCTCGGCGCCGAGCTTGGCGTACCAGGTCAGTTTGGCCTTCTCAGCATCGGTGATGCGCGAGCTCACCCACTCGCCGGCTGCGTCCTTCATCCAGGTGCCGGTGATGCCGAAGGCCTGGTTGAAGATCGAGTCGAGCTCGTTGGTGTTGTCGGCGGTGGTCACGCCGAAGGTGTTGCCCGGGGTGCCGTCGCCGTCGAGATCGGCGTCGTGGATGGCCTTGAAGAAGGCCTCGTACTCATCGACCGTGGTCGGAGCCGCGATGCCGAGCTTGTCCAGCCAATCCTTGCGGATCACCGGCTGCGGGGCGCGCGGCGGGTAGACGTAGAGCAGGTAGGGGTAGTTCTTCAGGCGCTCGATGTTGTGGGGCCAGAGCGCTGCCTTGAGGTTGGGCGACTTCTCGATCCAGGGGGTGAGGTCTTCGAGGATGCCCTGGTCGGCCATCTTGGCATCGCCGCCCTGGAAGTAGATCAGGTCGGGGATATCGCCCGAGAGCAGCATGACGCCCAGAGCGTCGGCATAGCCGGACGACGGCAGGTCGACGATCTGGATGTCGAGATCGGTGCCCTGGGCCTTTAGCGCCGCTTCGATGCGCTCGATATGGGCGACGTCGGGCGGGTTGGTCGAGAGCAGGTCCTTCGAGACCAGGCGGATCACCGTCTGCGCGCTGGCCGGCATGGCCAGCGACAGGCCGAGCGCCAGCGCTGTGGTTGTCAGAAGCAAGGTCTTAAGCATGGATTCTCCTCCGTTATGCTTGTTTTCGTTGAGATTTTCGCGGCGAGCGCACGGTGGCGCGTCGCGACTTGCCCGCTGCGGCGAGAGCCTGAGCGGAATGGGGGGAAGGCCGGCCATTCCGGCCACGGCTGAACGACAGCTTGACGATCGCCATCATGGCCTCGCTCCTGTGGTGAGAGCAGCGGAAGCGCACGGAGGCGGGCTGGCTAGCGGACGATGGCGAGGTAGGCCCCGATCAGCGGCGGCGGGATCGACTAAGTGAAGCGGCTGAGCAACACGGGCGCTGCCACGGCGAGAATTGCCAGGATCAGCGCCGTCTTGAGCCAACGCCCCCGAATGCCAAGGATGAGCGCCGGCAGCGTGAAGAGCACAAAGAGGCCAGCGGCCATAGCCACGATCGCCCAGCCGATCGACCGGCTGAGTTGCTCGTTCGAAAACAGCGCCTGGCTGAGGACGAAGAATACGACGACGACGAACAGTGCCGTCTCGATCCCGGCCAACGTGAGAACCGCGATCTGCAGGCCGCGATTGGGGGGATTTGCCGTGCGCTCGGTCATGACGCTCTCCCGTGCCGCATGGCGGGAGTTTGCCTACATGTCGGGCGATAATGACAGCGGAAATTGTCATCCCTTCAGCGCTCCCGACATTGTCCCCTTGGTGAAGAACTTCAGGATCAGCGGGTAGATGGCGAGGATGGGGAGGATCGTGATGATGATCATCCCGGCCTTCAGCGCCTTCAGGTTGATCTGCGCCACGCCGATGTTGTTGGCGGCGTTGTCGGCGCCGACGATGGCGAGCTTGTCGCCTTCGACCACGAACTGGCGCAGCACCACCTGTAGCGGGTACTTGGTCTGGTCGTTCAGGTAGATCATCGCCCGGAAGAACTCGTTCCAGTGGAAGACGAGGTAGAACAGGGCGATGGTTGCGAGCGCGGGCTTGGCCAGCGGCAGCACGACCTGGAAGAAGATCTGGAAGGCGTTGGCGCCATCGAGCTCGGCTGCTTCGAGCAGCTCCTCGGGGATCTCCTCGAAGAAGCGGACCAGGATGATCAGGTACCAGGCGTTCACCGCCTTGTAGAGGATGACGCTCCAGTAGCTGTCGAGCAGGCCCATCCGCTTCATCAGGAAGTAGTCGGGGATGATGCCCGGCTCGAAGACGATGGTGACGAGGACGAGCAGGAAGATGATCCGGCGGCCCGGCAGGTTGGGCCGGCTCAATCCCCAGGCCATCAGCGCAGTGCCGACAACGCCGATGAACGTCGCGGTGCCGGTGATGAAGATCGAGTTGAGGATGCCGCGCTGCACATTGGGGTGCTGGAGCAGCAGCATCCAGACGTCGAGCGAGAAGCCGGAGGGCCAGATATCGAGGCCGCTCTTGCCCGCAACCCTGCTCGGATCGGAGAAGGAGACGGCGAGCAGGTTGAGGATCGGCTGCAGCATCAGCACCACCATCGCGAGGAGCGTCGTGACGATGATGGCGTACTCGATGCGCTCGAGCGGCGTGCGGCGGATTGCGGCACCACGGGGCGCGGCCATCACCAGACTCCCTTGCCGGTGAGGCGCTTCGAGACGAAGTGCGCGCTCAGGATCAGGATCATGCCGAACACGGCCTTGAACAGGCCCGCGGCAGTGGCCAGCGAGTACTCCCCGGTGCGGAGCCCAATCCGGTAAACGTAGGTATCGAGGATATCGATCTGGCCGCGGTTCACGTCGTTGAGGAAGTTGATGACCTGGTTGAGGTCGGCGCTGAGGAACATCCCCATGTTGAGGATGAACAGCGTCGCGATGGTCGGCACTATGCCGGGAATGGTGACGTGCCAGACCTTCTGCCAGCGGTTGGCGCCGTCGAGTTCGGCTGCCTCGTAGAGCGACTGGTCGATGCCGATGATGGCAGCGAGGTAGAGCAGGCTGTCCCAGCCGGCCGAACGCCAGATCTCGGAGAAGACCAGCACCCAGCGGCTGGAGTTACCGTCGGTCATGAAGGCCACCGGCTTGGCGCCGAAGAAGCCGGTGACCTGGTTAACGGCGCCGTCCGAGGGCGACAGGATGGCGATGAACACGCCGGCGATCACCACCCAACTCAGGAAGTGCGGCAGGTAGATCGCCGACTGCACGAACTTGCGCAGCTTGCCACTCCGCACCTCGTTCAGCAGCAGCGCGACGATGATCGGCACCGGGAAGACGAAGATGATCTTCAGCGTCGAGATGATCAGGGTGTTGGCCAGCACCTGGTAGAACACCGGCGAGGCGAACAGCGTCTGGAAGTGCTTTAGTCCCACCCAGACATTGGGCGGTATGATGCGGACCTGTTCGAACGCCATCTTGGCTTCCCAGATGGGGAAATAGTGCCAGATGAGGAAGAAGATCAGGCCGGGAGCGAGCATGACGTAGTAGGGCCACCAGCGGCGGAAGCCGGTGGTGAAACTCCCCGATCTGGGAACGTTCCCAATCCTCGGCGCAATGGACGTCGCGTTTTGCTCTACGCTCGACATGGTCTAGTTCCTCCCCGCTCCTGCGACGCGCAGGGGCGTGTGGGCCGACAGGTCGGCGAGTGAGCCTCGCTCTATCAGGCGGCACGGCAGATAGGTGCGGCCATCCTGCGGACGGCCGGCGATTTCATCGAACAGGGCCTGGGCGGCGCGGCGACCCATCTCGCGCGCCGGCTTCTCGATGGTGGTGAGGCCGGGCCAGGTGAAGGCGCCGGCGGGCACACCGTCGAAGCCGAGAATGGAGACGTCGCGCGGGCACTCGCGGCCGGCTTCGCGGGCGGCAAGCATGGCGCCGAGTGCGATCAGGTCGTTGGCGCAGAACACAGCGAGATGGCCGATCGGGCGGCGCGCCATCAGGCGCTGCATGGCGGCATAGCCGCCCTCGAAGGTGTAGTCGCTGTCCTCGGTGAGGAGGACAGCCGGATCCACGTCGCGCTCGAGGCAGTGCTCGTGCACGGAACGGAGGAATCGGGCGCGAGCCAGGCGGGACTTTGGGCCAAGGATCAGCGCAGGGGCGCTGTGGCCAAGGGCATGGAGGTGATCGAGACCGAGGCGCACCGCCTGGGCGATGTCGGAGCCGATCGAGGGTGTATCGGGGAAGCGCTCGGCGCTCGAGCCGATCAGCACGAAGGGCAGGCCGAAGCGGCCAAAATCGTCGACATTGTCGGAGACCGGGTTGACGATGGCACCTTCGACCCGGGCCTGGCGCAGGGCGCGCAGGTGGTTGGCTTCGCGAGCGTGATCCCAGTCGGAAGAGAACACCAGCAGCGAGGCGCCGTTCTGCTCGACGACATCCTGCGCACCGCGCGCCACTTCGGCCCAGAACGGGTTGGTGATATCGGGGATGACGAGGCCGAAGAGGCCGGAGCGGCCGGAGCGCATGCCGACCGCCAGGTGGTTGCGCTCGTACCCGGCAGCGACAGCGGCCTTGCGGACCTTGTCGCGCGTCGCCTCGTTGACGTCCTGGGAATCGGTGAGGGCGCGGGCGGCGGTGCTTTTGGACACCCCGGCGAGCTTGGCCACATCGATGATGGTGGGCCGTCTGCCCATGCAACCTCCCGTGCCGTTTCCGGCATCTGCTGGGAACGTTACCGGAAGTTAGCGCGCGAGTCTAGGTCAGGAGAGCTGCCGTGAGTTTGGCGGCAGATACGCCCCAGATGACCGCATCCTGAACGGCATTTTCGGTGTGATGCGGCGGGAGCGCGGGAGCTAGTGCTCTTTGGGCAGCAGGCCGCGGCGACGCAGTTCCTCGCGCACGGCGACGAAGCTTGGAACGTTGGTGATCAGTTGCGCATCGCCCAGCGGCACGAGCAGCCGCAACAGGGTGGCGTCGGAGAAGGTGCTGAGACGATGACTGTCGAACTGCTCGTCGCTGTCGCGCAGCATGGCAAGCAATTCCGCAAGTTCGCGGTCTTCCTGGTCGCTCATCGGATGCCCCGTAGCCTGACCTATAGAGGAAGCGGATTCTGCTCTCGTATATACGCATTAACACCTAACCGGGATGCGCTGCGCCGGCAAGGGACCGGCGACGGTCTCTTGCAAGCGCAAGCTGTTTGGGATCGTGGCTGGCGGGGCTCGGAGCCTGGCGCGAAGCCAGCCCCCGCCCGGCGGAAAGCCGTTTGCCGAAGGCCGGGCTCCGGTGCGCGTCAGTCGCGGGCCGCGCCGGTGCGGTAGGTCAAGGCGTTGTCGGTGGAGGCATCGGCCTGGGCCTCAAGCTGACGCAGCTCGGCGACGATCCGCGCGATGCGCTCGCGCCACTCGGTGTTGCGGCGGATGGTTTCGGCTATGTCGGGACGCCGCGGGTCGAACAGGCCCAGCGTCGCCAACTCGTTGTCGATGAGATCGAGCGAACATTCCGCCTCGGCCAGGGCCCATGGATCGGGCATGCCGTCGGCTTCGGCGGCGGCGACGTGACGCTCCAGACGCTCCACGTCGGACTGCCAGTCAAACAGAGTGATCAATTCCGTGTCCGCGCGGGCGCGGCTGTATTCCTGGTGCATGGGCATCTCCCCGTTGTGTCGTTCGTGTTGCACATCGATCGGATGCCGATGGATTTAGTCGGGCGGAACGACAGTTCAAGAGGATCGGGGGGCAGCGGACGCGAGCTACGTACCACCGTTAAACGGCCCGCTGCCTTAGTCCCGAAACGAAGACAGACTAGCGGGCCGTTGGGGCCGCCGCATTTCAGTTTGACATAGAGGGGCGCGGAAGGGGGACGGGGGTCGCTTGCGTCGGTGGCTCCGCAGCTCACCCTTCATCCCGTTCCCGCGACGGGGAGGGAGAGGCAAGAGCTGCCACTTGGGGAGCGGTTAGAAGAAGAGGTCGTCCAGGGCGTCGCCGGTGCCCTCTGCTGGTGCGTCTTCCACCTCGGTGCCGGTGAAGGCGTCGTGGAGGCGGCGCTCGGCATCCATGGTGTAGCGCTTGCGGAGGGTAGCGAGGAAGGTATCGAGGGTGTGGTCGCCCCCTCCACCATGCCCCGCATGGTCCCCCTCCCCCGCCGCGCGGGGGAGGATCACAGCCGCGATGTTCAGTTCGACGTCGCTTAGGGCTTCGGAGATGGCGCTGTGGTTGGCGAGGCTGTCGACGGCGCCGCCGAGGCGTTCGGCGACGCGGGGACCGTCGGCGTAGAGCTCGACCAGGGCCTTTTTCATCCGCATGCCGACGGTTTCGAGCTGGGTGAGGGCGGCGGTGGCCTCGCGTTCGAGATCGCCGACGCGGCCGGCGCCGGCGCCCGTGGCATTGGTGAAGGCGGCAGAGAACTGAGCCGCTTCGTTGAGGCGCTCGACCGCTTCGTGGGCGGAGACGACGGTTTCTCCGGTGAGCGTCCGGAGCTGCTGTGCGATGACATCGAGGGCACGGCCGCGGGGGCCGAGCTGGGCACATTTGACGGCGGCATTGAGGGAGACGAGGCGCATCTTGTACTCGATGTCCTGCACGGCCTCGACGTGATCGAGCAGCACCTTGACCGTTTCGGAGACGGCGCCGGCGACGCGATCGAGCTTCTCGCGCTCGCCTTCGCAATCGCGCAGCACGGTGACGGCGCGGCGGACAGCCCCGTGGAGCTCGGAGAGGGCGGAGCGGTTCTCCGCCGAGCCGTAGACCTGGCGGGCGTGCTCGAGCACAGCTTCGACATCGGCGGCGAGCTGGGTGAGGGCGTCGGCGCCGGAGGCCATTTCGACGGTGAGGGTTTCGCGGGCGGCGGCGAGCTGCTGGCGCTGGAGTTCGGTGATAGGGGCGGCGAGGGACGTATCGAGCGTGGGGTCGCCCCCTCCACCAAGCTGCGCTTGGTCCCCCTCCCCCGCCGCGCGGGGGAGGGTCAAGGCGGAGAGATCGCGCAAGGCGGCTTCTACGTGTTCGACGCGTTGGCGGGTGGCGTCGCCGACTTGCAGGGCCACGACGGTGGTGGCGACCTTGTCCGCGATGGCGCGGGACATCTGGCCGGTGATGGCGCTGGAGCGGACCGAGGTGAGCCGCTGTTCGGTGACTTCGGCGAGATCGGCCTCAAGTTCGGTCGCGAGGGCCGAAAGGGTGTCGCGATGGCCCTGCTCGAAGGTGGCGCGGGCGGCCGCGGCTTCGCCGACGACGATGGTGAGCGCCTCGTAGGTGCGCGAGAAGCGCTGGATGGTGGTGGCGGCAGACTCGGAGAGCTGCGCGATATCGGTGGTGAAGACGCCGAAGTCTTCGAGCTCGTTGACGACGCTCGCGGCGACCACACGGGCGTTGATGGCGACGATGCCCATCATCTTCACGGTGCGGCGCAACTCGGCGATTGGGTGCGCGGCGCCCCGGAGAGCCTCGACCAGCCGGTTGAGGTCGGCCTGTTCGGCGCCGAGCGCTATGGAGATTTCGCCGGCGCGGCGGCCGACGATGCCGAGACGATCGGTGGCCTGGCTGAGGTCGGGGCCCTCGAGGTCGATGGGGAGCGCCTCGAAGGTCTCGGTGAGGCGGGAGAGGATCTCGGCACACTCGGAGAGGCGGCTGCCGACGGAGAGGAAGGCGCCGTCGATGGCATCGCGCGGGGCGGCGAGGTCTGAAGCGATGGCGAGAATGCGGTGCGGGAGGTCGCCCGTGTCGTGGAGGTTATGTCCGAGGGACTGGTCGCCCCCTCCACCACCCTCCGGGTGGTCGCCCTCCCCCGCCGCGCGGGAGAGGATCATGGAGAGATCGGTGGCTGAGGACGAGGTCATGCGGTGTCCTTTTGCGGGGCACGGGCGGCGTAGGTGGTGATTTCGGTGGCGACGCGCTTGAGGGCGACGATCTTGCCGGCGGCGCCGAGCGCGATGGCTTCCTTGGGCATGCCGAAGACGACGGAGCTTTCCTCGTCCTGGGCGAGCGTGGCGGCGCCGGCATCCTTCATTTCGAGCAGGCCCTTGGCGCCGTCGTCGCCCATGCCGGTGAGGAGGATGCCCAGCGCGTTGCGGCCGGCGACGTAGGCGGCGGAGCGGAACAGCACGTCGACCGAGGGGCGGTGGCGCGACACATGCGGGCCATCGATGATGTTGACGGTGTAGCGCGAGCCGGCCCGATGCAGCGCCATGTGGCGGTTGCCCGGCGCGATCAGCACGCGGCCGGCCTCAACCACGTCGCCATCCTCGGCTTCCTTCACCTCCATCTGGCAGAGGCCATCGAGGCGACGGGCAAAGGCGGCGGTGAAGCGCTCGGGCATGTGCTGGACGATGACGATGCCGGGGGTGCCAGCAGGGAGCGCGACGAGCACGTCGCGCAGCGCTTCGGTGCCGCCGGTGGAGGCGCCGATGCAGATCACCGGATCGGTGGTGGGCATCGAGGCGGCGGCAGAGGCGGCGCGGGCGGCCGAGCGCTGCGCGATCACCACGTCGGCGGTGAGCTTGGCCTCAACCTGGAGTTTTGGCGCCGGGGGGCGGACGCGCCCCTTCAGCCGGGCATGGGCAGCGGATTTCGCGGCCTCGCAGATGCGTGTGCGGGACTCGTGGAGGAACTGCGCGGTATCGATGCGCGGCTTCTGCACCACATCGACGGCGCCGGCTTCAAGCGCCTCGATCAGGGTGTCGCTGCCCTCGCCGGCGTGGGAGGAGCAGATCACGACCGGGATGGGGCGCTGCGACATGAGCTTCCTGAGGAACGTGATGCCATCCATGCGCGGCAGCTCGATATCGAGGAAGATCACGTCGGGCACTTCGGCGCGGATGCGCTCGACGGCGATATAGGGATCGGCGGCGGTGGCCATGACTTCGAGATCGGGGTCGGAGGCGATGATGTCCGAGAGCGTGGTGCGCACGGCGGCGGAATCGTCGACGATGAGCACGCGGATCTTGCGGTCGGGTTCGGCGGACAGCGGCATTTGACTCAGAGCTTCTGGAACACGGCGGGAGCGACCTGGCGGACGGCGAGCGAGGTGCCGATCATCGACTCGGAATGGCCGAGGACGATGTAGCCCCCTGGCCGCAGATGGCCGACGAGGCGGGCGACCACTGCATCCTGGTCGGCCTTCTCGAAATAGATCAGCACGTTGCGGAGGAAGATGACGTCGACGTCGCGATCGAACGGATAGGTCTGGTCCATCAGGTTGAGATGGGCGAAGCGGACGAGGCGCCGCAGCTCGGGGACGATGCGGACCTCGCGGCGGGCACCGGGGCGGCGGGCATGCATAACGTAGCGCGCCTGCAGCTCGGGTGGCACCGGGGCGATCATTTCGGCGGAATAGACGGCGCGGCGGCCCTGGGCCAGCACGGCGGTGGAGATGTCGGTGCCGAGAATGGCGAAGCGGAAATCGCTGCGCTCGGCGGCGAGTTCGTCGAGCACCATGGCGAGGGTGTAGGCCTCGGCGCCGGTGGAGCTGGCGGCGCTCCAGACCTTGAGCAGCGGGTTGCGCTCGCGCGCCTTGAGCAGCGAGGGCACCATCTCAGCGACGAGGAAATCGAAATGCTCGGCCTCGCGGAAGAAGTCGGTCTTGTTGGTGGTGACGGCGTTGATCAGGTGGGTGAGTTCGCGCTCGAGCCCGCCCTGCTTGAACAGCATGTCGCAATAGGCGGCGAAATCGGCCTGGCCGAGGGCGCGCATGCGCTTGCGCAGCCGACCTTCGACCATCAGCCGCTTGCCGGGCGGCAGCTTGATGCCGGCCTCGCCCTCGATGAGCTTGGCGATGCGGGAGAAATCGAGGGCGGAGAGGTGGTCTTCGCCGTCGTCGCTGGGGGCGGGTTTGAGGGCGAGGCTAGGCATGGGAGTGCTCCGCGGCGACGGAGGGGCCGGTGTCAGCTGACCCCCACCCGTGTCCCCTCCCCCTAAGAATGGGGAGGGAGACCCTCATAAGGAGGCCGGTGGCGAACGTCTCCCTCCCCCTGTTCGGGGGGAGGGGGCAGGGGTGGGGATCAGCGCGCGCCGGCGTCGCAGTCAGGTTGCACATCACGCCGCTTCCGCCACGCTGCCGAGGAGGCGATCGAGGTCCAATACCGTAACGAAGCTGCCGTTGCGGCGGCCGATGCCGGCCACCGAGTGGTCGCGCCAATTGCCGGAGATGGACGGGGGCGGATCGAGCTGGTCGGCGTCGAGCACGGTGACCTCGAAGACCCGGTCGGTGCGGAGGCCGACGGTCATGGTGCCGGCGCCCGCATCGACGTTGAGCACGACGATGCGGGTGTTCTCGGTGTCGTCGGCTTCGGGCAGGCCGAGGGTGAGGCGCAGGTCGAGCACCGGGATGCCCTGGCCGCGCACATCGGTCATGCCGAGCAGGTTCGGCGGGGCCTGCGGCAGGCGCGCCACCGGCCGCATCTCGAGGATCTCCTGCACCTTTTCGACCGGGGCGGCGAACAGCTCGCCGTTGACGCCGAGGGTCACGTATTGCGCACGTTCGGCCATCTCCGCTCTCCTCAGGCCGCGCCGCGACGGGTGAACTCGCCGTCGAGTTCGTCGCCGGCGTCATCGATATCGAGATCGAAGCCACCATTGCCGCCAGCACGGGCGGCCGGGCGCAAGCGCGGGGCCATGTGCGGAGACTTGGCCATGATCTCGCTGCGGAGCGCGGTGGTGCGCTTGGCCGCCGGCTTCTTCGGCGCCTCGACGGCGGCGTCGCGGCCGGTCTCGATGCGGAAGTAGCTGATGGCATTCTGCAGCTGCTCGGCCTGGCTCGCGAGTTCCTCGGAGGTGGCCGACATTTCTTCGGCCGCCGAGGTGTTCTGCTGGGTGACCTTGTCGAGCTGCTGGATGGCGGTGTTGATCTGGGCGGCGCCGGCGTTCTGCTCGCGGGCGCCGGCTGTGATCTCTTCCACCAGTTCGGCGGTGCGCTGGATGTCGGGCACCAGGCGGGTCAGCATTTCGCCGGCCGACTGGGCGGTCTTCACCGTGGTGTCGGACAGGGTGGAGATCTCGGCGGCGGCAGCCTGGCTGCGTTCGGCGAGTTTTCTGACCTCGGACGCGACCACGGCGAAGCCGCGGCCGTGTTCGCCGGCCCGGGCGGCTTCGACGGCGGCGTTGAGCGCCAGCAGGTCTGTCTGGCGGGCGATCTCCTGCACCACCATGATCTTCTGGGCGATGGTCTGCATGGCGGTGACGGCATTGTTGACCGCCTCGCCGGAGGCGATGGCATCGGCGGCCGACTGGCGGGCGATCTTTTCGGTCTGGAGCGCGTTGTCGGCGGACTGCTTGATGGTGGCGGCCATTTCTTCCATCGAGGCGGATGCCTCCTCGGTGGAGGAGGCCTGCTCGGTGGCGCCCTGGCTCAGCTGCTCGGCGGTGGCCGAGAGCTCCTGCGAACCGGCCGAGACGTTGTTGGCCGAGGTGATGGCTTCGGCGATGACGTCGCGGAGCTTTTCGACCATGCGCTGCAGGGCGAGGCCAAGCGTGTCACGGTCGGAGAGCGGCTTGGGCTCGACGGTGAGATCGCCATCGGCGATGCGGTCGGCGATGGCAGCGGTGACCCGAAGGTTGCCGGTCATCACGTTGACGGTATCAACCAGATCCTTGATCTCGTCATTGGACCTGATCTCGATGTCCTGGTTGAGATCGCCGATGGCGACGGCGCTCACCACTTGCTTGATCTTGCCGAGGCCGCGGCTGATGCCGAGGATGATCACTGCCGCGGCGGTGATGGCGATCAGGGTGGAGCCGACGAGGAGCGCGGTCAGCAGCAGCGAGGAGGAGCCGTAGAGGTTCTCGGCGCCGGTGATGGCCTCGTCGAGCTGGGAGTTGTTGAGGGCAACGATCGAGTCGAGCGCGTCGACCGACTGGGCGCGCACTTCGGCGGCCTTGCCGGCGGCGAGCGCAAATGCCTCGGCGTCCTGGTTCAGCAGGGCCAGGCGGCGGACCTCGGCGTGCTGCACGAGATAGGCGTCGTAGGCGGCGGTGAAGGTCTCGACCAGCGGCTTGCCCTTTTCGCTCGACAGCTCATGCAGCGCGGCGGCGTCGGTCTTCACCGCGGCGATGCGGGTGTCCATCGAGGCGATCAGCTCGTTGAGGCGGGCAAGGTCCTGCGCAAGGATCAGGTTCTTCTCATCGCGGGCCACGGTGAGGGTCGAGACCTCGAGCCCCGAGGCGAGCTGGATGCGCTTGACGTTGCCTTCCATGGCGGCGCTGAACGAGGCGTTGAGCTGGCCCAGGTTCATCAGCGCGATGCCCATGCTGACGGCGCTGAGGACGATAACGGCGGCGAAAGCTGCGATCAGCTTGGCCTTGATGGTAATTCTCATGGCGTGGCCCCCTTAGCCCACGGACACGCATTCTGCGGTCCCTGCCCAAAATAATGCAGTCAGTACTCGGCGTTCTGCGGATAGAACCGGGGCGGCTGAGGCTGCCCCGGCAGTGGAGTCGTGGACGTCAGGCGGCGCCGCGGCGGGTGAACTCGCTATCGAGGTCGTCGCCCATGTCGTCGAGTTCGAGATCGAAGCCGCCACCGGATGCGGCGCGCGATGGCGCCTTCTTCCGTGCCAGGTGCGGAGCCTTCTGCAGGATCTCATCCTGCAGCTGGGCGGCGCGCCGGGTACGCTGCGGGGCGCGATCGTTGGCGGGCGCCGCGACGCGGGCCGGCTGCTGACCCTGATCGATGCGGAAGTAGCTGATGGCGCTCTGCAGCTGTTCGGCCTGGCTCGCCAGCTCCTCGGAGGTGGCCGACATTTCTTCGGCTGCCGAAGTGTTCTGCTGGGTCACCTTGTCGAGCTGCTGGATGGCGGTGTTGATCTGCGCGGCGCCGGCATTCTGCTCGCGCGAGCCGGCGGAGATTTCTTCTACCAGTTCGGCGGTGCGACGGATGTCGGGGACGAGCTTCGACAGCATGTCACCAGCGGAGCGGGCGGCCTTGACCGTGTCGGTCGAGAGGGTGGAGATCTCGGCGGCGGCAGCCTGGCTGCGTTCGGCGAGTTTCCGCACTTCGGACGCCACCACCGCGAAGCCGCGGCCATGTTCGCCGGCACGAGCGGCTTCGACGGCGGCGTTGAGCGCCAGCAGGTCGGTCTGGCGGGCGATCTCCTGCACGACCATGATCTTTTCGGCGATGGTCTGCATGGCGGTCACCGCATTGCCGACGGCTTCGCCGGAGGCATTGGCATCGGCCGCCGACTGGCGGGCGATCTTTTCGGTCTGCGATGCGTTGTCGGCCGACTGCTTGATGGTCGAAGCCATCTCTTCCATCGAGGCAGATGCCTCTTCGGTGGAGGAGGCCTGCTCTGTGGCGCCCTGGCTCAGCTGCTCGGCGGTGGCCGAGAGTTCCTGGCTGCCGGAGGCGACGTTGCGGGCGGCGGCGGTGACTTCCGACACCACTTCGCGGAGCTTCTGCGTCATCAGGTTGAGCGCGTCGATGACATCCTTGATCTCGTCGTTCGACTTGACCTTGGCCACAGCGCCGAGATCGCCGGAGGCGACGGCATTGGCGAGTCCGAGGGCGGCGGCGAGCGACTTCGAGATCGAGACGACGATCCACAGTGCGGCGAGGACGGCGACGACAATCGAGCCGATGAGCAGGCCGATCAGTAGCGTCATGGCGCTGTCGTAAAGCTGCTTGGCCTCATCGTCGGCGGCGTTCAGCAGCTCCTTGAGGCGATCGATCATGCCGGTGAGCACTTTGTTGACGTCGCGGCGGAGTACCGCGGCGGCATCGGCCGTCTGCTGCGCGTTGTAATCGCCGCGCTGGATCGAGATGCCGACGGCCTTGTCCATGGCAACGACGAGTGCGGCGTAGGCGTCGCTCGCGGCACTGAGCAGCGGCGCTTCGGTGGCCGGAACGATGCGCTGCAGTGTCGGAAACAGTTCGGCGAGGCTTTCGAGGCCGGCCTTGTAATCGGCGTACCACTCGTCCTGCTTGGCTGGCAGGGACGAGGCGAGCAGCACGTTGCGCTGCTGGCGGAAAGAATCGGTGATGGTCATGAAGGCTTCGGAGGCGGCCTTGAACGCCGGGAAGGCGCTGAGATCGCCGGCCGAAACGCGCGACGAGAGCGCGTTGACGAGGGCGCCCATGGTCTCCTCGACGGTACCCAGGGCGCTGCTGCCATCGGTGGTGGTGACTGCCAGAGCGGCGGTATCGGTGTTCAGCTTGGCGAGGTCCGTGGCCTTGGTCGTTTCGGCCCGATAGGCGAGCATCTTGGCCGCGAAATCCGGCAGCATGGCGCGGACCTGCTCGTCCTTGACGTTGCCATCGAGCTTGGTGAAGAGGCTGTCCATCTCACCGAACTCGCCGGTGATCTTCGTGGCATAGTCCTCGATCACTACCGGATCATCGGTGATGATCATGGCGCGGATGCGCGAGCCCAGGCTTTCGAGATGCGTCTGCATCTCCTGCATGGTGAGCGTGTTGGCGACGCGGACGTTGACGATGGTGTTCAGCGACTGGTTGAGCTTGTCGAGGTTCTGTAGCGCGATGCCCATGCTGACGCCGGACATGACCACGACGGCGCCGAAGACGGCGGCCAGTTTTGCCTTGATGGTAAGCCTCATGATGCGGCCCTTTCTTCTGACGCTGCAGGCGAGCCGCTTCTGCGACCCTCAAGTTCGAAAATGCGGTGGATGTCGGGGATGATGATGAAATCGCCCCGGCGCTTGCCGATGCCGCGCACGTAGTCGGGCCGCCAGCGCATGCCGACACGCGGCGCCTCCTCGATGGCGGCAGGTTCGATGTCGGTGACGTCGTAGACCTTGTCGGCAAGGATGCCGACAATGCTCGGCTCGCCGTCGATCTCGGTCTCGATGACGACGATGCGGGTGTCCTGGTCGGGTGCGGCGCTGCGCATGCCGAAGGCCACCTTGAGGTTGGTGAGCGGCACGACACGACCGCGCACATTGATGAGTCCGGCGGCGAAGGCCGAGGCGTTGGGCACCTCGGTGACCGGCACCAGATCGAGGATCTCGCGCACGCTCTGGGCTTCGATGGCGAAGAGCTCGTCATCAAGCCGAAGGGTCAGCGCACGCATCGGTTGGGTGAACGCGGTCATGCGGCGGCCCTCCCCTCGGCGCTTCTGAAGCGCTCCTCGTGGGCCTGGCCGTAGGAGACCAGCCGCGAGGTATCGAGGATCAGCGCCACAGTGCCGTCACCCAGGATGGTGGCGCCCGAGAAGGTCTCGAGGTCGGTGTGGAGCTTACTGAGCTGCTTGATGACGGTCTGGTTGTTGCCGATGATCTGATCGACCACGAGACCTGCCCTGCCCTCGCCCGAGGAGATTATCACCACCTTCTGGTGGGTTTCCGGCTCGCCCGGGGTGTTGAACATGTCGCGGAGGCGGAGGAACGGCACCAGGCTGCCGCGGATATCGAGGAAGTTGCGGCCGCGCGACTGGGTGCCAGCGGTGAGCGGCAGCTCGACGCACTCTTCGACCGCCGAGAGCGGGATCGAGTAGCGGCCATTGCCGACGCGGACCAGCATGCCCTCGATGATGGCGAGGGTAAGCGGCAGACGAAGC
Organism: Devosia sp. P1_H9; assembly: GCF_056405135.1. Lineage (NCBI taxonomy): Bacteria > Pseudomonadati > Pseudomonadota > Alphaproteobacteria > Hyphomicrobiales > Devosiaceae > Devosia > Devosia sp. P1_H9. Next base: position 165,033 of record NZ_JBFUCQ010000003.1, read on the forward strand.
GTGGCGGTCGTGCCCTCACCCGGCCTGGTGGAAAGCTCGATCTTGCCGCGGAGGCCATCGATGGTGCGCTTGACCACATCCATGCCAACGCCGCGGCCAGAGAGCGAGGTGACTTCCTTCGCGGTCGAGAAGCCGGGGGCGAAGATCAGCTGGAACAGGTCGTGGTCGGCGATCCGGGCTTCCGGCGTCAGCAGCCCCTGCTCTTCCGCCTTGGCGCGGATGCGGGCGGCGTTGAGGCCGGCGCCATCGTCGGTGACCGAGATCGCGACCTCGGCGCCGGCATAGACGGCCGAGAGGCGGACGGTGCCCTTGATCGGCTTGCCAGCCTTGATGCGCTGCTCGGCGGTTTCGAGCCCGTGGTCGACGGAGTTGCGGATGAGGTGGACCAGCGGATCGGCGAGCCGCTCGATCATGGTCTTGTCGAGCTCAGTGTCCTCGCCGGTGGTGATGAACTCGATCTCCTTGTCGAGATCGCGGGAGAGGTCGTGCACGAGGCGGCGGAAGCGCGAGAACAGCGAACCGATCGGCACCATGCGGATGCCCATGGTGGTATCTCGCAGGCCGGAGCTGAGGCGCTCCAGTTCCTCGGCGATGGTCTTCAAGTTGCCGTCGGAACTCTGGGCGGCCATCTGCGAAAGGCGGGCCTGGGCGATCACCAACTCACCGACGCGATCCATCAGTTCGTCGAGCCGTTCGGCCGGGACGCGGAGCGAGGTGGAGCCGCGTTCGACGGTTTCGGATTTCTGTTCCTTTGGCTCCCGGGCGGCGCGAACCGGGAGCGCCTCGGCAACCGGCTCGTCGGGTTCCGCGACGGGGTCGTCCTCGGCGAGGATCGCCAGCACCGGCGAAGGCGCCACTTCAGCGGCGGCAGCGAGCGGCTCGATCGACAGTTCCATCCCGTCCTTCAGGAACAGGAAGACGTCGTCGAGCGCTTCGGTGGGGTCGGGGTGGGTGAGATCGACCTGCCAGGCGAGGTGGCAGGCTTCGGGGTCGAGGGCGTCGAGGATCGGCACGCTGTCGAGCAGCGCCGTCACTTCGCACGGGCCGAGGTCGGCGATCTCGCCGAGCAGCAGCAGCGGGTTGGTGCCGTGGAGCAGCGCGTCTTCGGGCAGCTTGAAGCGGATGCGCCAGCGGCCGGTCGGTTCGGGGGCGACATTGGCGGCGACGGTCGCGCTCTTCGCCATGGGCGCCGCGGGGAAGCGGTCGGGCTCGACGATGTCGCGCAACGCGGCGAGGATGGCCTCTCCGGCGTCGGTCGCGGCGTCCGGTGTCTCGATCAGGTGGTGGACATGGTCCTTGGCGTCGAGCGCCACACCGACCAGATCCGGGGTGATCGGCGACAGACCCTTGCGGACCCGGTCGAAGGCGGTTTCGAACTCGTGGACGAATGCCGCGACGTCGGTGAAGCCGAACATCGCGCCACTGCCCTTGATGGTGTGGAGCGCCCGGAAGACGGAGTTGACCAGGTCGGCGTCGGCGGGGTTCTGCTCGAGATCGAGCAGGCCCTGCTCCAGCTGCTCGAGCAGCTCGCGGGCTTCCTGACGGAAGGTTTCGGTCGGATCGGAACTCATGCGCCGGTCACCTTCTTGATGACGGCCAGCAGTTGGTCCTGCTTGAAGGGCTTCACGATCCAGCCGGTGGCGCCGGACTCGCGGGCCTGGCGCTTCAGTTCCTCGTCGGACTCTGTGGTGAGGAGGATCACCGGGATGCCCTTGCCGGCGGGGTGCTGGCGGAACTTCTTGAGGAATTCCAGCCCGTTCATGACAGGCATGTTGAGATCGGTGATGACGGCGTGGACGGTCTCGGTGGTGGCCTTGTTGTAGCCCTCGAGCCCGTTGCCGGCCTCGAGCACGGTGAGGCCGGCGCTTTTCAGCGTCATGGCGACCATCTGCCGGATGGAGGCGGAATCGTCGATGGTGAGGATAGTCTTGCTCATGCCGCCTCGCGGGTGGTGATGGTCCAGGACAGGGTGGGCACCAGCGGCCGGCCGGCCTCGGTGAAGAAGCCAGCGCGGACCAGGGCGCTCGCCATCGGCGTCGCGGCTTCGGCAGCGAGGCTGAGGCTGCGGCCGGAGGCGGCGGCGGTCTTGGCGGCGGCAACCAGCAGCTGCAGCGTGCCGGCGTCGACGCTCTCGACGTCACTAGTGTCGATGACGATCGACTCGTGCTCAGCCAGCGCCTTGGCGAGGCGCTGGTGCAGCTCGGAAATGTTGCGCAAGGAAAGGTCGCCGCTCAAATGGAGCGGGTGCGGAGGTGGTCGCGACATGGGTTCTTCTGGCCCCGGATGAGTATGCTTCTGCGATACGAAACGTCTTGCGGTAGGCGCAAAGCGACAGCCTGCGGCGAAGCGACGTGTTCTGTCGCACCGGCCGAAAACAGTCCCCGCGTCCACGGAATTGCTGTTTGCCCCTGATGACAACGATGATCGGCGGTATGTGTTAAGTCTCAATTACCGCTAAGCAGTATTTGGTAGAATTATGCAGATGAAGTAATCGCAAGTATTATTGCAGCTGATATGAATCCTACACATCACGCCGCATCGGCTGCGGGAATCGTTGCGTGACTCCGGGCGAGTCGTCGAATGCTTGCCGGGAGTCACCGCGAGCACCATTCGGGCGACCAATACTGCGGATACTGCCGTCGCGAGATCACGGCGCAGACGAGCGCGCGGCATAGTGCCGGGCCTCGTCCAGCGAGTGTCGTGGCGGCGTGATGACGAGGACTTTGCGGAACAGGAAACCGGTTTCACCCGGCGAGGCGGACGTTCTCTGGGACGGCCGACATCAGCGCGACGATTTCGGGCCAGCGGAGTTCGAAGGCGGCCACACAGGCCGGGTCGAAATGGGTGCCGGAGAGCGAGACGATCTCGCGGCGGGCCTCCTCGATGGGCCAGGCGCGCTTGTAGGGACGCTCGGAACAGAGGGCGTCGAAAACGTCGGCGATGGCGACGACGCGGGCTTCGACCGGGATATCGGTGCCGGAAAGGCGATCCGGGTAGCCGGCACCGTCCCAGCGCTCGTGGTGGCTCTGGGCGATCAGTTCGGCGGTGCGGATGACTTCGGAGGAGCCATGCTCGAGGATGCGCGCGCCGATCGAGACATGGGTGCGCATGATCTTGAGCTCGTCCGGCGTGAGCTTGCCGGGCTTCGAAAGGATGGCGTCGGCGATGCCGATCTTGCCGATGTCGTGCAGCGGCGCCGCGAGATAGATGACCCGGCAGCGCTCGGGGCTGAGCCCGATGGCGGCGGCGATCAGCGAAGAGACCTGGGCGACGCGCGAGACATGCTCGCCGGTGTCGCCGTCGCGGTATTCGATGGCGCGTGCGAGGCGCCAGATGATCTCTTCCTCACGCTCGACCAGGTGGCGAGTGGCGCTTTCGACTTCGCGGGCGAGCCAGGCGGCGCGGTCAGCGAGCTCGATCTGCGACTGGCGCAGCGCGAGGAGATTGCGCACGCGGGCCTGCAACTCGGTGGAATCGAACGGCTTGTTGACGAAATCGGTGGCGCCGGCGGCGATGGCGCGGACGCGCAAGGCCGGGGCGTTGTCGGAGGTGACCATGACGATGGGCACCAGCCGATAGGCTTCCTGGGCGCGGAGGCGGCGGGTGAGCTCGACGCCATCCATTTCGGGCATGACGTGGTCGACAAGGACGAGATCGAACTGGGTGGTGGCGGCGAGCGCCAAGGCCTTGGAGGGCAGCAGGCAGGAGGCGATCTCGATGCCTTCGAGCGCACCGATCACATGGCCGAGGAAGGCCAGGCTCGATCGCGAGTCATCGATAATTAGCACACGCACCGGCTGAGCCCCTACAAGCCGCTGTTGACCGCTGCAGCTAAGCAGGGGCGAGTTAACAATATCAAAAACTGCGTTGTTGCCTGAGGACGACGTTACGGGTGGTTACTGATTTGTATTTGTATAATTTAAGGTCAGCCTCAATCAGGTCTGTGGAACGGCAGTTGACCAGGCGGTCAAAAGCTAGCGGGCAGTCCAGCCGCCATCGATCAACAGGGTCTGGCCAGTAATCAGGCTGGCGGCGGGGGACGCGAGGAAGGCGACGGCGCCGGAGACCTCCTTGGGCTGGCCGACGCGGTGCAGCGCGGCGATGCGCTCGACCACGTCGTCGCGGAAGCCGGGGCGGCCGAGGGCTTCGGCGGTGCCGTCGGTTTCGATGAAGGTGGGGGCGACGGCGTTGACGGTGATCCGGTGCTTGCCCCACTCGACCGCCATGCACTTGGTCATGTGGGCAACCGCGGCCTTCGACAGGCAGTAGATGCCCTCGCCGGGGAGCGCGATGAAGCCGGCCTGCGAGCTCATGTTGACGATGGCGCCGCCCCTGCCGCGGGCGATCATGTGGCGGGCGACGCGTTGGGCGATGAAGAAGCTCGCCTTGACGTTGAGATTGATGGTGAGGTCGAACTCGTCCTCGGTGAAATCCTCGATCGGCCCCTCGGTGCCGCCGCCGACATTGTTGACGAGGATATCGAGGTGGCCGAGCGCGGCGATGGCGGCATCGACTGCGGTGTAGGCCTGGGGCAGGTCCATCACATCCATCTGCAGCGGCACGGCGCGGCGGCCCAGCGCTTCGATCTCGGCTTTCACCTCGCCCCCAGAAGCGATGTCGCGGAGGCCCAGCGCGATGTCCGCGCCGGCATTGGCGAGGGCCAGCGCGATGGCGCGGCCGAGGCCACGGGCGGCGCCGGTGACGAGCGCAGTCTTGCCGGTGAGGTCGTAGCTGGGCAGGTCGGTCATGTGGTTCCCCCTCGTTCGTGCGATGACACAGATAGTGGCATGCACCGCGCCGGTGCGGCAGGTAAAACCGCCTCGACGCATCCGGCGACGCTCGCTAGAAAGCTCGCACCGCTGCAACGTTGCAGCGCAACGAGGATCGCATTCGCCCGGGCCAGTTCCCCGGGGGCGACCAAGAGGGAGCTGAAGCATGCCGGCCACGACCACCCAACCCTGGCGCAACCGTCCGTATCACCGGCGGTGGCTGCTGGAGCAGGCGGATGCGCTGTTCGGGTTCTTCCAGAACCGCGCCTTCAACCCCAAGGGCGGCTTCTTCGAGCTCGATCCGACCGGCAAGCCGGCCAACCCGGACAATCCGGTGCGCGGCATCCACTCGACGGCGCGCATGGTGCACTGCTTCGCCATCGGCAGCCTGTTGGGACGACCGGGCTCGGACCTGATCGTCGACCACGGCATGAAGTTCCTGTGGGAGCGGCATCGCGACAGCAAGGCCGGCGGCTATTTCTGGACTGTGGACGACAACGGGCCGCGCGATGGGCGGAAGCAGGGCTACGGCCACGCCTTCGTGCTGCTCGCCTCATCGAGCGCCAAGCTGGTGGGACATCCGCTGGCCGACAAGATGCTGGCGGATGTGACCGAGATCCTCGAGACCAAGTTCTGGGAAGAGCAGCACGGCGCTATTGCCGAGGAGTTCAACGCCGACTGGTCGGTGATCGCGCCGTATCACGGGCAGAACTCCAACATGCACCTCACCGAGGCGCTGATGGCGGCGTTCGAGGCGACCGGCGAGCGCAGCTATCTCGACAAGGCCGAGCGCATCGCCGACCTGATCATCCGGCGCAAGGCGGGCGAGAACGGGTTCCGCGTGGCCGAGCATTTCGACGGCAACTGGGTGGTGGACAAGAGCTATCTCGGCGACCAGATGTTCCGGCCGCCCGGCACCACGCCGGGGCACTGGCTCGAGTGGTCGCGCCTCGTGCTGCAGCTCTGGGCGCTGGGCGGCAAGCAGCACGCCTGGATGCCGGACGCGGCCGAAGCGCTGTTCGCGCAGTCGATCGCGCTGGGCTGGGACAAGGCGAGGGGCGGGTTCTTCTACAACCTCGACTGGAACGACAAGCCCGACATGCGCGACAAGCTGTGGTGGCCGGCCTCCGAAGCGATCGGCGCCGCGGCGTTCCTCTGCGAACACCGGCCGAGCGCCTTCCACGAGGAGTGGTACCGCCACATCTGGGACGTCATCGCCAGCTCGTTCATCGACGAGACCAATGGCGGCTGGCACGAGCAGCTAACGGAGGACCTGAAGCCGAGCTACACGCTGTTCGGCGGCAAGGGCGACATCTACCACGCGCTGCAGGCCTGTTTGATCCCGCTCTATCCGGCGACGGGGAGTTTGACGAAGGGCTTGCTGGCGGAGATTTCATCGCAGTAGCCGCCGTCGCGGAGCCGGGTGGACAAGCGGCCTGCCGACGATAGTGTTCCCCCGGTGGCAAGGGGGGAGCGGCTATGAGTGGGGAGGAAACTGGACCGGCGAGCGAAGCAGCGGGCGGCGGCTTGCGGTCTCGCGCCTATCGTGCGCTGACCGGGGGGCTGTCGGGCGAAGGTCGGCTGTCGCGGACGAACATCGTCCTGATCGTCTTGATCATCGCCTCGATCCTGTTTGCCATTGCCGACAGCGAAGAGACGATCGCGGGACCCTACACGCAGGTATTCGGGGTTATCGAAGCCGGCTTCGGCATTATCTTTCTCGGCGAGTATCTGCTGCGGGTGTGGGCCAGCGCCGAAGATCCGCGCTATGGCGGCGGCATCAGGGGCATGCTGCGGTTTGCGCTCACGCCGGCGGCGATCATCGACCTGCTGGCGCTGTCGCCCCTGTTCTTCGCAGCCATCGGCAGCGAAGCCTATGTCCTGCGACTGCTGCGGCTGTTGCGGATACTTCGGTTGACCAAGATCGGCCGCTATTCCAGCGCCGCCGCCGACATCTGGCAGGCGGTGCGGCTGCGGCGCTACGAGCTCGGCATCAGCCTCGCCGCCGGGCTGTTCCTGATGCTGGTGTCGTCGGCCTGCCTCTATGCACTGGAGGGAGCCGACCAGCCCGAGAAATTCGGCAGCATTCTGCGCGCCATGTGGTGGTCGATTTCGACGCTGACTGTCGGCTACGGCGACGTCTATCCCATCACGGTGGCCGGCAAGGTGTTCGCCAGCATCACCGCGCTGATCGGTATCGGACTGGTCGCGGTGCCTACGGGCATCATCGCAGCAGCCTTCGGCGAGGTGCTGAGCTCACGGGCGAAAGACGATGATGCGGGTGCACCCGCCACCGTCGATCGCGCTGCGTTCGACCAGGCGATCGAAGCGCAGGTGGCCCGCGCGGAGGAGCAGGGGCGGCCGCATGTCGAGATCAATGCCGGAGAGCTGCATCGCCAGCTCGGTGGGTATCCGGGGACGTTGCACCGAATGCCGGTCGCCTGCGCCGCACTGCGGGCGGCCATGAAGGAAGGCGACATAGTGACCTTCGAGCCACCGAAGGGAAACGGCGCCGCCTTCACAGTGCGCTATGAATTGAGGCGCTGAGCTCACGCGGGTGCCCTCCCGCGGGGTGAGGCCGCTGCCGGTTTAGGGGCGGCCGACGAAACCATGTGCAGGTCGGTGCGTTCTCTCAGCGAACCCCGCATCACCGATCTGAGGTCAGGCCATGAAAATCGCCCAGGTTGCCCCGCTATTCGAGAGCGTTCCGCCGAAGCTCTACGGGGGCACCGAGCGCGTCGCGTCCTATCTCACCGAGGAACTGGTGCAGCGCGGGCACGAGGTGACGCTGTTCGCTAGCGGCGACTCGGTGACCTCGGCGGAGCTGGTGGCGTGTTCGCGGGCCGCTTTGCGGCTCGATCCCAGTATCGAGAACCCCCTGCCCTATCACATTGCCATGCTCGACCGGGTGATGCAGCGGGCGGACGAGTTCGACATCGTGCACTTTCATACCGAGCTGATGCACTACCCGATGATCCGGGCGTTCCAGGGGCGCACCCTGACCACCCAGCATGGGCGGATGGATCACCGGGATCTCGAGCCGTTCTACAGGCACTTTTCCGATGCGCCGCTGGCCGCCATCTCGCGCGACCAGCGCGAGGCGCTGCCCCAGGGCAACTGGGCGGGCACGGTCTATAACGGCCTGCCGCGCGACATGCTGCAGTTCGGGGACGGCGAAGAGGGGTACCTGGCCTTCCTTGGGCGCATCTCGCCGGAAAAAGGGCCAGATACCGCGATCGAGATCGCGACCCGGGCCGGCCTGCCGTTGAGGATTGCAGCCAAGATCGACGCCGTCGACAAGCCCTATTGGGACCAGGTGATCGAGCCGCTGGTTCGGAGCCATCCCAATGTCGAATATGTCGGCGAAGTCACCGAGCGGCAGAAGTCCGCGTTCCTGAGGAAGGCGCTGGGCGTGCTGTTCCCGATCACCTGGCGCGAGCCGTTTGGCCTCGTGATGATCGAAGCCATGGCCTGCGGCACACCGGTGATCGCGTTCCGCAAGGGCGCAGTTCCCGAAGTGATCGACGAGGGTGTGTCGGGTTTCGTCGTGCGCACGGCCGCCGAGGCGCTCGCCGCCATACCGCGACTGGCGGAGCTGGACCGCAAGGCCGTCCGCGCGGCGTTCGACCGGCGATTCACCGCCGGGCACATGGCGGATGGCTACCTGGAGATCTACGAGGAACTGCTGGCCGCCGAGGAGCATGGCGCGCCGGCACCGCGTCGTAGCGACCCGGACCTCAGGATCGTCACCTCGCACTAGGAGGCACGGCATGGAGCAGGCAGCTCCCGAGAGCGCGCCGGAAGGCGGCGCGGGCATCATCCCCGCTTCGGTATCCCTGCCGGAACGCCGCACCCGCACGCTCAAGCACGACGACAGCTTTGCCGTGTTCGACCACAATGGCGACGCGCTGGCGGGGCCGGGGCGGCCGGAGGGCATCTTCCATCACGATACGCGATACCTGTCGCAGCTCTACCTGACCATCGGCGGGCAGCGCCCGTTGCTGCTGAGCTCGAGCATGCGGGCCGACAACGCCATGCTAACCTGCGACCTGACCAATCCCGACTTCTTCGACGCGCCGGGCAAGGTAGGGTTACAGCACGATCTCATCCATATCCGGCGTTCGCGCTTCCTGTGGCAGGGGAGTTGCTTTGAGCGGCTGGCGGTTCGCAACTTCGACCAGACGCCGCATCGGGTGTCGCTGTCGGTGTGGTTTGCCGCCGACTTCGCCGACCTGTTCGAGGTGCGCGGCAGCCACCGCCCGCAGCGCGGTACGCTGAACCCGCCGACCGTCAAGGACGCAGCGGTTCATCTCTCCTACACCGGGCTCGATGCCGAACGGCGCGAGACGGTGCTGCGGTTCGATCCGCAACCGACGCGGCTCATGGCCAACCAGGCGGTGTTCGAGATCGATCTGGAGGCCGCCGAAACGTTCGCCGTGTTCATCGAGGTGCGCTGCGGCTCCGACGACGATCGGCCGACCGGCCGCATGGGGTTTTTGCGGGCGCTGCGCGACTCGCGCCGGGCGCTGCGGCTGGGCACCTCGCGCGCCGTCGAGATCGAGAGTTCGAACGACGTGTTCGACGAGACGACAAGCCGTGCCGTCGCCGATCTCTACATGCTCGTGACGTCGACCAGCGACGGCCCCTATCCGTATGCCGGCATTCCCTGGTTCAGCACGGTGTTTGGCCGCGATGCGCTGATCACCGCGATGGAGATGCTGTGGATCGATCCGGCGCTCGCGCTCGGCGTGCTGCGGCACCTGGCGGCGCTGCAGGCCCGCGAAACGGACCCGCTCAGCGAGGCGCAGCCGGGCAAGATCCTGCATGAAGCGCGTGGTGGCGAGATGGCCATACTGGGCGAGGTGCCGTTCCGCCGGTATTACGGCAGCGTCGACTCGACGCCGCTCTTCGTGGTGCTGGCCGGCGCCTATCTCGAGCGCACCGGCGATCTGGAAGCCATCCGTTCCCTGTGGCCCCATATCGAGGCGGCGCTCGGCTGGATCGATCAGTACGGCGATCTCGATGGCGATGGTTTCGTCGAGTATGGCGGCGGGCGACCGGGCGGGCTGGCCAACCAGGGCTGGAAGGATAGCCACGACTCGGTGTTCCACGCAGATGGCAAGCTGGCCGGCGGGCCGATCGCGCTCGTAGAGGTGCAGGCCTATGTCTATGGCGCGCAACTCGCGGCGAGCCAGATGGCGCGGCGGCTGGGCCGGGACGAATTGTCGGTCGACCTGCGGCATCGGGCGGAGGGGCTGCGCGAGCGGTTCGATGCGGCCTTCTTCGATGCCGAACTCGGCACCTACGTGCTGGCGCTCGATGGCGAGAAGCGCCCGTGCCGGGTGAAGAGCTCCAATGCCGGGCACGCGCTCTATACCGGCATCGCCTATCCCGAACGGGCGGCTCCGGTGGTTGCGACGCTAATGGCGCCTACGTCCTACAGCGGGTGGGGCGTTCGGACGCTGGCCTCGACCGAGGCGCGCTACAATCCGATGAGCTACCATAACGGCTCCGTGTGGCCGCACGACAATGCGATGATCGCTGCCGGCTTCGCGCGGTATGGCTTCCGGCGCCATGCCGCTCGCATCTTCGAGGGGCTGTTCGCCGCGTCGTCGCAGACCGACCTGCGCCGGCTGCCGGAGCTGTTCTGCGGCTTTCCGCGGAAGAGCGGGCAGAGCCCTACTTCGTACCCCGTCGCCTGCTCGCCGCAAGCCTGGGCCGCCGCGACGCCGTTCTCGCTGCTGCGGTCCTGCCTGGGGCTGGTGTTCGACCCGGCCAATGCCGAGATCACCTTCGATCACGCGGTGCTACCGGGCTTTCTCGACGAACTGGTGCTGCGCAAGCTCAGGGTCGGCGCGGGGCAGCTCGACGTGGCCATCCGCCGCGCCGGGGCAGAGACCGCGATCAATGTGATGGAGCGGCGCGGGCCTGCGCGCATCTTGATCCGAGGCTAGCAGCGGGGAAGGCTTTGCCACCGGTGGCGGCAAAGCCTGTTGGCGTCAGTGCAGCTCGGTGCTGCGGGGCGCCGGCTCCTCGAGCAGGTCGTCGTAGACCTGGGCGGCGCTTTCCTTACCCTTCTCGTAGAGCTCGGCGGCACGCGCCTTGCCTTCCTCGTAGATGCCGGAGGCAGCTTCGGCTGCGGCCCGGCGGGCGTCATCTGCGGCCTTGCCGACGAGGCGATCCTCTTCGGCGGTGTGCGGCAACGCTGCGCCGACCGCCGCACCGGCGGCGAAGGCGAGTGCGCCGGCGATTAGCGGCTGGTTCTGGAACGTGTCGACCACCATCCGGCTGGCCCGATCCATCTGATGCTGAGCCGCGCCACCGAGCACCTGCGCCTGGTGGCCAACTTCGCCCATGGCGGCGCCGACGCCGTGCCGCATGTCGTGCCAGCGGTGCGATGCCCAGCCGGCGGCCTCGTCGAAACGGTTGCCCGCTTCATCCTGGAAGTCCCGCACGCGATGGCCGGCGTCGTCGATGAAGCCGCCGAACTTGCGTCCGGCACCATCGACGAATGCGCCGAGCCGATGGCCGAGTTCATTGGACTCCGCCTTGTAGCGCCTGCCGCTTATGTCCTCGAACTCGCTGTACCACTTGCCAGCCTGATCTTCCTGGTGGCTGATCCGCCGCATGCCACCCGATACGGTGGCGTAGGGGTACTCGGGCTCATCCTGTGGCCGGACCTTCGGCGTGTCGCGGTTGCCCAGGCTGGGTCCCTGCCCCGACATCAGCCAGATCAGGCTAATACCCAGCAGCGCTGCTGGCAGCGGGTTGTTGGTGATCGTGGCGCCTAGATTGGAGACCAGCTGCTGGCCGCCGCCCTTGGTGTAGGCCAATGCCTCGTCCACCAGCTGCCCAGGGGTCAGGCGCTGCCGGATCTCGCCGATGCGGTCTTCGACCCGGCGACGCTGCTCTTCGACCTCGCGTTCCAGCTGGGCCGAGTCTTTGTCAAAGCTGCTCATCAGAAACTCTCCTTTACGACCTCAGCGTCGCGCGCCAGCGAGTGGGTCGTGCGCTTGAGGTTGAGCCGCGAAGCCTTCCAGGCGTCGAGGCTGCGGGAAATGAAGGACCACGCGATGCCGCCCACGACGAGCGCCACCACCAGTGAGGCAACGAAGCCGGCGGCGTCATCGGACATGCCGAAGGCGACCAGCACCCATGAGAACCCGGTGACCAGCGCGGCGAGAAACACACCCACCGCACCGATGGCCAGGACTGCTCCGACGGCGAAGCCCTTGGACGCGTCCAAGGCGACGTCCAGCTTCTCACCAGCCTCGCTTTTCGCGAGCTCGATCTCCTTGCGGAACAGACCCGAGACGTCGTTGGCCAGCGAACCGAAGAGATCCGTCAAGGACCGGTGTTGCTCATATTCCGTCATCTGGACCTCCCATCACCTGCCCGTCACCGGCGTTCGGCGTAGCGGCCGGCGCGTAGGAGGGCCGCGGAACGGGGGACAGGCGATTGTCCGATGCGTCGCGCCGCGAGGCGCTGGCGCGGACAAAGCGGCTCGCTGCAAAGCCTAGCAACGCCGCTGCGCCGATGAAGGCGGCCGGTTGCTTCCGGCCGAAATCCTGCACCATGGCGAGGATGTCGTCGACATCGTGGTCGCGCACCGTGGAGGTGAGCCGCTGGGCGCCATCGGCGATCATGCGGACGTAGTGCGCGCTGCTGTCGTCCTGGCTCTCCAGTTCGCCGGCGACCTTGTCGAAGGCCCGGGAAACGCCATCGAGCTGGCCGGCCAGCAGCTGCTTCTGCTCGCTCGCCATGCCCTTGGTCTTTGCGGCGACTTCATCGAACTGGGCCTTTGCCTCCTCGCCGAGCAAGGCGGCCTGCTCCTTCACCTCCTCGCCGAGGTCGGCAAGGTCCTTCTGCGCGGTCTGCGCCAGATCCGCGGTATCGTCGCGCACGCGTTCGGGCATCGAGCCCGGTAGTCCTGAACTCGAGGGATAGTCTGGGGTGCTCATCGCACTGCTCCTGTTTGGGATCAGATGCGGCTCGCTGACGGACGCTTCGCCTAAGCCGATGCAAGACCAATGAGCAGGAAGCGCCGAAGTTCCGGAGGTTTGCGCGAAAACGCGCAGAGAGTGGTCGGGAGCCCAGGTTGCGCGGCAAAGCTGCGGAACCGGGGTTTCCTCCCGGGAGTTAACCTGCAACTGCCCGATCCCAGGAGAGTGCGATGACCATCTATCGTCTGGTGCCCGCGGCCGCCCCCGACGATCCGGGTTGGGACCGCGCCCTGAACCAGGGCGAGGTCGTGGTTCTGGCCCATTCCTCTGGCGAGGCCCGCGCGATTGCTGCGCTCGAGGAGGCCAGCCAACTGGTCGGCCGCGTGCCGCTGTCGATCACTCAGGTCATCGCCAGCGCCTTCCGCGACGAGAAGCTCTATTCCGTGCACGAGACGTCCGGCACGGGTTTCGAGGACACCGGGCCGGCTCGGGTGCTGCGCGGTGAATTCAGCTTTCCCGACAACTTCGTCGTCCACGTCGATTGAGCAGAACATCACGAAACAAGCTGGCCTGAGGCGCGGAACTCGAACGGTCACTTCGCTGGAGGGGAAATGTCGGATTCCGTCGCCTATTTCGGCTTCACCGGGTTGATCGAGCCGAGCGGTGTCGGGCGCATCGCGGCCGCCTTGAACTCGGCCGCCAATGCCGAGGTGGGGACCGTTCACCTCGCCTTCTCGTCCAACGGTGGCTATGTCGCGGATGGCATCTACCTGTTCAACCACATCCGGGCGCTGCCGCTGCACCTGGTGGTCTACAATACCGGGAGCGTCAGTTCGATCGCGGTGTCGGTGTTCCTCGCGGCAAGCGAGCGATACTGCTCGAGCCACGCGATGTTCATGATCCACCCGACGACGATGGGGGGCGCCGAGATGACCGCGCGCCGGCTGCAATCAACGCTGGATGCGGCACTGGCGGACGATGATCGCACGGACAATATCCTGCGTCAGCGCTCCACCATCCCCGAGGAGGTGCTCGCCGCGCGACGCCACAGCGAGATCCATATCTCGCCCGCGCAGGCTCTCGAGTTCGGGCTGGTCCAGGCGGTGCGCGAGTTTACGCTGCCAGGCGGGCAGCAGATCGTTCAGATCTAAGGGGGTCGCACTCATTGTCTACACTCGTGCGGCCGGTGGTTTCCCACCGGCCGGGCTGGTCGTTTCAGTGCTTGTCGGGGTTGGGGCGGTTGCTGGAATCGCGCTTCATGTCGTCATCCATCTGCCGCTGGCCCTGGCGATTCTGGTCGCCCTGCTGGCGGCCCTGATCGGCACCGCCAGACTGCTGACCACCCTTGCCGCCCTGCCGTCCGGCCTGGCCGGACTGCTTATTGCGGTTCGCATCCTTGTTCTGATTGGGCATGGTACTCCTCCAATTGATGCCGGACGCTGCGGCAGACGTAGAACTTCCGCTGACAGCGATTGTTCCGCGGAAATGCGAAATTCCGAACCCGACGCGTCGGGTCTGCTGGAGGCCGGCGGAAGGTCGGTCAGCCGTGATGAAAGCGAACGGCAATCGCACCCCGGGAGCGGCGAACCACCGAGCACCGGACATTGCCGCCATTGGGCACGACCAGGTCGAAGCTCGAGGGTGGCTGCGAGTTGGGCGAGAGGTGGAGGAGAGCCCCGGTTCGCGAGGCATTATGGATGGCGCAGGTCGCCACCTCATCGCCCATCTGGATCAAGCCCTGCAGTATCCGCTGTCGCGGCGAGTTCCAAATGTCCGGCATGCAGTCCCCGTGAGAAGCGTCAAGGCGATCTAACTTGGGCCGCTGGCGAGTGGTTCCGGCAGAGCTGGTATGCTGGGTGCGCTTGGCCGACCGATGGACCATCCTGGGTCCAATCAGGGTCCGGTCCGGTTCGGCACTTAGCCACCGAAATCAGGCCCCCAAACCGACACTGTAGGCAACCACCAGCATCGAGATCGAGAAGGCATAGAGGGTGATCAGCGCCAGGGATCGCAGCATGGTTCGGGCTCCGGATTTTGGTGGGGAATGGCCAGCGGCAGTGGGCTGCCAGCCGGCCATCTGCAGCGGGCTATTCAGACGGCGTCACTGGCCATCAGGCTTGACGTCGACAGTCACGGCCGGAACATCGATATCGACGGTCTTCGAGCCGAAGGTGCCGTTGAAGTAGAGAAACAGTCCGACAGCGATGACGATGACGAGCAGGATGCCAGCGACGACACCCACCCCTCCGCCACTCGAAGTAACAATGGTTTCACGATCGGCCATTTGATTTCTCCATACATGTGGACCTGTCCAAACAACGTCCAGGGGTCGTGCTCGTTCCGAAAACTGCTGTGATTTCAGTGTGATAGTCGACTTGTACGCGCGCATGCCGAACGACGCCGAGAGGTATCGACGTCGGCGGCCGGCTACCCTGAGGCCCCGATGGCCTCGACTTGCGAGCCTGCTAGTGGAGTTCCGCCACCTGACCCAGGGGACTGAGAAACTTGCCGTAAACCCAGCCTGCCCGGCCATCCTCGGCAGTGATCATCACCCAGCCGCGTTCGGTCCTGCCGACCGTGACCTTGGTGCCGCCGCCGAGCAGAAAGACTTGCCGGCTGGTCTTGACCGGCGCTTCACGGACCCGGAGCGACTCCACGGCGACGGAATGGGAAAAAGTCGATGCCGGCGACGTAGCCGTTGGACCTGGCGGGTTGGGGGCTTTGATCGTCACCGGCACCGATTTCGCGATGTTCAAGTCGTCGGCTTTCGCCGTCGGCAGATAGGCCACGTAGCTAGGCTTCAGGTTGAAGGTCTTGACCGGAGCTATCGAGGCAACCCTGGCAACCGTATCCGCGGTAAAGCTGAGGCCGGATACAGTAAGCGCTCCCGCAAGGAGCGCCGCGCCACAGAACAGAGCGATAGAAACAATTGGTCGACGCATTCTTTGTGTCAGATCCTTGTGTCCAGATCCTTGGGGAGCGGCGACCGCCGTGTGGGGCACCGAGAGGGAACTCGCGGCCGCCGCTCCTGGAGAAACAAGCTCGCTGAGGGCGCCTGGTTCCTGACCCCAGACTTGAGGCCCACTGGGCATGGCGACCTAAGTCGCTATGACATCTCAAAGAAAATGCGGAACCGGTCACAAGTATTCGAGTTAGTTTACCGTCCGATACATGCCGCCGCTTGTGTCGAACGCCCCGCACAGCGGGGTCCACACTGATGGTCAAACCCCCGTTGCTCAACCAACGGGGGTTTGATCGTCTTTGGACAAGAATAACGAGGCTACGGAGAGGCGATCTACAGGCGTCAGAGGGCGTTCGTCTGGGAAGGGTGCCTGCCGGCCCTGCTCGCGGCATCCGGGGATACAAATAACGGCGGGCGCCCTGGTTGGGGGCGCCCGCTGCCTGATGCCCTAAGTTGCGGCGGAGCTGGGCATCATGCGGACCTCTCAACAGGCCCGTTACTCGAGCTGCGCTTGCAGCTGTCCGGGGGCAGCAGGGTGCTGGCCGGGGGCAGCAGGGCGCAGGAACTTTCCGTAGACCCAGCCGGTTCGGCCGCCTTCGGCGGTGATCAGCATCCAGCCGCGTTCGGTGCCGGAGACGGTCACCATGGCGCCGTTGTGCAAGCCGAACACCTGCGGGCTGTCTTTGGCTGGGCTCGACCGAACGCGGAGCGAGTCGACGGCCACGGTGAATGCAGGCGCGCTGGCCGGAGGCGGTTCGGTCGTCATGGATACCGGCACGGCAGGGACGGACCTGGCGACGTTGAGATCGTCCGCCGTAGTGACGACGGTCGAAGCCACATAGCTGGGTCGGATATTCGCCCTGACAGGCGAGAGGCTCGCCATCCGCGCGACAGTGCCGGCCGTGAACGTCAATGAACTCACGGTTAGCGCTGCAGACATGAGGAAGGCGGCACACAGCACAAAGAATGCGGCGATCGTTCGGGCCATCTTCAGCTCCGTTGTCGCTCAGGCCACCGCATTCTGGAGACTAAAATCTCGATCGGAACAAAAGGTTCCGGAACCATGTGAGGTCGGGAGGGATATGAGGACTGTGATGAGGAAAGCCGCGCCGCCAGCAGGAGCGGRCCGCCTTGCGGTCCGCCCGTCTCGTGTCAGATCTGGAAGTAGCCGCGGGCCTGGTCTTCGGTGGGCATCTGTCCGCCCGGGGTCATCTTGTCGACGGTTTCCGGTATCGCCGTAGCCAGTCGCCGGAGCAGCTCGTCGCGGGAGAGGCCAGTGCGCTTCGAGAGTTCGGACAGGTTCTCGTCGCCGATGGCCCGTGCCACCTCGTCGGGGCCAAGGCCGCGGGTGGGGACATCGGGGTTCACCCAGGAGTCGGCCGTTTCGGACTGGCCGGAGGACTTGAAGCGGTCGAGAAGATCGCCGAGCCCACCTGTCAGCACGTTGCCCGATCCATTGCCGCCGCCGAGCAGGTCGCCAAGACCGCCGAGCATGCCCCCCAGGCCGCCTTGTGCATTTGGATCGCTGCCGGGCTTCTGCAGTCCCTTGAGTGCTTCACCGATCTTGTCGCGATTCTGGTAGCCGGCGACGGCCAGCAGGCCGAGCAGCGCCAGCATTGAAGGCAGGCGGTTTGCCATGAGGTCCTCCTATGCCCGGCGGCGCGCAACGGCGCCCCAGACGAAAAGTACGATGACGGCGCCGACAACAGCGCCGATGAGGCCAGCGCCTTCGCCTGCCGAGTACCAGCCCAGCGCCTGGCCAAGAAAGGTTGCGACGAAGGCTCCAACGATCCCGAGGATCGTCGTCAAGACGAAGCCTGACGGGCCTCCCGATCCGGGCACGATGAACTTGGCGATAACGCCTGCCACGAACCCGATGAGGATTGTCCAAAGGATACCCATGCTTCACTCCCTGTGGTTGATCGCCAACCAACCAGCAGGGGGTCAAAGGGTTCCGTTGCTCCGCCGCTCTCGCCTGCTGGAACCTCCTGCCCCCAGCGGAGTTGGATGAGGCTGTCAGATAGGACCGAAGTGACGAAATCCGAGAACTATGCCGATTCACTTTCGATCGATGGGCGCTACCGCCTACTGGTAGAGGCCATTACCGATTACGCCATCTACATGCTCGATCCGACCGGCCGGGTCGCCAACTGGAACGCCGGCGCCCAACGATTCAAAGGGTACACCGCGGACGAAATCATCGGCACAAACTTCGAGGTGTTTTACGTCGATGAGGACAGGCAGAATGGCCTGCCGGCGCAGAACCTCAGACGCGCGCGTGAAGAAGGCCGTATCGAGCAGGAGGGATGGCGGCTCCGAAAGGACGGAACACGCTTCTGGGCCCACGTCGTTATTGACCGGATCATGGATCCGAGCGGCCAGCTTGTCGGCTTCGCCAAGATAACGCGCGACCTCACTGAGCGGCGCAACACGCAAGCGGAGCTGGAAGCGGCCCGCGAAGCTCTCTTCCAGGCGCAAAAGATGGAGGCGATCGGGCAGCTGACGGGCGGGATCGCCCACGATTTCAATAACCTGCTGATGGCGGTGCAAGGCAGCCTCGAAACCGTGATGAGACGGCTGCCGGCCGACAACCCTCATCTGCCATTTATCGAGAACGCCTTGAAGGGCGCGAGGCGCGGAACGGCGCTCACGCAGCGGATGCTGGCATTTGCGCGGCGCCGGGAGCTGACGATGGTTGCGATCGACATCGGCGCGCTGGTGCTGGGCATGCGCGACATGCTGGAGCGCTCGCTGGGCCCGTCCATACTCGTCGGCCTGCGGCTGCCCGCCAACGCCCCCAAGGCACGCTCGGATCCTGCCCAGCTGGAAAACGCCATCCTCAACCTGGCGCTCAACGCGCGGGACGCGATGCCCAATGGCGGATCCATTACCCTCTCCACCGCGGTGCGAAAAGCATCTCAGGGGTCGGAACCGCGTCCCAGCCACTATCTGGTGCTGGCCGTCGAGGATGATGGCGAAGGCATGGATGAGGTCACCCTTTCACGTGCTACCGAACCGTTCTTCACGACGAAGGAAGTGGGACAGGGGACCGGCCTGGGCCTGGCGATGGTCCACGGCCTCGCCATGCAGTCGGGCGGTCGCCTGCACCTGGAGAGCAAAAAGGGACAGGGAACCCGGGCGGAGATCTGGCTGCCCCTGGCCGAGGGTCAAAGCGAGGTGATGGTGGAAGCAGAAGCAAGAGCGCCACATGGCGGGCGCGCGCTCAGCATATTGGCGGTGGATGATGACCCGCTGGTGCTGATCAACACCGTGGCCATGCTCGAAGATCTTGGTCACCAGGTCACCAGCGCCGGATCCGCACGAGAGGCTCTGGAACTCATCGAGGGTAACCGGTTCGACCTGGTCGTCTCCGACCAGGGCATGCCGCACATGACCGGGCTGCAGATGATGGACGCCATGCGTCTAAAGGGGCACTTGATGCCGACGATCGTCACGACGGGCTATGCCAGTTTGCCGAAGACGGATGTGGCCGTGACCACGGTGTCCAAGCCGTTCGGACTCGATGAGCTGGAAACGGCCATCGCGGAGACGATGGTTGAGCCGGTGCACTAACCGTCCGGCCTCGAGATCGCGCAGAAGGATCGGCGGCTCAACGGGATAGAGCCTGACGGGGTCAGTGCCGGCGCGATGGAACACATATTCGGGAGACTCGTTGCAAGCCAGGGTGTGCGTTCGACGCGCACGCAGTGATCTGCCCTCCGGTAGATCTCCAGCAGCGGCAGGGCGGGACATGAAGTTCTATTTCGACATCCGAGACGGCGCGGAGTTGACGCGCGATGACGTCGGCGTGGAGTTGCCGGATGCAAACGCCGCCCGGCTGCAGGCCACCATCGCACTGACCGAGATGGCGCGTGACTATCTGCCTCGGGACGGCGACGAGCGGCGGCTCTCGATCCATGTGCGCGACGCCGATAGCCCGCAGTTCGACGTCACGCTCGACTATGAACTCGAGGACCTTCGCGAGAAGGACGGCAGCTAGCATGGCGAAGCCGGCACTCGAGGAGTTCGATCCGTTCTTTGCCATGGTTTCGGTGCGGGACGAGCTGTCGGATGAAGAGCGGGCGATCGTCCTGGCATCGGCAGGCGACGCCCAATCGTTCGCCGCCGGCGAGGATATCGTTAGCCAGGGCGATCGGCCTTCCAACAGCACTCTGGTGGTGAAGGGGATGACCGGCCGGTATTCCACCGTCGAGGATGGCGGGCGGCAGATCACGGGGCTCCACGTTGCCGGAGATTTTGTCGACCTCCACTCTTTCCCGTTGCAGCTGATGGACCACTCGGTCACGGCGATCACCCCGTGCCGCGTCGTGAGCTTTCCGCATACGGGCCTCCTCAAGATCACCGAGCGATTTCCTCACCTCACGCGGGTGCTGTGGCTGCTGACGCTGCTCGATGGGTCGATCCATCGGCAGTGGATGGTCACGAAGGGGCGGCTGACCGCGGACGAGCAGATGGCGCATCTGTTTTGCGAGCAGTTCGTCCGGGCGCAGACGGCAGGGCTCGCCACGGGAACCCGGTACCCATTTCCGCTGACCCAGACGCAGTTCGGCGACGCCCTCGGTCTGTCGATCGTTCACACCAACCGGACGCTGCAGCGCCTCAGGCGAACGGGGACGATCGAGTGGCAGGACGGCGTGGTGAAGATCAACGACTGGCCGTTGCTGCAGGAGTTGGGGCAGTTCGATCCAACCTACCTCCACCTGGAAAAGCACCGTCGCTAGCACTGATTAACTTAGTGAAATGCGCGACGACTGCCCGCTGTCTAGATTCGGCGGATGACCGACAGCAGCCGTGAACGAAGCCCAAATCCAGACGTGATCGCCCACCGACGGGCAAGCGCGCTGGTCGCGCCATTTCTTCCCAAGCTGCAGCAATGGAACCTGTACGCGGCCAGTTCGTCGGCCAGGGAAGCCTCCCGCCTTACCACCGAGAAAGAGCGGGATACGCTGCGCGGTCGGCGCCTGGAGGTGATCGCCGAGGTGCACAGCGAGTTCGTTCGGTTTAGCGAAGCCATCGCCGCGGAGCCTGCCCATCCCCGCATCGCAGACGTGGACGCGGCATTTCGGCGGCTGTTGAGGACCCTCGATTTCTAGTCTCGATGCCTCGGCCGTTCCCACCTCGGGTGGGATTCGCTGTGGCCGAGCCGCAGTTTCACCGGCGGGCGGCAACTTTTCGGGGCGCCGAAGATTGTCTTTGGAGCCCCATGAAGGAGCCGCGAGAAATGACCTTTCCCATCGACCCCGCCCAGCGCCAGCCCAAGGGTGATCACAACCGGCGCCTCTCGCTTGGACTCGATCCAGAGCAGTTCGCCTTGGCAGCCGGGATTACCGTTGACGAGCTGCGCGACTACGAGAACACCTGGCCGGACCACGAATTCAGCCCGATGATCGCGCAGCGCGTCGGCGAGGCCCTCGAACGTCTCGAATTGGAACTGCCGAACTCCGAAGCCGCTGGCATCCAGCAACTGCAGGACAGAGCGGCCCACGGCCATGAGCCGATTTCCCTCATCGTTGACCCGTCCATCGACCAGTCGATCCGCGATACCGCGTATTATCTCTGGGAGTACGATGGCCGTCCCGAGGGACGCGACGAGGAATACTGGCACCGAGCCCGGGAAGTCTGGATGGGGCAACAGGCCTTGGATCAGGGCTTCGACTCCTCGATTGCGGAAACCGATCCCGAGATCGTCGACCGAGCGGTCGAGACGAGCCGGCAGATCGAGCTGCAGCGCCCGTTCAACAAGGACCCGGAAGACAACACCAGCGGCGGGTTCAACCAGAAGCGCTAGCCGGCAACAAGGTTTCGGCCATACCGTCAGAACCAGCCCGGACGCGGATGATTCAAGAAGGGCTGACCTGACCTTCAGACGGCATCGCTTCGGACGAGGCGGAGGCTGTTTCTCTCGTCACCCAGCCGGCGGTGCTCCAGTCACGCACCGTTACAGTTATGCGGCCCCGCTCGATGTCGATGAGGTTGTAACCGTTGGGCTCACCGCGAAGGCGGGTTGAAATCGTGGATGATGCCTGGGCTACGAGAATGGGAGCGAGTGCGGCGCGCCGCAGGCCCGAGGGTGCGCCTTGGACGATCGATCCCGGATGCTCGTGCTTACGCACGTAGGACAGGTGAAAGTGTCCCGATAGCACCAAACGGATACCGAGCCGGGTGAAGGTTTCGAGGGCCAGGTCGGCGCGCTTGACCAACCTCATGGGCTTTTCGGCGACCGTCTCCGGCTGCATCAGCGGGTGATGCGCGACGACGATCCGGAGCGCGCCCGGTGATGCACCCTCAAACTGCCGCTCCACCGCATCCAGTTGCTCCCGGTTGATGGATCCGTGGGCCCAGTTCAACCCGGCCCTGAGGCGCCTCGAGGTCTTGATCCCGGCGATCGCCACGCCTCCCATCTCGGTGAAGGGTTCGAGGTCATTCGCGATGTACTTTCGATAGAGACCATATGGGTCGAGGAAGCGGCGGACGAGGTTGCGCGCCGGGACATCGTGGTTGCCGGGGACGGCAAACACGGGTGTGCTCAAGGTATCGAGAAACGCTTTGGCAACCTGAAACTCCTCCTCGGACCCCAATTGGGTAAAGTCCCCGCTGACCACGACAAGGTCGGGGTGCTGGCTGGTCAGGTCGTCGGCCAACCCCTCGGCGAGCCGCGTATCGTGGTGGCCGAAATGCAAGTCGGAGAGATGACAGATCCGCATAGGTCAGGATGCCTCTAGGGGAGTTGCAGCTTCGGCTGGTTCCGGGGGCGCCAGAATCGTCAGCGCCAGGGGCAGGACGCGAAACCTCAGAGGGCTGGAGAGGGTGACTATCTCACCGTCGACCATGGCGCGTATGCGCAGCCATCGCGTCCGCACGACCACGGCGCGGACATTCTCAATCGTGAGGACATCGTCGTTCCGCCAGGTCCCCAGAGCCATCTCCGCGGCGAGCCGCAGCGCGTCGCGAACGGTGAGGTGTCGCAGCAGGTAAATGCTCAGGGTCCCGCCATCCAGCCGTTGGCGCTGAAACAGCTGGCCCAGCCCCTCGGCGTAGTCGTTGTTGGCAACCGCGATGGACTGCACGCGCTCGATACGCGGCTCGCCGTCCCTTGTGGTTATTTCGGCGGCGAAGCGGCGTACGCGCGACAGCCGACGGATCAGGTGACCAAGGAAGCCGAGCCTTGCGGCCAAGTCCCCTCGGCCACGCAGTTTTTCTCGTGCGGCGGCTATGCCGGGCACGGCGCCGATGACAACCTTGTGGAGGAAGATGCGGCCGTTGATTTCGCCGACGTCCATGCGGCGCGGCACCATCGCATCAAAGGCGCCGAACCAACCCTCAAGGGTTGAGGGAATCGACAAATCCCGGGCCAGCAGATTGGCCGTTCCCAACGGCAACACTGCCAGGGGTCGCCCGGTCTCGATGGCGACGCCCGCCATGCCCGTCGCCGTTCCGTCGCCACCTGCCGCCAGGAGAATGTCCGCCGTGCTGTTTCGAGCGAGGCGCAGCCGATCCTCGAATGATCGGTTCGGGTCAGCGTCGAGGCTGATCGGGTCCCCGCGCTCTGCGAACAGCGCGAGCAGCCGGTCGGCTGTAATGCCCTGCCGCATCGCGCCGCCAGAGTTTGGATTCAGGAGCACGTGGTATTTGGTGCGCATCCGTTACCTTTGGTTCGCCCGGTGTCACCGCACGGGAGGCCCCTCAGCCAAACTGTGGTTCGGCATCTTCCGACGCAGGTCCTTCAGCAGCTCGACCACCTGGTCCATTGACCTTCGCATATCCTCAACTCGGCTCAGCGCCGGCAGGTTGCCGGTTCGCGCAGAAAAGTCGCGGCGCGTGCCCTCGATTTCTTCGACCAGCTCGTCGATGACCCGACCGAGCGCACGAGAGGCATTGCCGTCGAGCCGTCCGGATGTCGCCTGGCGCGTGATGAAGGCGGCTTTGCGGTGGTAAGTCGCGAGCAGCGGGCTGAATGGAGCAATGACGTGTTCTTCATGCTCGCGCTCGACCGCGCGCGATGAACGTGCCCTGCGCTTAATGGCAAGATTGCTGTCGCCCATGGCGAACTCCCTGAGGCGGCGAGCCGCCCCCGTTGATGCGATTGAAAACTATGCCAGCAGCCACACCAGGGCTATGGACAGAGCCATCGCACCGGTGATCACGACCAAGGCGCCGAGCCACCAGGCCCAATTCAAGGCCAATGGTCGCTTTAGTGAAGGGTTGCCCATCCGGGCCTCTTTCCGAGCTCCAGCGACAGGATACGGCGCAGCATCTCCAGGCGCGTCACTCCTGCATGGCGGGCCAGATAGTCAAGGCGTTCGACCTGCCCTGGGACCAGGGCTACGGAAACGCGCTTGCGTGAGGTGTGGCTGGCTCGATTGCTCATGCAAGTACAAGACGCCTCTGGGGCATGGGAGTCAAAGTATTACCGAGTGAGGCCATTACTCACTGTCGTAATTCAGCGGTAGCCGCCGAGGCGCATGCTGTTGATCCTCCAGCACTCAGCGCCACGAGGGCTGGAGGCATTCTTCGAGGACTTCCGTCCGTCTATATAGATGGCGCCCTAGGCGGCGGCCGGGGTGGGCTCGCCGATCGAAAGCATCAGCCGATTGGCCCAGTTGAAGAAGGCGGCGGCCTGGATCAGGTCGGCGATGGCGAAATCGTCGAGGCCCTGCTCGCGCAGCGACGCGATCTCGGCGGGGCCGAACTCGGAGGGAGTGGCGGTGAGCTTGACCGAGGCATCGACGAGCTCGTTCCAGCGCGGGCCGAGGTCGACGTTCACGCCGTCGGCGAGGAGCTTGTCCAAGTCCTCGCTGCGCTTCGAATAGGTCGAGGCGAAGCGGGCGTGGACCGAGGCGCAGAAGATGCAGCCATTGTAGCGCGAGGTCGCGGCGGCCGCGAGTTCGCGCTCGGCGCGAGGCAGGCCGGCATCGGGGTTGTAGAAGATGTCCTGGTCGGTGCGGGTGCGCGCGCCGAGGATGTCGGGATCGCGGGCCAGCAGCATGAAATAGGGCGACTTGGCACGGCTCGCCTCGGTGAGCCCGTCCCAGTGGCGCTGGGTCAGTTCCTCTTCCTTCAGCGGCTCGAGCCAAGGGGCCCAGCCGATATTAGCCTGGGTGAAGGCGACGGGGCGGTTGGGGTCGTTGTAGGTGATGGCCTGGGTCATGTTGCTCACTCGGCGGCGATGGACTGGGTGTCGGCGGCGGCTAGCGCCCGCAACCCGGTGACGACACGGATCTGGAAGGAGAGGAAGGCGACGAGCTGGCTGAGCGTGACGATGTCGTCGGTCGACCAGCCGGCATTGAGCAGCGCCTGGAGGGCGGCAGAGCTGGCGTCGCGGGGGCGGAAGACCAGCAGGTGGGCATGGACGAGCGCCGCTTCGAGGCGGCCGAGCACGGCGCGGTTGGTTGGATCGGGGGCGTACAGCAGGCCGGGCGTGTCCTCGGCCGTCAGCGGGCCGGAGGGATAGGTGCCGTAGGGACCGGTAGTTTCACCGCGGCGGATTTCGGCGCTGATGGCGCCGAGCAGGCCGGCGCGGTCGTGGTGGCCGAGGGCCTCGCGGTAGAAGGCGGCGACCCCCTCATTGCGATGGAGGCCGGCAACGAAATAGGCGACGGCGAAGCGCTCCTCGATCAGCACGGTGCCGGGCGTCGCGGGCGAAAACAGCGCGTCATAGCTCGCTTGCGCGTTGTCGCGGGCCTGCACGCGGTTGCGGCGGACGGTGTCCAGCCTCGAACCGGGGACGATGCCGACCAGCCGGTCGATAATGTCGATCTGGGTGTGGCTCATGGGATTCCTCCTTCTGAAATTAGCGGACGACGCTGAGGCGCGGGGCCGGCTTGTCGGCCTTCTGCCAGCCGAGCTGGGGCGCGACATGGGCGGCGATCAGTTCGATCGAGCGCGGCACCAGTTCGTGCGGCGGATCGACCGAGTGCACCTGGAAGACGATGTCGGTGACGCGCGACAGCGTCGTGTCGCGATGGAGGCTCGCCAGAACATCCTCGATGGTGCCGACATGGGTGTCGGTGGCGGCGATCAGGTGGTCGAGATCGTCGCTCTCGAAGCGATGGCCGCTCTTGGCGAGTCCTGCAGCGGCCTTCCTGAGCCCGATCTCGGCATAGTGCCGGGCTTCGTCGCGGTTGTCGGCGACGAACAGGGTGCGCGAGGCGACGATGCGCGGCGCAATCTCGCGCGGCAGGTGCTCGTAATAGGCGTCGACGATCGGACGTTGCAGATCGGCGAGGCTGGCCTTGGGGTTGTCGGCCGGCCGTGGCTGGGTCCGCGACAGCATCAGCCCGTCGCCGGCCTTACCGGCCCGGGTACCACCGGCGACCGAAAACGTCGCCTGCCAGAAGCGTTCGAGCAGATGCGGCGCGGGGGGATAGAGCTTGGTGTCGCCGGTGATTGGCGAGCCGGAGAGCGCGGTGCGGAACGTGGCGAGGTGCTTGTCGTAGATGGCGTTCTTGTCAGCCACGTCGAAGCCGAAGGCCGTGAACGAGGACGGCGTGCCGCCCGAGCCGAGGCCCAGCTCCAGCCGGCCGCCCGAGAGCAGGTCGAGGACGGCGGCGTCCTCGGCGGCGCGGATCGGCTGTTCGAGCGGCAGCGTGATGATGCCGGTGCCGAGGCGGATACGCGAGGTGCGCGCCGCGACATAGGACAGGAACACCAGCGGCGCCGGCAGGCCGCCCTCGTCGCGATGGAAATGGTGCTGCGCCACCCAGGCGGTGTCGAAGCCGTGCTGCTCGGCGTGGACGATCTGGTCGGCGGCGTTGTGGTAGCGCTCGCCGGGGCCGGTGTCATCGAGCAGCCGGGTGAAGAAGCCGAGGCGCTTCGGGATGGTGTCAGGCATTGGCGTGGCTCCGCTTTCCGGGAATGGCGTCGATGAGTTCGCGGGTGTAGGCACTTTGCGGGCGAAGGAAGACCTCCTCCACCCGGCCGGCTTCGACCTGCCGGCCATTGTGGAGGACCGACACGGTGTCCGAGATCTGCCGCACCACGGCGAGATCGTGCGAGACGAAGAGGTAGGTGAGGCCGCGCTCGCGCTGCAGCTCGTCGAGGAGCTTCAGGATCTGGGCCTGCACGGTGACGTCGAGGGCGGAGACCGCCTCGTCGAGCACCAGCACTTTGGGGTCGAGGATCAGCGCGCGGGCGATGGCGACACGCTGACGCTGGCCGCCGGAGAGGGCGCGCGGGCGGCGGCCGCGGAGCGGTTCGGGCAGGCCGACGCGCTCGAGCAGGGCGTTGACCTTCCTAGCCCGGGCGGCGGCGTCTCGCTCGCCGAAATTGATCAGCGGCTCCTCGACGATCGAGAAGACGGTCTGGCGCGGATCGAGCGAGGAGAAGGGGTTCTGGTAGACCAGCTGGATGGTCTGCCGGAACTTGCGCAGCGCCTCGCCCTTCAGCGAGGCAATATCGGTGCCCTCGATGCGGATGGCGCCGGCGGTGGGCCGGCCAAAGCCGACGACGTCGCGAACGGTGGTGGTCTTGCCCGAGCCGCTCTCGCCGACGATGGCATGGGTGGTGCCGCGGCGGACGGTGAAGGAGACGCCGTCGACAGCGCGAAAACCCTTCCGGCCATCGGCGTGATAATCGTGGACGAGGCTATCGACGATGATGGCGTCGTCGCCGTCGAGCGGTGGGGTACGGAAACTGCCGGTGGCGAGCGAAGGGGCGTCGGCGAGCAGCCGCTGCGCGTAGGGGCTGCGTGGGTTGGCCAGCAGCGCCTGGGTCTCGCCGGTCTCCTGGATGCGGCCGCCCTGCAGCACCACGATGCGGTCGGCACGGTCGGCAGCGACGCCCAGGTCGTGGGTCACCAGCAGCATGGCCGTGCCGTTCTCGCGGCGCAGTTCGTCGATCAGATCGAGGATGCGGCGCTGCACGGTGACGTCGAGCGCCGAGGTTGGCTCGTCGGCGATGATCAGCTGCGGCTTCAGCGCGATGGCAATGGAGATCAGCACGCGCTGCCTCATGCCGCCCGAGAGCTCATGCGGGTATTGCTTAGCCCGAAGCGCGGGCTCGGAAAGGCCGACGCGGCCGAGGAGCTCGATGACACGGGCCGCGATGATCTTGCTGTCGCGCTCGCCGTGGATGCGGAGGATTTCGCCGACCTGCGCGCCGACGGTCTTCACCGGGTTGAGCGAGCTGGTGGGGTCCTGCGGGATGAGGCTGATCTGCTTGCCGCGGATAGCATCGAAGCGCTTGCCGGACCAGCGCGAGATGTCCTCGCTGTTGAGCCGGATGCTGCCGGTTTCGATGCGGCCGTTCTCGGGCAGGAGCCCGATCACCGCCTGGGCGGTGGTGGTCTTGCCCGAGCCGGATTCGCCGACCAGCGCCACCACTTCGCCGGGAGCGATGGTGAAGCTCACATCGTGGGTGACGCGGGTGGCGTGGTCGCGCTCGTCGTAGGCGACGGAGAGGTTTTCGACGGCGAGAAGGGGCGTCGTCATCTCAGCGGCCCCTCGCCAGCGACTGGCTGATGCGGTTGGCCGAGAGCACCACCAGCACGACGACGATGCCGGGCGCGGTGGTCAGCCACCAGGCCGTCGAGATGTAGTTGCGGCCCTCCGCGATCAGCAGACCCCATTCGGGCGTCGGCGGCGGCGCGCCATAGCCGAGAAAGCCGAGGGTCGAGATGGCAAGAATGGCGCTGCCGAACTGCAGCGCGGCAAAGGCCAGCACCGAGACCAGCGAGTTGGGCAGCACGTGGCGCCAGAGTACGGCAACGAAGGTGCCGCCCGAGCCGAAGGCGGCCTCGACATAATCGGAGCGGCGAATGCGCACGACTTCGGAGCGCGACAGGCGGGCAAAGCTCGCGACCGATGTGATGCCGACGGCGATCGCAGCGTTCACCGTGCCGAAGCCGAGAAGGATGATGATCGAGAGCATCAGCAGCAGGCCGGGGATCGACAGCAGCACGTCGACGAGCCGCATGATCGCCTCTTCCACGAGGCCGCCGGTCGAGCCGGCGACGACGCCGAGCGCGGTGCCAAGAACCAGCCCCACCGCCACGGCGACGAACGCGCCGGTGAGCGAGTGCACTGCACCGTAGACGATGCGGGCAAAGAGGTCGCGGCCGAGCGCATCGGTGCCCAGGATGTGCAGCGCACTCGGGGCCTTCAGTTTTTCGGCCGGCAGGCCCTGCACCGGGTTGAAGCTGGTGAAGAGCTGTGGGAACAGCGCGAAGAGCACGACGACGGCAACGACGATCCAGGCAACGACTAGGGCGGGCTGGACGTGCCTGAGGCGGGCGACGAGGCTCGAACGTTCGCGGTACCGGCTCGTAGCAACGAAGCCGTCCACGGTACCGATGCTGCTCATGCTGTTGCTCTCCTGGCCTTCCTGAGGCGCGGATCGAAGACGGGATAGAGAAGGTCGACGGCGAGATTGACGATCACGAAGGCAGCGGCCGAGAACACGACGACTGCCTGGATCACCGAGGAATCCTGGAAGCGCACTGAGCGTTCGGTGAGCCCGCCGATGCCGTTGAGGCCGAAGACGGTTTCGGTGATCACCGCGCCGGCGAGCAGCTCGCCAAAGAGGATGCCGGCGATAGTCAGTGTCGGCAGCAGGGCGTTCTTGGCCACGTGCTTCCACAGCACCCAGCTGGGCGAAGCGCCCTTGGCGCGGGCCACGGCGACGAAGGGCTGCGTCGAGGCTTCATCGATATTGCGCATCAGGATCTGCGCCAGCGGTGCCGAGATCGGGATGGCGAGAGTGATCACCGGCAGGATCAGCCCTTCGATCTCGCCGGGGTTGATCACCGAGATCCACTTCAAGCGGAACGAGAAGATCTGGATCAGCATAATGCCCAGCCAGAACACCGGAACGGAGATGAACAGCGCCGGGATCGCCTGGATGGCGCCGCGCAGCCACTTGAAGGGCGCGAGCGTCGCGAGGAACGCGAGGGTGAAGGCGAGGAGCACGGCGAGGGTGAAGCCAAGGCTCGCGAGGCGGGCGGTGGCCGGGAGGTTAGCCAGCAGCTCCTGCGCCACCGGGATCGAGCCGACCACCGAGTAGCCGAACTGGCCGGTGAGGAAATTGCCGAGCGTCTGCAGGTACTGCGCCCAGAGCGGGCTATCGACGCCGTACGCCTCGCGCAGAGCGGCGATCTGCTCGGGACCGAGGCCAAGGTCGGGGCTCTGGAACTTGATCAGGATGGCGTCGCCGGGCAGCGCCTGCAGCAGCAGGAAGGCGGCGGTAAAGGCGACCCAGAGGACGAAGAGGGCCTGTCCGATCCGGCTCAGGATGTAGCGCGACATTGGCGGCGCTCCGAAAACAAGGGGGTGGCCCCGGGCGTTGCAGCCCGGGACTTGGGGGGAGATCAGTGGGCAGCGAGCCACACGTTGTAGAAGCTCGGCCGGCCGACGGCCTCGAAGGCCAGCCCGTTCACGTAGGGGGCCGTGGCGAAGGCCTGCGGCTCCTCGAAGAACGGGATGATGTAGGCCTGGTCGAGCACGTAGCCCTGGATTTCGCCGGCGATGGCGAGGCGCTTGGCACGGTCGGTCTCGGAGGCGAGGCCCTCGAGCAGGCCGTTCAACTTGTCGTCGACGAAGCTCTGGACCTTGTCGCTCGAGCCACCCTTCTGCAGCAGCCAGTCACGGTTCTTGGGATAGAAACCGGACTTGATCACGTCAGGGTCGGCGCGGCCGACCATCGCCACGGTGACCGGCGTCTTCAGCGGATCGAGCTGGTCGAGCGTACGGCTGCCGGCGTCACCGGCCAGCACATTGAGCTTCACGCCGATCTGCGCCCACTGCTGGGCCACCAGCTGCAGCACGCGCTCGTTCTGCGGCTGCGGCAGCGACACGTAGATGGTCAGCTCGAACTTCTTGCCGTCCTTCTCGAGAATGCCATCAGCGCCCGGCGTCCAGCCCGCTTCGGCGAACAGCGCCTTGGCCTTCTCCTGGTCGAAGACGAGCTTACTGGACTCATCGACATAGCCGGCGGCGTGCTGCGAGATCACCGAGGTGGCCAGCGGATAGTTGGCCGAAAACAGCGTATCGACGATCTCCTGGCGGTTGGTGGCCAGCGTCAGCGCCTGCCGCACCTTCAGGTCGGCGACCAGCGGGTTGTCCGGACGGAAGGCAATCGAGTTGTTCACGCCGCGGGTGTTGGGCGCAAAGATCTCGAAGCCGGCGTCGTTCACCTGCGGCTCGTCATAGGCCTGGATCTGGCGGATGACGTCGGCCTGGCCGGCAAGCAGGGCGCCGATGCGGACGCTGTCCTCGGGGGTGATGATGTACTTGATGGCATCGAGATAGGCGCGGCCCTGGTGCTCGAACTTTGCCGGGCCCCAGTTGTAGTCGGCGCGTGCCCTAAGGTTCAGCTCCTTGCCCAGGGTCTCGCTCTCGACCACGAACGGGCCGGAGCCGACGATCTTGGCGGCGTCGCCAAGCGCATCATACGGCTGAGCCAGCGTCGCGACCGAGACGATGCCCGAGCCGATCACCGCGGTGCCCTGGAGGAAGCCCGGCGAGGGCTTCTTGAAATGGAACTTGATCGTCAGGTCGTCGACCACCTCGGAGTGGTCGTAGTTGTTGATGACCTCGGAGACCGGATATTTCAGCTCTTTGTTGCCCAGCCCGAAGATGTCGAAATTGGCGGCCACCGCCTTGGCGTCGAGCGGGGTGCCATCGGAGAAGGTGATGCCGGGGCGGAGCTTGAACGTGTACTCGGTGGCAGTGTCGTTCACCTGCCAGCTTTCGGCCAGCCACGGCTCGATCTCGAGCGTCTGCGGGTTCTGGTAGGTCAGCTTGTCGGTGATCTGGTTGAGCACGCCACCGTTCGGATAGAAGCCGCCAGCGGGGGGATAGAGGTTCGTGTGGGCCTGCTGCTCCAGGTAGATCAACGTGCCGCCGGTGACTGGCGCCGCCTCCTGTGCGAGGGCCGGAAAAGCCACCATGCCGGCCAGCAGCGTCCCCATGACGCCTTTCAGAGCCGAGCGGCGGGTGAGGTTGAGAACGGTGCGTGACAATGTTGCCTCCTTGTGAGCGTGCTCACCCGGCGGACCGGATGACACGCAGAAGGGTAGCGCCAATTCCTAGTTTCGCAATAAACTCTATCGAAAAAGTAGTCTATGTCAGGTGCCGGGCCCGGAAGAAGTATCCCTCGATCCCAGCCCGGGGAGCACGCGTACGCAAACCGGCGCTGCGGGGCGTCCGCTCTGGGTGCGCCTCCGGTGACTGCTTGTGGCCCGAAGCGGACATCGAGCGACGCCAGTCGGGGGCCGCTCCCCGTCGCGTCAGCGCGGTGGGATCTTATTAACAAATGATTGAGACACTGGCCTCTGCGCTGTGGCTACTGGAGATCAGGCTGTGAAGCTCGACCTTTCCGCAACGGGTTGGACCAAGGTCATCCTTGGCACCTCGGCCGGCACGATCCTGTGCATCGCAGCTGCGCTCATCGTGGATGCACCCAACTTTCCGACGCTGTCCCACGATGCTCTCACACGGTCGGTTCTTGTCGACTTGCTGCTGCCAGCGTTCCTCGCGGGGCCATTGCTGTTCTTGCTGCTCTCCAAGATGCGGCAGCTCGCAATTGCACATAAGAACCTGACCGTCATTGCCTCTACCGATAGCCTCACCCGGGTGCTGAACCGCGGCGCCTTCACGATGATGGTGGACGCCTACCTGACGGAAGCCAAGAAAGAGGCGAGCCTAAGGTCCGGCTCGCTGCTAGTGGTCGACGCCGACCACTTTAAGCGCATCAACGACACGCTGGGACACCAGCAGGGCGATGCGGCTTTGCAGATCATAGCCGACACCATACAGGGCGCGGTGCGCTCAACAGACCTGGTCGGTCGGATCGGTGGCGAAGAGTTCGGGATCTTTCTTCCAGGCGCAAATCCGCAGCAGGCGGCGGCAGTGGCGGAGAAGATACGGGCCTCAATTGAGCAGATCGATTTCCCAGTCGGCGGCGCGAGCAGAAGCCTCTCGGTCAGCGTTGGAGGCGCAATTTTCGTTCACGAGACAAGTTTCGACGAGTTGTTCTTGGCTGCGGACAAATGCCTCTACGCGGCGAAAACCAGTGGTCGAAACCGGATCGATATTCGACAGGTCGCCTGAGCGCCGGTGGGTTCACTGCTAATGTCCGCCTCTGGCCCTAAGCGGACCCAAGGGAATAGGTGCACGTCTCCCCGGGTCGCGCGTTAGTGGTCGACGTAAAAGGTCCGGCTAGCGTCAGCGATCGGGCAGGCCGAGCAGGACCATCGTGCGCCAGATCTCGGTACTTGCGGCGATAAAGGCCGGGCTCGCATTGTCCATCGGAATCCGGACGTTGGCAGCAGTCGAGCCGGGCCTGAGGCGCAGGCCCTCCGCCATGCTGGCCTTCGCCTCCTCCAGCCGACCGAGACGCTGATAGGCCACGGCCAGTGTCATCTGTGTCCGCCCGGAACCGGGAGTGACGGCGATCGAGCGCTCCAGCCACGGCACCGCCTCAGCGTTGCGTCCGAGCAGCAGGTTTGCCCAGCCGACCCCGAGCAGCCAGGTCCAGCGCGAGACCGAGGGCGTGTCGTAGCGGTCGGCGGTTTCGAACGTCGCCAGCGCGTCCTCGAACCGTCCGAGATACAACTGGCCAAGCCCGATGAGGTAGAGGGCCGAGCCGTCCCAGGGATCGAAGCGCGCAACCTGTCCGCAGGCGACGAGGCTCTCGATGAAGGCGTTGGTCGCGCTCAGGAGCCGGCACTGCGCCTCGAGTACGGCGATCGAGCGGGGCCGGGCGATCATCGCCTGCTGCAGCAGCGCCCGCGCGCTGCTCTCTGCCGCGGCGCGCTCGGCCGGGCCGTACCAGGCCATCTGAATGCCGCGCAGCTGCAGCCCGGCGAGCGCGACCTGCAGGTCCGTGCTGCGGGGTTCTGTCGCGAGGGCCTTCTCGAGCATCGCCTCGGCCGCCGCGAAGCGCTCGGGTGTGGTCTGGGTGATCGAGGCCGCAGCCTGCTCGATGGCAACCTTTCCACTGGTCGTGGCCGGGGCCCCGTCGCCGCGCGAATCGTCCTCGAGCAGCGCGTTGAGGCGCCGGGCGAAGATATCGCCGACGCCGGCGACGAGCCGGGATTGCTGAAGCAGCGGGCTAAGCGCGGAGCTATCGACCGACACGGTGGCGACGGACCGGACCTCGCCCGTGGCCCGCTCGATCAGCCGGGCCTTGAGGGTCCATAGCTGCTGCTGCTTGCTGAGCTCGCCGTCGATGGCGAAGGTCGACTCCCCTCCCGAGGCAGCCGACTCTGGGTCGATGACGCGGAGGTTGTCGATCCGCCCCAGCCCGTCGACCAACTGGCTGCTCACTGCGGCCGCCATGGTGCTGCCGCGTGTATCCCCGCTCACATCGAGCATTGCGGTCACGGCGATGCTGGCCGGGCCCGGCGGGGACAGCAATGCGAGCACCGCGACGGTCAATCCGATGACGGCCGCGAGCCCGGCGACGATCCCGATCATCCAACGCCGCCGCAATCCGAAGCCGAGTTGCGCTCCGCCGACCCGCTTTTCGCCGTTGGGCTCAGCCGATGCCGCAAATGCCTCAGGCGCGCCGACCGGGTCGCTCGAAACCTTGGCTTCGAACAGGTAGCCGCGCCCCGCGACGCCCCTGATCAATTGCCGCTCGTCGTCGCTCAATGCGGCCCTGAGCTGACGGATGCACTGGAACAGGCTGTCGTCGCTCACGTGGACATTGGGCCAGACGGCTTCCATCAGCTCCTGCTTGCTGACCACTCGTCCCGCATTGGCGGCCAGCAACCGCAGCAGGTCGAAGGCCTTCGGCCTGAGCTTTATCGGCGCGCCGCCGGGCCCGCGAAGCTCGGCACGCGGCTCATCGAGCTCGAATCCAGCAAAGCGGAACACGCGCATCCCCAAGATCCCCCGATCGGTCCCACGCGACAGCATCTACCGAGTTTCAATCCTATAGGGCGAAGCGAAAAGCAGATTTCAGAAAAAAATCAGGCGGCGGTCGCCGCCGCTTCAGGACGGCAGGCGCACCCGGGTGTGAGGAGGATATAGCCCGAAGTTCGGGCACGGGGGCATGAACGTTGTTGAACCATCTGTCACACGGGCCGGAAACGGCGAGCGCGCCGCGCCGCGCATCGGTCGCCCCGCGTCTACGGGCGCTGCTGCTGATCACGACGGCGTTGAGCGCCGCGACCACGGCACCGGCCTGGGCCGCTGAATGGATCAATCCTGGCGCAGGCGACTGGTTCGACCCGGCGAACTGGGACGGCCACCTCGTTCCTGGACCCTTCACGCTGTTCGCGATCGACAATGGCGGCACCGCGCAGGTGACGAATGGCGGCCATGCCACACCCGACCCTGGCATCCTCGGCACGTCTTCCGGTGACAGTGGCGCCATCGAGGTCACCGGTCCTGGCTCGACCTGGGACAGCGGTCTCACGGTAGGATACGGTGGCCGCGGTACGCTCACTGTCAGCAACGGCGGCACCGCCGTGGATAGCCGCAGCGGCTACTCCATTGGCACCCTATCCGGCGGTACCGGCCTGGTGATCGTCACCGGGGCCGGGTCGAGCCTGTCGACGACCGGTGGGCTCTCGGTAGGATT
Source organism: Devosia sp. P1_H9 (assembly GCF_056405135.1). Classification (NCBI taxonomy): domain Bacteria; kingdom Pseudomonadati; phylum Pseudomonadota; class Alphaproteobacteria; order Hyphomicrobiales; family Devosiaceae; genus Devosia; species Devosia sp. P1_H9. The sequence continues at coordinate 200,252 of NZ_JBFUCQ010000003.1, forward strand.
TCTCGGCGCCGGGACGCTGGACATCAGCAACGGCGGCAGCGTGAGTGCGGGCTACGCTGTCATCGGCGAGAACGCCGGGGGTGTTGGCTTCGTCACCGTGGATGGCGCGGGGTCGAGCCTGTCGACCGCCGGCTTGTTTGGCCATCTTATCGTGGGAAACGGTGGCACCGGCACACTGACAGTCAGCAACGGCGGCACGGTCACTACGGGGGGTACCGCGTTCATCGGCGAGAACGCCGGAGGTGTCGGCATCGCCACGGTGGACGGCGCGGGCTCGAGCTGGACGGCCGGTGAACTCAGGGTCGGCGACAGCGGCGACGGCACGCTCACCATCAGCAACGGTGGCGCGGTGACCAGCGACGACAGCGCCATCGGCTACTATTTGAGGAGCACCGGCGTCGTCACCGTGAGCGGCGCGGGCTCGACCTGGACGAATGGCAACGACCTTGCCGTGGGCCTAGAAGGCCACGGCACGCTCACGATCGCGGACGGTGGCGCTGTGCACACGACCGTGGATGGGTATATCGGCGGCGAGCCAGGCAGTACTGGTGTTGTCACCGCGGACGGGGCGGGGTCGAGCTGGACCGTCGGCCGTAACCTTTTGGTAGGATCGTATGGCAGCGGCGCGCTGACGATCACCAATGGTGGCCACGTCACGAGCCTCGAGGCCCGCATCGGTGACGTTGACAGCGGTGGAACCGGTACAGTCGTCGTGGACGGCGTCGGCTCGACCTGGACGAATTACGACCACATGCATCTCGGTACCCTCGCGACTGGCACGCTCACCATTAGCAACGGCGCGACGGTCAACAATGACGACGACCTCGATATCGGTGCCTACGGCAGGCTGAACATTGGCGCCGCGTTGGGCCAGACGGCGGTGGCGGCGGGCACGCTCGACGCCGACAAGATCAACTTCCAAAGCGGCAGCGCGCTGGTCTTCAACCACACCGACGCCGAGTATGACTTCTCGCTCCCGATGAGCGGCCGGGGCACGATCCTGCAGATGGGACCCGGCACGACGGTGCTGACCGGCGATGCCAGTGGCTTTAGCGGCCTTACTTACGTTGCCGCCGGCACTCTGCTCGTCGACGGCACGCTAGCCGGCACCACCTATGTCGCCGGCACATTGGGCGGCACCGGCACCGTCGGCGAAACGCACTTGGGTGGCATCATCGCGCCCGGACATGATTCGGCCGGCACGCTGACGGTCGACGGTGGCCTGTTTGTCGATGCGCCTTCGACTTACGTGGCCGACATCGGCGACGGCGTCAACGATCTCATTCACGTCACCGGAGACGCATACCTCGGCAATGCTCACCTCACCGTGGTGCGGCACGGGAGCGCGCTTGGCACCTACACCATCCTCGAGACGGATGGCGCGCTCTACGACAGCTTCGACACCAGCGGCCTTGACTACGCGTTCATCACGCCGACGCTTGACTACACCAACTCCCGCGTCAATCTCGAGCTCGCACGCAATGCCGTGGCGTTTGCCGACGTCGCCGCCACGCCGAACGAGGCAAATGTCGCCAGCGCGGTGGAGGCGCTGGGGGCCGGCAACACCATCTACGACGCGATCCTCGGGCTCAACCAGACGGAGGCCCAGGCCGCCTATGAGGCGCTCTCCGGCGAGGGGCACGCGACCATCAGGGGCATGTTGGTGGAAAACTCGAACCTCGTGCGCGACGCGCTGCTCGGCCGGCTGCAGACACTTCGCTCCGCGCCCGAAATGACCGGGGCGGCGAGCGGCTATGCCAGCGAGCCCATGCTTTCGGGTGAGAGGGCCTATGCGGGGAAACTCTGGGGACAGCTGTATGGCGGCCTGGGCGACCGCGCCGGCGACGGCAACGCGGCGGCGTCCTCGTTCGGTGGCGGGGGGCTGGTGCTGGGCACCGAGACCGAGATCGGCGACTGGCAGCTCGGCTTCTCGGCGCAGGCGGGCAGTTCGGACTTCTCGATCCCGGATCGCGCCACGACGGGCTCGAGCACCGATGTGGGCCTCGGCGTCTATGGTGGCACGCAATGGGGCGATACCGGGTTCGGCTTGGGCGCCTCGTTCACGCGGCACGCGGTCGCCACCACGCGGCAGGTGCAGTTCCCGGGCTTCGCCGAAACCCTCACCGCCAGCTATGGCGCGACGACTGGGCAAGTGTTCGCCGAGATCGACCGCGAGTTCGACCTGGGTGATGTGAGCCTCACGCCGTTCGCCCAACTGGCCTATAGCGGCACGGCGACGGACGCCTTCACCGAACAGGGCGGCGCGTCGGCTCTGTCGAGCAGTGCAAACTTCATCAGCTCCACCTTCGCGACGCTCGGGCTGCGCGCCGAGCACCAGTTCCTCGTGGGAGAGGACGGACTGGCAGGCGTGAGCGGTGGTCTCGCCTGGCGGCATGGCTTTGCCAGCTCCCCGGTGGCCAGCAACGCCTTTGCCGGCGGCGGAGCTTTTGCCGTCTCCGGGGCGCCCGCCGGGTCGGATGCGCTGGTGCTCGAGACGGGGTTCAACCTCGACCTCGCCAATGGCCTCGATGTATCGCTGGACTATGCGGGCCAGATCTCAACGCAGGGGCAGTCGCACGGCATCAGCGCTCGTCTCGGCGGCCAGTTCTGATATCGACGACACGCGACCGCGTCCCCTTGCGGTCGCCGTTGCGGCGATACCCGACGTCCGCTTCTGGCACGAAGCGGACGTTCAGGCGGCTACTTCGCGTCGAGAACCATCTGACAGGCCTTTGGCAAGTCGGCCAGCGTGAGCGGTGGGGACGGTGTGGTGGGCTTGTAGGGCTCTTCGGTGAACCAGTAGTCGAGCTCCTCGCCGCAGCCATCGCCTGAGGGTACCGGGTCCTGATTGAGACAGTTCGTGGCGCCTGCCGGGCAGGCGAGGCGGACGTGGAAATGGTCGTCATGACCGTACCAGGGACGCACCTTGTTGAGGAAGCTCGGGTCGCGCCACTTGGTCGCGCACAGCGACTTCTTGATGCCGGGGGCGACGAAGATGCGCGCGACGCCCGGCAACTGCGCAGCGCGATAGATAAGCAGCCGCTCCGCTTCGCCGAACAGCTTGGGGTCGACGTTGCGCGTGCCCTTCCGCAGCACCGATACGGCGGAGAGGTCCTCGCGCTCCGCGGCGCTGAGCGTGTGATCGGGCATCGGTTGCAGCCAGATATCGACATCGAGGCCGATCTGGTGCGAGGCGTGTCCGCTTTTCATCGGCCCTCCCCGCGCCTGCCCCATATCGCCCACCAGGATACCCGGCCAGCCATCCTGCGCGGAGGATCGGGCGAGCGCCGCGATGTAGTCGACGAGGTCCGGCGTCCCCCATCGGCGATCGCGCGACAGCCGCATCGCCTGCCAGCCCGGGCCATCCGTGGGCAGTTGCACCGCCCCTGCGATGCAGCCCTTGGCATAGCCGCCGACCGGGATGGAGGGACCTGTGGTAGGGCCGGTTACGGCGCCGAAGAGGTCACGGGCAGGCTGCTGGGCGAGTGCTGGTGAGCCCAGCAGGAGGATGCCGAGTAGGCAGCAAAGGAGGCGGAGCATGATCGGGCCATCGCCGTTGTGAATCACCGTGATCATAGCAGCGTATGTGGCCCGCGGCTGCCAGCGCACACCGTCTCAGCTATTGCCACCCCAGTAGCGCCGCCGGTGATGGCGGCCCGGCAAAAGGTGTGGCCGATCAACCCGGCAGATGCGATACGCTGGAAAGTGGGCTTGGGTCGGTGCCGAGGCCCATACTCCGTCAGGAAACCACCATGTCCACGATCGACGAAACGAGGCTCGCCGCCAGCAGACACCAGGTCCTGAGGGAGGCGATCGACCCGCGCCTGCCCGGCCTCTACCGCGGCAAGGTGCGCGACAATTACGACCTGCCGGACGGGCGGCGCATCCTCGTCACCTCCGACCGCCTGTCGGCGTTCGACCGGGTGCTGTGCTGCGTTCCGTTCAAGGGCCAGGTGCTGAATGGCATAGCCCGCTGGGCCTTCGAAGAGACCGCCGACATCTGCCCCAACCACGTGCTGGACACCCCCGACCCGAACATCGTCGTCGGCCGGCGCCTCGAGATCCTGCCGGTGGAGGTTGTCGTGCGCGGGTACCTGGCGGGCACCACCAGCACCTCGATCCTGACCATGTATCGGGCTGGCCGCCGGCAGATGTACGGGCAGTCGCTGCCCGACGGCCTCGTCGCCAACCAGGCGCTCGCGATGCCGATCATCACACCCACCAGCAAGGCCGCCGACGGTGCTCATGACGAGCCGCTGACCGAACGCGAGATCCTGGCGCGCGGTCTGCTTAGCGAAGCCCAGTGGCGGCAGGTGAGCGAAGCCGCCCTCGCGCTGTTCGCCCGGGGCCAGGCGCTGGCCGCCGAACGCGGCCTGATCCTCGCCGACACCAAGTATGAGTTCGGGCTCGATGCCGAGGGAACCCTCCGCCTCGCCGACGAGATCCACACCCCCGATTCCAGCCGCTACTGGCGAGCCGACACCTATCCCCAGCGCCTCGCCGCCGGGGAGCGCCCGGACAGCTTCGACAAGGACGTGATCCGCGAGTGGGTCGCCGCGCGATGTGATCCGTACAAGGATGATGTCCCGGAAATCCCCCCGGAGCTGATCTGGAAGACCGCACTGACCTACGTCGAGGCCTACGAGCGGATCACCGGGCGCACATTCGAGCCGCCTCCGCCGACTCCGTCGGTGCACGAACGCGTGCTGACGGCCCTGGGGCTTTTCACGGGCGTTGAGAGCCATCCTGAATAGGTGGCGAGTAGCGGACGTGCGTGTGGGAAGCCGGAATGCACAAAGGGCGAAGGAGCCGATCCCTTCTGGCGCAAAGCAGACGACCGCTGCGGCCTTGCCTTCACGGTTGGCCAAGCCGCCGACGTATATGCCCCACTATCGCGCGCGATTCCTCAGTGCTCACCAGGATCGTTCCCGACTTGCGGGTCGAAGCGAAGTCGAGGCCGGCGAAATAGATCCCGCTTGCGGCGCCGATGCCGTCGACGTGCGCCGGCTGCTGGTCCGCGCCGACAGCGCCGGGAATTTTGAGCCAGCTGAAATCGCCGTCAAAGCCGGTGCACCAGACAATAGTGCTGATGCCCCTCGCCTCGAGATCGAGCGAGGTGATCGGCGGGGACGGAATCTTCGGTGGCACGACGTCGGCCGGATCGTCGCTCGCGGGTGGCGCCGCGATGCCGTGTCGCGCGATATGGTCATCGATCCGTTGGCGCAACGCCGCCGAATTCTCGTCGGCAAACCGGATATTCTCGGCGACGTCGCCCGCGAAGGTCACCGCTCCACTGTCCATGCTCACCAGCCTGCCGAGCAGTACCACGCCCTGGGCGCTGAGCGACTGCAGGCTGATGGTTTCGAGTGCACCCTGCAGCGGCCGGGCGGGGATTGCGCCGGACGGCAGGACGATGTCTTCCCGCCGCGTGTCCAGCAGGCCGAACTCCACCAGCCACAGGGTAACGTCCCGACCCCGATGGCGCCGCGGGATCCGGCCGATCCTGCTGGTCGCGAGGAAGACCTGGCGGCCGGCGTCCGCAAGGTCCTTGGCGATCTGACCGCCAGACTGGCCGCTGCCCACCACCAGCACGGCCCCGGTCCCGAGAGCCGCAGTTGAGCGGTACTCGGAAGCATCTATCTGGCGGATGAATGAGGGGATCTGCTGCGACACCGCGGGCCTCCTTGGTCGGTTGAGGCTGCCGCTGGCGACGACCACGTTTCGGGCCGTCAGCGTCCGGCTCGGCGTCCGCACGAGGTAGCCGTCGGCGCCGTCGGGCGCCACTTCGGTCACCGGCTCCCCGACATGTACGGGCAGGCTGTTCCGTGACACGTAGCCCTCCAGCATGCTGACAAACTCGTCGCGGGTCATCGCTCCTTCTGGATCGGTGCCGTCATAGCGGTCACCGGGCATTACGGTCAGTACTCGGGGAATGTTGAAGTGAAAGGAGTCCCAGCGCTGCGACCGCCAGGTTTCGGCTATTCGACCGCGCTCCAGAACGACATGAGGGATACGGGAGAGCCTAAGGCCATGACTGATGCCGAGCCCCGCCCAGCCGGCCCCAATGACCACCACGTCGAGGACATCGCTCATTGGCACCCCCCAAGCCCCGAGCTGCAACTCTAGCAGCCCCGGCGCCCTGGGGCGAGACGCAGTGCCCTGTTCGACCGATAGCTGCTCAGACAACCGCTCGACCACCACACGGTCCGGCGCCAACCCCTCCACACCCGAGGCGAACACCCCGCCGGAATAGTCGACGAGCCAAGGTCGGCGCGCCGGGAGCAAAGCCGTGCCCTGTGCGGAGTTGGATGCAGTCGCATCTGCCCCGGCGACGCCGACGCATGGTACTGATCGCTTCCTTTAGATCACCTGGCCTCCTATTTCGCCAAACGCACCAGCTACGGGTAGATACCGAATGCAGAACGCCGTCTTGTCCCCGGACGAACTGGGTCCGACCGCCTGCGTCGGTGAGATCCTGGTCGAGATCGTTGCGACGACCGTCGGCGAGGGGTTCCTGGCAGCACAGCCACTGGTAGGTCCCTATCCAAGCGGAGCACCGGCGATCTTCATTGATCAGTGCGGGCGCCTCGGGGGCCGCGCCGCCATGATTGGCGCTGTCGGCGACGACGACTTCGGTCGAGTTAACCTGGATCGGCTGCGGATGGACGGAGTTGATGTGTCCGCGGTAGCCATCGATCACGAGTACCCGACGGGCAGTGCGTTTGTTCGCTACCGTGCGAGCGGCGAGCGGGATTTTGTCTACAACATCGCCAACTCGGCTGCGTCCAGGTTCGGCTGGGATGACGCGGTCGATGCCCTTGTCCGCCGCGCTGGCCACATTCACGTCATGGGCACAGCCCTCTCGATGCCGAGCGCCTGCAGCGTCATTGACCGAGCTGTCGAGATCATCAAGGCGAGGGGTGGAACGCTCTCGGTCGACCCCAATCTTCGCAAGGAACTGCGGCCAGACGCGCGGATTGAACGCCAGTTCGCCGAACTCGTGGCAAAAGCGGACCTCCTCCTGCCGAGCGGTGACGAACTCGAGCGCGCGGCCGGTGTCGTTGGCGAAGCGGCGGCACTGCAGCGACTGTTCGACCTCGGTGTTGGAGAGGTTGTGCTGAAGCGTGGGGTGGACGGCGCCACCTGCTTCAGCCGGGACGGATCCCGCCTAGACGCTGCGGCATTCATGGTGACCGAGGTCGACGCCACCGGTGCTGGCGACTGCTTCGGCGGTGCCTATGTGGCCTGCCGCCGCCTGGGTATGGGGCCTGAGAAAGCCCTGACCTATGCCTGCGCGGCCGGGGCTCGCAATGTGACCGTTCGGGGGCCGATGGAAGGCGCTGGGACGCGGGCCGAACTCGACGCGTTTATCGCTGCCACCCCAAGGGGATCGTGACGCCGACTGAGCTTACCAGCGTCAAGTCATGCGGGTCGCTCCACGGCTCCCTCAGATAACCCGCTCAACCACCACATCGTCCAGCGACAACCCGTCCACCCCCGAAGCGAACACCCCAGGCAAACCGCCGGGGTAGTCGACGAGGCCGATCACCACGCCGTCCGCGCCCTTGGTCCAGGCATTGGCGCGGCCCGAGGCGGTGGCTGATGGGGCGAGGTCGGCCGGGGTGGGCCTCAGGTCGTAGCGGCGGGCGGTGCCGAGCGTGCCGAGGCGTTGGGCAATGGCGATGCGGCTGAGCCGCACGCCGTTGATCCCGCCGGCAACCGTCGAGACGAGGTTGATCGCCCCTTCCATCGTGCCCGAAATGTCCTCGGCGACGAGACCGGAAACCGCGCCCGCTGGCAGTTCCGGCCGGCGGGTGACCACGGTGACGGTCAGCGCCTCCCCTGAGCCCCAGAAGCCGTCCGGCGTCTCGTGGCACTCGAGCGCGATGCGCGAGAAGCGCACGTCGCTGATCCAGCCGCCGTCGCGCGAGAAGATCCCTAGCGCCCGGTTGGAATCGACCACCGTGCAGTCCTCGAACACGATGCCGGTGACATCGCCGAAACTCTCGGTGCCGATCTTGAGGGCGCAGCTCTGGCTCGAGACCCGGCAATTGCGCACAGTGACGTTGCTGCAGGTGCCGATGCCTGCCGCGCGGCGGGTGGTCTTCAGGCACACGCCGTCATCGGCGGTGGAAATCTCTACCCCCTCGACCAGCACGTCATGGCAGCTGTCGATGACCAGCCCGTCGGTGTTGGGCAGGCGCCGATCGTTCTCGACCCGCACGCGCGTCACCCGCACATCGCGGCAGGCGACGAGGTGCATCGTCCACATCGGCGAATCCGTGATCGTGACGCCGGAGATCTCGACGTCGCTGCAGTCCTCCAGCACCAGCACGCGCGGCCGGAGTTTGGCCGGGATCCAGGTGCCCACCTCCGGGTCGTCACCCGCGATATAGGCCCGCCCGGGCGCCGCGATTTCGCCCTCGCCGGTGATCGCGATGCCGGTGGCGCCCTGGGCGACGATCAGCCCGCGATCCGAACCCTCGGCGATGACGCTCACCACGTTGCCTGCCATCGCGTCGTAGTCCGGCGCCAACCGCAATACCGATCCTGCTTCGAGGTGCAGGCCGATCCGGTCACGCAGCCGCAGCGCCCCGCACGAATGCTCCCCCGCCTCGAGCACCACCCTGCCCCCGCCCTCCGCGGCGAGTGCGTCGATGGCGGACTGGATGAGCACGGTCTGGTCGGAGGTGGAGGCGGGGATGAGGGTCATACGACTGTCCAGAGATAAGTATGTATTTTCAGCTACTTATAAGATTTCCTCACCCACTGGCCTGCCTTCTCCCCTTGTGGGAGAAGGTGCCCGAAGGGCGGATGAGGGGTGTCTCTCCGCGAACTCTGTCGCTCGTCGCGTCGCTCCGATCGCGCAACGCAAGCGTTGCGGGACCCCTCATCCGGCGCTTCGCGCCATCTTCTCCCACAAGGGGAGAAGGCAAGCCGCGGCATCGCGCCCTCACTCCAGCGGCTTAAGCACCAGCCCAGTCGCCCCATCGAACACATGCACGAACTCGGCCGGCGCCTTGAGCGGTACCCGCTGTCCCGGCTCGAACGCCTTGTGCTCGGGCACGTGGAAGATCGTCTCCGTCTCGGTGCCTTCGAGCTTGCCGTACACATAGGTCTCGGTGCCGATGCTCTCGGCGTAGTCGACGACGAAGGTCACATGCGCGCCCTCGCCCACGAACCGCAGATGCTGGGGGCGAATCCCAAGCTCGATCGCCGCCCCCGGCGCCAGCGTGCCGGCATCGACCGGCAGTTCCACCGCCCCGAAACCGGGTACCGTCACCACGGCGCCGCGTTCGTTCCGGCTGGTCAGCACGCCCGGATAGACGTTCATCCGCGGCGAGCCGATAAAGGTGGCGACGAACTTGTTTGCCGGCCGGCGGAACAGCTCGACCGGGTTGCCGAACTGTTCGAGTTTGCCGCCATTCAGCACCGCGATGCGGTCCGCCATGGTCATCGCTTCGATCTGGTCGTGCGTCACGTAGATCATGGTGGCGCCCAGCCGCTTGTGCAGGCGGCTGATCTCGGCGCGGGTCTGAACGCGCAGCGCTGCGTCGAGATTGCTCAGCGGCTCATCGAACAGGAACACGTCGGGGTCGCGCACAATGGCGCGGCCGATGGCGACGCGCTGTCGCTGGCCGCCCGACAGCTCCTTCGGCCGCCGATCGAGGTAAGGCTCCATCGCGAGAATGCGCGCCGCCTCGAGCACCTTGGCGTCGATCTCGGCCTTGGGCAGCCTTTCGTTCTCGAGCCCGAAGCTCAGGTTCTTGGCCACCGTCATGTGCGGGTACAGCGCATAGGACTGGAACACCATGGCGATGCCACGCTCGGCCGGCGACAGCGCGGCGACATCGCGCCCGCCGATGACAATCTGCCCGCCAGTGGTCTTTTCGAGACCCGAAATCATCCGCAGCAGCGTCGATTTCCCGCAACCCGACGGCCCCACGAAAACGACAAACTCGCCGTCCGCCACATCGAGGTCGACGCCCTTGATGACCTTGGCGTCGCCGAAATCCTTGGTCACGCCCACCAGTTGCAGTGATGCCATCTACCCGCTCCGTCTCTCCCGTGAAGCTTCACGGCTGCTGGGAACCCATACTGCGGACGATTGCTTCATTCGTCAATATGACGAACAAACTCCGTCGATCGTGTGCCGCGCATCGACCACATTGGCAGAAGTTCATGGCCTAGCGCTGTACTTTGGCGCTGTTCCGACCGGTCGAAGGCACGGATTTCCAGTCAGCGGCGGCCGGCGGGGACGTCGCGCTTGTTGGGGAGCTCGCGGGGGCTGAAGAGGGAGTTGTGGAGTTCGCCGAGCGCGATTGCGGCAGCGCCGACTACCGTGGCGCGGGGACCGAGGCGGCCGCATTCGATGGGGACCGGGTGGCGCGTGCAGGTGGGGAGGATCTTGCGGATCAGCTCGACCAGCTCGTGCCGGCCGCCGATATTGCCGCCCATGACGATCTTGGCCGGGTCGATCACAGCCGTCACCGTGGCGACCAGTAATGCCGCGAGGCGGGCCGACTCCTCGACGGTGACGATCGCGGCGCGCTGGCCCTCGTTGTAGCGGTCGAAGATGTCGCGAACCGGGGTGCCGGCCGGGCCGCCGGCGAGGTGGTAGCGCCCGGAAATACCGGCGGCGCCGAGCGCATTCTCGAGCGCCCCGCGCTCGACGCTGAGCGGCGCGAAGGGGTCGGAGCCGAGCGGCAGGTAGCCTACTTCGCCCGCCGCCTGGGCGGCGCCGCGCAGCAGCTTGCCGTCCACCAGGATGCCCAGGCCGACGCCGGTGCCGATCGAGATGAAGCCGAAATAGCCCTCGCTCGGCTGGTGCGTTTCCCAGTACTCGCCGATCGCGCCGGCATTCACGTCGTTCTCGAATGTAACTTTACAATCAAGCACTTGTCGGATCGAAGAGGCGACGTCGATGGTGCCCATGTCATCGAGATTGGGCGCGAGACTCAGCCGCCCCGAGGCCGGATCCATGACGCCGGGAATGGCGACCGTGGCGTGCAGCAGCTTGCTCGCCGGCAGCCCGGCCTGCGCAAGAATCGAGGTCTTGAGCGCGCCGATCTGTTCGATTAGCCGCATGCCGCCGGCCGGGTCGGCCGGGGTTTCGCTGTCGAGGACGATGGCGCCCGCGATGTTGGCGACCGTGGCGCGGATGGTGCTCGAGCCGAGGTCTATGCCGAGGACACACCCGGCCGCCGCATCGACCTCGTAGCGCACCGCCGAGCGGCCGACGCCGCCCGAGATCATGCCGCTCTCGCGGACCCAGCCACGCTCGGTGAGCACGCGGATCACTTCCGACATGGTCTGCTTGGAGAGGCCCGTGGTGCGTGACAGTCCGGCCCGCGAGGCGGAGCCCTCGCGCAACAGCACGTCCATCACCGCCTGTACCGATAACTGCCGAAGCACCCGGGTTGGCGCGACCAGATCGTCCACCGGAAAGCCCGTCCAAATTTGTTAAGTCACCGACCTAACTGCGGATATTCGCCCAACCTGTCAAGTCAGCACCGCACCACTCCCACGCTCTCCAGCGCAAGCCGCGCACACGCTTGGAAATCTATGCCTTCGACGCGCCCAAATCCGGCAAAAGTCCAGCGCTAGATCATGAACTTCTGCCAGTCTTTCGCATGAACGCGCAGTTCCGACCGTAGAATGAACGTTCCACCCGCTTGACAAACAGAACGTATCGTCATTCATTCGTCATGTTAACGAACAATTGGCGCCTGTATGTCCGACCAGCAGCTCATGGACGCTATCGATGCGGTGGCCGCTCGGCTCAGGGCCGGCGCGCCCCAGGCGTCGGTGCTGGATGGGATCGCCACTGGAGCCGACGCGCTGCGCCTGATGCGCGCCGCGGGCTGGATCGAAACGCGGGGCAGCGAGCTTGCCGTGTCCGGCCGGCGGGGTGCGGTGATCGGCCTGGACCTCGGCGGCACCAAGCTCAGAGGCGCGATCGGCAACGCCGCAGGCGAAATCCTCGCTGAATTCGACGAGCCTACCGCCAACCACGCCAAGGACAGCACGCTCGCCCAGATGGCGGACATGGTCCGCGGCCTTGCAGCGCGCGCAGGTATCGCGCTCGAGACAGTCGAGCACGTCGCCGTCGGCGTACCGGGGATCGTCGCCCCGGATGGCGGCGTCGCGCTGTCACCCAATGTCAGTTTCGACCGCAACACGCCGCTCGCCGAGACGCTCGGCAAGATGCTCGGCGTGCCGGTCAGCGTGGACAATGACGGGAACCTCTCAGCCTTCGGCGAGTATACGGCGGGCCGTGGGCGGGATCGGGGGACGCACTCCCTGGCGTTCCTCGCGCTCGGCACCGGTATCGGCATGGGCCTGATCGTCGATGGCCACTTGCTGCACGGCAACTCGGGCGGCGCCGGAGAAATCGCTCTCCTCCCCTTCGGCGCCGACCCATTTTCAGCAGCCCGCCTGCATCCTGGCGGCGCCTATGAGGCCGCGGTTGACACGGACGGTATCCGCAATGCCTACGCCAATGCCACGGGTAGCGACCTCGAGGTACGCGACATCTTCGATCGTGCCGAGCGGGGCGACGAAGCCGCATCGGCAGTCGTCGCCGACACTATCCGCAACATCGCGCTGGGTGTCGCGACGGTGATCGCTTTGCTCGACCCCGGTATTGTGGTCGTCGGCGGCGGCATCGGCGCCCGTCCAGGCCTCGCCGAGGCAATCGGTAAACTCACTGCGCAACTGGTACCGACGGCGTGCGCGGTCGTCGCAAGTGCATTGGGCGACCGGGCCGGCGTTGTCGGAGCCCTCCAGTTCGCCAGCCGCCAGGCGCGGCTCAGCCTCATCGAAGGCACTACCAGTACGACCCGGGGAGCGGCGGCATGACCATCTCGGCCCGCTATCAGCACGGCAACAACGTGATGACGGCGCGGCCGGATGGCCTGATCGATTCCGCCGAGCCGGTGCTGCTGCCGATCATGGCGCCGCGGCTGCAGGGCGATTGCGAACCGGACGGGAAGATCACCCTAGCGTTGTGGGGCGCGGGCACGCTGGGCACCGTGAGCTTCACAGCCATTTCCGGGCCCTTCGTCTACGGACCGAACCGCGTCACCGGTAGATCGGGCGGCGTGTATGTTGCGCAATCCGCCCCGGTGATGGTGATCCGGGGCGTGACAGTTGTCCGGGCGGCCCCGTCCAGACGGGCGGCCTGGTGGCATACGGTCGACCCCAAGGACGTCGCCACCCGGACAAGCCGCAAAGGCTCCCTGCGGATCACCGAGCTTGCCTGGGGCGCGTTCATCCTCGATCAGCGCGGCAACGATCTGGTGCTGAGCGTCGGCGCTTCCCGCGACGAAGCCGAGGCTGCCCTGCGGCTGACAATCGAAACCGTCGTTGCCGAAGCCGAAGCCTATGTGCGGCGTTGCGATCGCTTGCCCGAGGCCGATCCCGTACTGCGCTCGATGGTCAGCCAAGGCACGCACGCGGCCCTCTCCAGCATCCGGCAGGACGAGCGCGGGCGCTTCGCCGGCCTCGCCGCCGGACAGGCTTACAGCGCCCCTGCCCGCACGTACTACCGCGACGGCTATTGGACGCTGCAGCCGCTGTTGACGCTGGCGCCGGAAGCGGTGCGCGACCAGCTCCGCCTGCTGGCGGTCGGCGTCCAGCCCGATGGCGAGGCGCCGAGCGGCGTCATTCTCTCGGGGCAGGCACAAGCCGCCGCGTGGGACAAATTCCGTCGCGGCGACAAGGTCTATGCGGGCGAGCACCTCCGCCAGGGCGACTGGTGGAGCGACCACTTCGACAGCCCACTGTTCTTCATCCTGGCGCTAGGCGACTACGTCGCAGCGACCGGCGATATAGAGGAGGCCCGACGCCACTGGACCACCGTTCGATCCATCGTCGACCGCTATATCCGCGCCGCGGGAGCGGACGGACTCCCCAAGAAGCCCAACCACGACCGCGACTGGGCCGACAACGTCTATCGCGAAGGGTACGTCTCCTACGACATCGGCCTGTGGGTCGGAGCGCTCGACGCCGTGGTTCGGCTGGGCAAGACGGTCGATCCGGTGCTCGCCGAAACGGCGCGGTTCCAGGCCGAGCTGGCGCGGCTCAACATCGATAGTGCCCTCTGGGTGAAGGCGACCGGCAACTACGCCGATTTCGTCAACTCCGACGGCTTCGCCGAAGACCACCTGACCCTCGATTCACTGACCCTGCTGCGCTACCGCGCGGTGTCAGATGCGCAGGCGAGGACGGTGGTTGCCGATGTCGCCAAGCGCCTCGAGAGCCGCCACAACACCGAGCAGCCCTATGGCGACTGGGGCATGCTCTGCGCCTATCCCCCGTTCAAGCGGGCAAAGGACGTGCGCGCCAAATCCGCTTTCGCCTTCCGCTATCACAACGGTTCGGACTGGCCCTACCTCGACGGTCTCTACGCCGAGCAGCGCCTACGCCTCGGTCTGAAGGGCGCGCGATACGCCCTCACCCGCTGGTGGGAGGCCTGCCTCGCGAGCGGCTGGGCGGGGGCCATTGAATACTATTCGCCGCCTTTCGGGCGGGGATCGCTGCTCCAGGGCTGGAGCGGACTGCCAGCGCACATCGCTGTACAATACCGCGATGAGCTCCTGGCAGAAGGGGACGAGCCCGCGTCAATCGCTCCCGTCATGGACGGAGTAATAGGAGGACCATCATGAGCTTCATCAGGAATGCCGCATTTGCCCTAGTGGCGGCGACGGCGATCGCAACGCCGGTCGTCGCTTCAGAACTGCAGTTGGGCTGGTATGTCGACGGCGACGAGCAGGAGCAGGCGCTCCGCGGACTGCTGGACGAATACACCAAGCTGCACCCCGAAACGACTTTCGACCTGCAGATCACCCCCTACGACGGCATGTCGGAGAAGTTCCGGCAGTATGCCGCTTCGGGCATCATGCCGGACGTGTCGCTGACCTCGTCGATGGAACCGGTGGTTCGCCCGTTCCTCGTCGACTGGGCCGAAGTGAACGGCAAGGAATGGATCGACCAGTTCGTCAAGGGCTGGGCCGACGGCGCCAAGCTCGGCGACAAGGTGATCGCTGCGCCGCTCGACGTCACCGCGGTTGGCATCTTCTACAATGTCGATGCCTTCACTAAGGCCGGCATCCCGCTGCCGGCGCAGGGCGCCACCTGGGATGAGGTGCTTCCGGTGCTGAAGCAGGTCTCCGAAAAGGCCGGCGTCCGCTTCCCGCTGGTCTGGGACGTGTCGGCGCACCGCTACCTCACGTACCAGTTCCAGTACGGCAACCACATCTATTCGGAAGACGCCCCGGTCAAGGTGGCGATGGATGATGCGAGCTGGGTCACCGTGCTCAAGCAGTTCGTCAAGATCACCGAGGACTACATGCCGCCGGGGCTCTGGTCGGGTTCGAGCTCGGACAAGCCCTACGACATGTTCGTGAACCAGCAGGCCGTCGCCTATATGTCGGGTAGCTGGCAGATCGGCAGCTTCAATGACAACGCCAGCTTCAAGTGGCAGGCTGGCCCGACGCCCAAGGGCACCGTGTCGTCGTCCAACGTGGGCGGCAACTACCTCGTCGCCTTCAACACCTCCAAGCACCTCGACGAAGCCACGGCTTTCGTGACCTGGATCACCTCTCCGGACGTCCAGGCAGAATACGCCAAGATCTTCGGCCTGCTCCCGGCCAACAAGCTGGCGCCGGCCGTTGCCTATTCGAGCGAAGATGCCGCCGCGGCCGTGAAGAACTTCCAGGTGGAGCTCGACAGCTCGCCGCGCTATGCCGCGACGGACCAGGCCTGGCCTGAAATGCAGGCCGGTGTCTGGGACGCCGTCAAGAACAGCGTCACCCAGGTGGTCGCTGGCCAGGTGACCCCAGAGGAAGCCGTTGCCAGCCTCCACGCAGCAGCTGAAGCTGCCATCACGGCGGGGAAGTAACGACATGAGCACGGGCGACCTGACGCAGCTCAACAGACCGGCAATGTCGATGTCGACGAGGCTGCTTCGCCTCGCTGGCCGCACGAGCTGGCCCTACCTGCTGCTGCTGCCGACGGTCGCCTTGCTTTTCGCCTTTACGCTCTATCCGCTGGTGCAGGGCCTGTGGATGAGCCTGTTCCGGCGCGGCTTGGTGGTCGTGGAACAAGTGCCGGAATCGATCCCCGTCTTCGTGGGGTTCGACAACTACCTGCAACTGATGACCGACAAGGACTTCGTCCTGTCGCTGGTGCGCACCGTGGTCTTCGTCGTCGTCGCCGTGCCGCTGCAACTGGCGGCGGCGCTCGCGCTGGCGATGCTGCTCGCACCGCAGTCGCGGTTCAATTCGGTGGTTCGCACCATCGTGTTCTTCCCCTCGATGATCTCGGGCCTGATCATCGGCGTCATCTGGGCCTGGCTGTTCGCGCGCAATAGCGGCCTCGTCAATTATGGGCTCTCGCTCGTCGGCGTCCCGGCCGTGCCGTGGCTGGAACAGGACCAACTGGCCCAGGCAGCGGTCGTCGTGGCCTGGATTTGGGGCGGCGCCGGCTTCAACATGATGATCCTGATCGCTGGCCTGACCTCGATCCCCCGGGATCTCTACGAGGCCGCCGCGATCGACGGCACCAGCCGCTGGCGGATCTTCACCCACATCACGCTGCCGCTGCTCCAGCCCTCCGTCGTCGTTGTGGTGGTGCTGGGCGTCATCGGAGCCTTCCAAGTCTACGAGATCGTGGTCTCGCTGACGACTGGGGGACCGGGTCGCGCCACGGTGTTCCTGGTCCAGAACATCTACGAGACGGCTTTCAAGAAGCCCAATCAGGCCGGCATCGCGGCGGCCCAGTCGGGCGTGCTGTTCCTCATCCTGATGGTGCTGACCATCATCCAACTGCGCGTGGCGCGGAGACGCTGATGACCCTGCTTCGCTCACCCGGACGGATCGCCGCCTTCGCCGTCGTGCTGGTCCTGTTCATCCTGCCGCCGCTCTGGCTGCTGTTGTCGGCGCTCAAGCCGCAGGCCGAGATCTTCCAGTGGCCGCCTTCGCTGTGGCCCGAGAACTTCACGCTCGAGAACTTCCAGAAGACGGTCAGCCGGGCCAATTTCGGCACCTATTTCCTCAACTCGGCGATCGTCTCGATCAGCTCGGCTTTACTCTCGGTGACGATGAGCGTGATGGCCGGCTATGCGCTCGCCAAATTCCGCTTCAAGGGTGACACGGTCATCTTCCTCGTGATCATGTCGGCCGTGATGGTGCCACTGCAGATCGTGCTGATCCCGGTGTTCCTGGTGCTGCGCGACCTGGGGCTGCTCAACACCCTGTGGGGCCTGATCATTGCGCCGGCCGCGACGCCGACCGGCGTGTTCCTGATGCGGCAGTACATCACCGGCATTCCGGACAACCTGCTCGAGGCGGCGCGCATCGAGGGCACGCCGGAATGGCGGATCCTCTTACGCATCGTCGTGCCGCTGTGCCTTCCGGCGATCGGTACCTTGCTCGCGTTCAACCTGGTGTGGCGCTGGAACGACTACCTCTGGCCGTTCCTGATCGTCGCGAAGCAGGAGCAATGGACGGTGCAACTCGCGATCGCCAATTCCATCGGGCGGTTCTCCATCAACTGGCCGCGCCTCTTGTCGATGACCGTGCTATCGATCCTGCCGATGCTGGTGATTTTCATCGCGCTGCAGAAGACACTGATGAACGGGCTGATGTCCGGCGCCACCAAGGAATAGCTCGTCTCCATATGCGCTCGATCGCGACCTACGACCGCCTGCTCGCCGTGCTGCGCGAGCGCATCTTCACGCCGCTTGATGCCGAGGTGCCGCTGCGGTTTCGCCGCGCCGAGAACGGTGACCGGGCCCGCGCTCTGACGGAGCCTCGTGACGGCTGGACGCCGGTCGACCGCGATCTCGTTTGGGGGGAGCCCGACGGCTACTACTGGTTTGCGGGGACGGCCACGATCCCCGCCGAGGCGGCGGGGCAACGCGTGTTCTGCCGCATCGAGGCGCAGTTCGGCTCGGTGATGGGGCGATCCGACCCGCAGTGCCTGGTGCGGGTGAATGGGCAGATCGCGCAGGGGGCCGATGGAAACCACCGCGAGTTCCGGCTGGCCGATGTGGCGGTGCCGGGCGAGAGGTTCGAGATCGTCATCGAGGCGGGGACGATCGAGGACCGGCGGCAACTGGGGTTCGCGTGCCGGCTGCTGACGCATGATCCGCTGGCCGAGAAGCTCTACTTCGACCTCAAGGTACCGCTCGATGTGGCGCGGCTGCTGAAGCATGACGATGCGCGGCGGACGCGGATACTGAACCACATCGACGAAGCGCTGAAGGCGATCGACCTGCGGCCGGGGGATGCGCCGCGCTTTGCCGCGAGCCTGGGGGCCGCGGAGGTCATTGCCGATCGCATCTATGCCGACGCGGACGCGGACGCGATGCCGACCATCGTCGCGACCGGGCACACGCATATCGACGTCGCCTGGTTGTGGCGGGTGCGCGAGACGCGGCAGAAGATGGCGCGGAGCTTTGCCACGGCGCTGAGCCTGATGGACGAGTATCCGGACTACCGGTTCATGTACAATCAGGGGCTGCTGCTCGACTACCTTGAACAGGACTATCCTGAGCTGTTCGAGCGCATGCGCGGCAAGATCGACGGTGGTCAGTTCGAGATCGAGGGCGCGCTGTGGCTCGAGCCGGACGTCAACATCACCGGCGGCGAGGCGCTGGTGCGGCATATCCTCCATGGCGTGCGGTATCATTGGCAGAAGTTCGGGGTGACGCCGCGCATTGTGTGGCTGCCGGACACCTTTGGCTACAGCGCGGCCCTGCCGCAGCTGATGGCGCTCAGCGGGCTCGACATGTTCGTGACCCACAAGCTCAGCTGGAACGACACCAACCGCATGCCCTATGAGGCGTTCCACTGGCAGGGCATCGACGGCACCAGGGTGCCGGCCTATTTCCTCACGACGCAGAAATACGAATACGACGGCATCAACACGACGTACTGCCCGGACCTCGTGCCGAGCCATGTGCTGGGGACGTGGAAGCGGTTCAGCCAGAAGGAGACGCTGGACGAGCTGTTCCTCGTCTATGGCCACGGCGATGGCGGCGGCGGGCCGACAAGGGCGATGCTGGAGAATGTGCGGCGCATGGAGCGCGGCATCCCCGGCTGCCCGCGGCTCAAGCACGACAAGATGGGGCCGTTCTTCGCCCGGCTGAGCGACAAGTTCAGCGCCGATCCCTCAGCGTTCCCGACCTGGGTGGGTGAGCTCTATCTCGAGTATCACCGCGGCACGCTCACCTCGGTGGCCAAGAACAAGCGCAACAATCGGCTGGCGGAGACGACGCTGCGCGAGCTCGAGCTGCTGGCGGTGCTGGCGATGGAGCGCGACGTGCCCTACCCCACGGCCAAGCTGTGGGAGCTGTGGCAGATCGTGCTGCTGAACCAGTTCCACGACATCCTGCCCGGCTCCTCGATCGGCGCCGTGTATGAGGACAGCCACCGCGACTATGCCCGGTTCTTCGCCGAGACCGAGAGGTTGAAGCGCGAGCTGGCGGCGCCGCTCGCGGGTGAGAGCGAACATCTGCTGCTCAACCTGCTGGCGCGGCGGCGTGCGGGCTATGTGACGCTTCCCGAGGGGATGCGGAGTGTCGTCGAAAACGGAACCGCTATCCCGGCGCAGCGGATCGTGCTGGCCGACGGCTCGGCCGCCCACATAGCACCCGTCGACGCTGTGCCCCCGCTCGGCGGGCGAGCCGCCGCGCTGAGCCCCGCTACCGTCGAGCTGCCCAAGACCACCGGCCTCTCAGTGTCGCCAACCTCGCTCGAAAACGCCCGCCTTCGGGTCGAACTCGACGCGCAGGGCCGCGTTGTTTCGCTGTTCGACAAGCAGAGTGGCCGGGAGACCATTGAGGCCGGAACTGCGGCGAACGCGCTTTTCGCCCACCAGGACATCCCGGTGGATTTCGACGCCTGGGATATCGATGCCTCGTTTGAGGACAAGGTCTGGCCGGTCGACCGGCTCGTCTCCTCCGAAGTGGTCGAGACCGGCCCCTATCGCGCCGCCATCCGCCTCGAGTGGCGCTACGAGAACTCGACCATCGTCCAGATCGTGGCGCTCGAACGCGATGCCTCCCGGCTCGACGTCGACTGCTTGGTCGATTGGCACGAGCACCAGACCCTGCTCAAGGCTACCTTCCCGCTCGCCGTGCGAACCGACAGCGTCGCCGCCGAAATCCAGTTCGGGCACGTGACCCGCCCCACGCATCGCAACACCAGCTGGGACGTCGCCCGCTTCGAGACCAGCATGCAGCGCTGGGTGGATATGTCGGAGCCCGGCTTCGGCGTCGCACTCCTCAACGACTGCAAGTACGGCTACGACGCCAAGGGCAACGTGGTGAGGCTGACGCTGGTGAAGTCGCCGGTCTTCCCGTGGCCCGATGCCGACCAGGGCCTCCACCGCTTCCGCTACGCCCTATTCGTCCACGACGGCGACCGCGGCGCAGTCCACGATGAGGCCGAGGCCTTCAACCTGCCGCTGCAACTGATCGCAGGAGCCGCCGCGGGACCATCGCGGGATTCGGTCAGTCTGTTCGAAGTCCTAGGCGACGGGGTCTCTGTCGAAGCGGTGAAGAAAGCCGAGGACGGCGATGCGTTGGTGGTCCGGTTGTGCGAAACGCGCGGCCGCAGGCAAACCGTGACCCTCGACTTCGGCGCCACCGGTCGAAAGGTTCGCGAGGCGAACCTGCTTGAAGCGCCCGGCGCGCAGCTGGCGGACAACCTCCACACGCTGTCGCTCACCTTCGCACCTTTCGAGATTCGCACGCTGCTGCTCGGCTAGCGGTGGAACTGGAGCACGGCACGCCACCTACTGCCTGAAGCTGTGGTCCAGCGATGCCGTGATCGGGGCAACGAGGTAGTCGAACAAGGTCTGCTCGTCGCCCATCAGCATGATTTCGGCCGGCATGCCGGGGAGCATCTTGATGCCCGCGCCCAAGGCCTCGAGGCTGGCGCGATCGACTTCGACCTTGGCGAGGAAGTACGAGCCGCCGGACCGTTCATCGATCAGGCTATCGGCGGAGATCGAACGCAGCACGCCGTGAATCTGGGGCAGATTGCGCTGCCGGTAGGCAGTCAGGACCACGCGCGCCGACATGCCGGGATGGACCGCGTCAATATCGATGGGCCGAAGCCGCGCGTCGATCACGAGCTTGGAGCCTTCGGGCACGATTTCGAGGATCGGCTCGCCCGATTTGACGACGCCGGACACCGTCGTGACCCGCACATGCATGACCGTGCCCGATATCGGAGCGACGATGACGGTTCGCGCCAGGATGTCCTCGCGGGAGGCAAGCTGGCTCGAGAGCTCCGCCAGTTCGCCGCGGACCGTGCTGAGGTCTTCGCTGGCCTTTTCGACAATGTCGTCACGCAGCGCCAGGAGCTGCATCTGGGTTTCGCCGATGAGCTGCCGGTTCTGGGCGATCGCCGCACGGTTGGCGGCGCGCTGAGCTTCGACATTGGCCGCTTCCCGCTGCAACTCGAGCAGGCGGGGCAAGCGCTCGAGGCCCTTGTCGTAAAGCTTCTTTACGCTCTGGGCCTCCTGCTCCAGCAAGCTGATCTGCTCTTCTTCGGCGGCGATCATTTCGGTGAGCCCGGCGATCTGCTCGTCGACCTGCTTGGTGCGCTGGCCGAGGATTTGCTCGCGGCCGGTCTGGGAGGTGCGACGGCTCAGGAACAGGGCTTTCTGGTCGTCGATGGCCCGCGCGTAATCGGCCTCGGGCATGGCGAGGAGTTCGGGCGGAACGACGATAGCCTCGCGCCCCAGCGTCTCGGCGAGAAGGCGCGCCTCCAGCGCGCGCAGGTCGATATATCTGGCCCTTAGTTCCTGTCGGCGTGCCAGGGCCTGCGTATCGTCGAGGGTCACCAGTGGATCGCCGGCGTTGACGATGTCGCCTTCCCTGACGTGGATGGTGCGGACGATCCCGCCTTCGAGGTGCTGGATGGTCTTTCGGTAGCCGTCGGGACTGACCACGCCGGGGGCGATGGCCGCGCTGGCGAGACGGGCGCCATAGGCCCAGGTGCCGAACCCGCCGATCAGCGCCACGGCCGCGATGTAGCCGAGGAGCCGGGGACCACGCGTCACGCGGGCCAGCTCGACCCGAGGCTTGGGTCGGCGGTGGCGGGTGCCGAGCATCAGGAGCAGCAAGCCGAGGACGCCGAGCGTCACTCCTGCGGTGGCGACGCCCTCGGGGGAGAGGCCCAGGTCCCGCACGGCTGCCCAGCTCTGGTCGATGAAGGGCACGGCCTGGCGCTGCCACCATTCGAGGGTCAGCTGCCAGATCCTGGTTGGACTTTCAAACATTGCAGCACCTCCTACGGAGAGGCTTGAGGCAGCTTCCGCGTCGGCTCGGTGAGCCGCCGCGCACCTTCAGCCTCGGCGGGAACGGCGGCGGGCCGCAGCACCTCATCGCGATCGGCGAAGCGGACGACGCTGCCATTGCGCATGATGAGGATCCGGTCGACGGCCTGCAGGTCGACCGGCCGGTGGGTGACAATCACCACCGTGCGACGTCGGCGCTTCAGCTCGGCCAGCGCCTTGGTCAGCGCGAGGTCGCCGTCGCTGTCGAGGTTGGAATTGGGCTCGTCGAGCACCAGCACGGCAGGATCGCCGTAGACGGCGCGGGCAAGTGCGATGCGTTGGCGCTGGCCCTGCGAAATCCGGCTGCCCTGCGTCCCGATATCGGTCTCGTAGCCGCCCGGCAGCCCCAGGATCAACTGGTGCACGCCGGCCAACTGTGCCGCCTCGACCAGCTTGTCGCTATCGAGCAGATGGAAGCGGGCGATGTTCTGGCCGATGGTGCCTGGGAACAGCTCGACCTGCTGCGGCAGGTAGCCGATGTGGCGGCCCAGGTCGTCCGAGTTCCAGCCGAACACATCCGCGCCGTCGATGCGGACATGACCGTAGCTCGGCCGTGCCGCGCCGACCAGCAGGCGGCAGAGCGTCGATTTGCCGGCGCCGGACGGGCCGACAATGGCGCAACTGGTGCCCGGCTCGAGGGTGAAGTTGATGTTGTTGAGGATTGGCTCGTGCCGCAACTGCGCTGCCGCATAGCTCACCGTCTCGACGGCGAGGCGGCCGAGCGGCCGGGGCAGTTGAACCGCCTCGAGGTCTCCGGCCGATCCTTCGAACAACGCCTTGAGGTTGCGATGCGCGGTCAAGGCGGCGAGCAACCGGCGCCAGGCGCTGATCGAGCGCTCGATCGGCGAGAGGGCTCGGGCGAGGACGATCGAGGCGGCGATCATGGCGCCACCGGTCAGCTGTCCCTGGATCACATAGTAGGCGCCGGTGCCGAGGATCAGCACCTGCAGCGACATGCGAATGGCGCGCGAGATGCTGACCACTGTCGCGGTGCCCTCAGCCAGATGCTGCTGGCGATCGCTGGCGGCGGCCTCGCGCTCCTGCCAGCGTTCGATGATCGGCTGGGCCATGCCGAGCGGCCCGAGCGTCTCGCCGCCGTCGATATAGCGGAGCGCGGCGTCGTGGTTGGCGCGCAGCTCGGCGGTGGTACGCTTCTGCGCCGGCCGCGTGGCGATGTCGTTGCCGACGGCGAGGCCGAACAGCACCAGCGCGCCGCCGATGGCGATGAGGCCCAGTGCCGGATGGAGCTGCCAGATGAAGGCAATGAAGATAAGCGCCCAAGGCGTGTCGAGCAGCGCCAGCGGTCCATCGCCCTCTAAGAAGGAGCGGAGGTCCGTGACGTCGCGTGGTCCCGCTTCGAGCCCGGCGCCGGCGAGGCGCGCCTCCATCGCCCGGCGGATCACCGCGCCGGACAGCTCGAGATTGATCCAGGCCCCGGTGCGAGTGAGCATCAGCCGCCGCGCATGTTCTATGAGGCCGTAGACAATGATGGCCCCGAGGGTGCCGAGCGTCAGCCAGATCAGGGTATCGAGCGAGTCCGTCGACAGCACCCGGTCATAGACCTGGAGCATGTAGAAGACGGTGACGAGAAGCAGGAGATTGGCGAGGCAACTGAAGAGGATGAGCGCGGGAAGCTGGCGCCTCACCCGCTCGATGATGGTCTGATAGAGGGTCTTGTGCATCGTACAACCGCCTTGGCAGGACTCTTGCCGCAAAAGGCGCCGGCCGGATTACGTCCCGGCCGGCGAGGCTTGGTTGTCGTCAGACTATGACGTTGCCGTCGTGGTCGCCGTCGATGCCGATGGTGAAATCGTCCACCGCGGTATCGCCGTTGGTGTCGAAGTCCTCGATCGTGACTTCGAAGTTGAGTTCCGCATCAGGAACGGTCGTCGACTCGGAGATGGCGAACTTGCCAACGTCGAACTTGCCCGCCGTTGCCTCGATCAAGGCCCGGTTGTGGAAATCGTCCGTCGTCCACTCGACCGTGTAGCCATTCTTGAGGCCAGTCACGGTCACGGTCGCGGTACCCAGGCCAGAAACATCGATGCCCATCACGGCCGGATCGGCATCCGCGTCGAACACGACGGGGTTGGCCTGGCCCGGCACGAAGACGCGGACCAGGACGATGTCAGGCGAAGGACCACCGCTCGTGGGATCGCTCAGCAGGTCGCGGCCCTGGTCGGGATCACCCAGCCATGTCGTGATCTTCATCCCGGCCAGGACCTTGGGGCCGGCCTGGGTCTGCGAGACTGTGATCGATGCGGTGTGCACGTCCACGGTGCCACCCGTGTACTGGACGTTGTCCGCATCGTCCGCCTCGGTCGAGGTCAGGCCTCCCGGTGCGCCGGAGAGGTAGTTGGCCACCGGATCGTCCACGTAGACGAAGTACGCGGCTTCCTTGGCGTCGAACATCTGGTTGTTCACACCGATGGTCGCTCCGGTACCGCCCTGCGACGTGTGGATCACATCGCTCTTGTTGGTGTAGTTGCCGTCGGAGTTAAAGACCGGAGTCTTGCCGAACACGATGATCGCCGGATCGGTCGCGGATTCGCCTACGACACCAAAGAGGTTGGCGCCGGAAGGCAGGTTGTCGAAGTCGAAGTCGATGTTGACCACGTTCGGGTCGTGCAACACGTCGAAGACATAGTTCCAGTTGGCGGGGTCGGTATCGCTGTCATCCAGAGCCAGCTGGAAGTATGCGGTGTCCCCGGCGTCACCGATGGTCCCGTTGCCGTTCGTGTTCTCGTAGTAGACGACCGTCTGGTCGTCCTCCTGCACGCCGACCACCGTGGTGAAACCGAGATCGAAGCTCGCGGTGAAATTGGTGATCTTGACGCTCGCGCCGTCATTACCGGGCACGGCGCCGAGCAGGTTGCTGACGGAGCTGCCGAGGGAGAAATCGACGGTGTCGCTGCTGATATCGCCGATAGCCGGACCGTCGTCCTCGAAGCTGAAGGTGTCACCGATGCCGACTGCGTGGTCGTCGGTGTCGCCGTCATCATCGGTGGCCGTGGCGGTCAGCGTGATGAGGTCGGCGGAAGCGAGCTTGGAGGGCTCGCCGACTCCGTCCTCCTCAGGGTCGTCCGGGTCGTCGTGGGCGACTGCACGGCTCTGGTCGAGAGTGACCTCGCCGGTGTTGAGGTCGACAGAGATACGGAACACCTCGAGGCCGTCGGTTGCGGTGGTGCCGACTACGTCGCCGCTATCCTCGTGGAGAAGGACTGCGTCGCCGGTCACCGAGTCGACGAGACCACTGTCATCGCCGTCCCCGCTGATGCCCAGCGCGTAGGTGACGGCGTCCTCGTCGACAGTGCCGTCGTTGTCGCTGTCCTTGCCGCCGTCAGTGCCGAAATCGACATCGAAGAGGTTGGCATAGCCTAGGGAGTTGTCGGTGGCGAAGTCGCTGTCATCGACTGTAAGGGCAGGAGTGCCTTGGCCGGCACCAACGGAGGGGCCGTCATCCTCGAACACGATCCGGTCGCCGACCGGCACGTGGCTGCTGGTGCCTTCGGTGATCGTAAAGCCGCCGATGTCGAACTTGCCGGCGGTACCTTCGATTTTGACGCGGTTGTGATCGGTGTTGGTTACGAACTCGATGGCGTAGCCATCATCGACGCCGGTGAGCGTGACCGTGGGCGTGCCCAGGCCCGAAACGTCAAAGCCGCTTACGGCAGGATCGGAGTCACTGTCGAATGATGTGGTGACGCCGGCGATGGTGACGTTGACCATGATGATGTTCGGCGAAGTGGCGCCATCCGTCGGACCGGTCAGCAGATCGCGCGCCGTGTCGGCGGCGCCGAGATAGGTCGTGAGCTTCATGCTGCCAGTGGTGTTGCCCTGGATCTGGGCAATCGTGAACTTGGCCGACTTCACGTCCAGGGTGCCGCCGGTATAGAGGGCGTTGTCGGCATCATCGGCCTCGGTTCCGGTGAGGCCGTTGGGCTCCCAGCCCGACAGATAATCCGCGTTGACGTCGTTGACGTAAGCGAAGAACGCCGCGTCCCCGGGATTGAACATCTGGTTGTTCATGCCGATGGTGGCATGGGGGCCGGCCTGCGACATGAACATCATGTCGCTGGTGTTGGTCGGCGCTCCGGTGCCCTTCAGATGAATATCGGCGCCGAAAATGATGATCGCCGGACCGTCGGGGGATGGCCCCAGGGTCGCAAACAGGTTGCTGCTGGATGGCAGGTCGTCGAAATCGAAGTCGATCGTGCCGCTGCCGGCTACGTCAAGCAACCCGGATAGATCGACCGGATCATCGTGGTTGCCGTTATCCGGGTTGGTGATGGCCTCGAACTGGACCGTCGAGATCGTTCCGTCCGACTCGAGGTAGCCGGCGAGCACGATGTCGCCGTTCTCGTCGACGCCGAGGAACATGAAGGCGCCGAGGCCGGAGGCAACGTCGGCGAAGAGGTAGATCGCCTCGCCATCGACGGTGGTAAAGCTTGCCAGGACGCCGGTGGTGGGGTCGGTCGGTGCGCCGGCATCGTAGGCCAGCAACGGGTCGCCATTGCTCATGACGAACCCTGTCAGGGTCGAGCCGTCGGTGAGTGAAATGAAGTCGTTCCGCGCCGCGCCGTTGGCCTGGGCAAATGCGTTGCTCAGGTTGAGCTGGCCGGCATCGAAGAGGCGCGTGGAAAAGGCTGCCGGCAGGTCGGTGTATACAATGTCGCTGTCGTTATTGTCCTCATTGGCTACTGGTGTTCCGCTGTTTTGTAGCCCGGACGACTCGTCGAGTGTGACGTATTGGTCGTCTGTAAGAACGATTGCCATGATGACTGCTCCCTAAAGCGTTAGTGTGATTGCTCCCCGTTCCTGTGTTGACGCTTGGTAGTCGATGCGAGACATTGGGTATTCAACAGCCACCACCAAATAAAACATCGCCCGGCGCCGATATCATCGGCACCGGAACTACACTTACGTTGTGGCCTCTGGATTGTTTCGGAATACATCCGGCGTAGATCGGATGGTGCGGCCGGGAGATGTGGTCTCGCGTCTTGTGCTCGTTCCGCGATGCGGGCGCAGACGCTCTCTCGGTATTCTTGGTTCACGCCGGAATACACGTACCTGTGTCAGATATACGAAAAATTAACCACGATTGCAATGGTGGCCGCATTTGGGCAGCCGCTTGGGTCGCGCGGCGGCTGGGAGCGGGGCTGGTTCGGCGGCCGGTGAGACCCGGGCCCGGGGCTGCGGATCGGTAAGGCGTCAGGGCGCTATTCAAGCCCGCCCGCACACTCCTACCCCTTCACCGCGCCTGCAGTCATGCCCGCGATGATCTGCCGGTTGAAGAACAGGAAGACGACGAGCGGCGGAATGGTGATCAAGAGGATGTTGGTGAAGAGCAGGTTGTAGGACGTCTCGAACTGGCTCTGGAAGTTGTAGAGGGTCAGCTGCACCGTCGCGAACTGGTTACCCGGCAGGTAGTAGAGCGGATTGGTGAAGTCGTTGAAGATGGTGACGGTCTGCACCACGATGATCGTCACAGTCACCGGCCAGAGCAGCGGCAGGATCACCCGGAAGAAGACATCGAGCGGCCGCGCGCCGTCGATGATGGCAGCCTCATCGAGTTCGCGCGGGATCGTGGCGATGAAGGCTTTGTAGAGCAGCACACAGAACGAAAGGTGATAGGCGACCTCGATCAGGATGAGCCCGTGCAGCTTGCCGAACAGGCCCAGCCCCTGAAGCACCCAGATGGTGGGGACGACCGCCGGCGGGATCATCAGGCCGGCAAGGATGAGGAACTCCACCAGCTTGTTGAAGCGGCTCCTCCTGCGGGAAAGCACAAAGCCGACCATGGCCGAGAAGATCACCAGCAGCGTCACGCCGGCGACCGTCAGGATCGTCGAGTTGAGGAAGGCGGTGATGAGCATCCAGTTACGCGTCGACGCGACCTCGACAATGTTCGCCCACAGGTTGTTCACCTGAGGCCAGGAGAAATCGAGAAGCGACGATTGCTGCTGGCCCTTGAAGGCCATCAGCACGATGAAGGCGAAGGGCACCAGGAACACCGCCGTCGTCACGATGATGGCGAGGACGCCGAGCCAATATTCCTTGATCAGCTTCATTCGTGGCCCTCCCGCCGGTTGAAGTATGCCGTCAGCGGGACGACCAGCAGTACGATGAACAGGAACAGGACCACGTTGCCCGCGGTGGAGAGCCCGTAGAAGCCCGACTGGTACTGTTTGTAGATGACCGAGGCGATGACGTCGGACGAAAAGCCCGGACCGCCTCGTGTCATCGTCCACACCAGCTCGAAGGTTCTGAGCCCGCCGATGAGGCTGAGCGTGACGATCGTCACTGTGGCCGGGCGGCAGAGCGGCAGCGTCACGTAGAGGAAGTTCTGGAGCTTCGACGCCCCGTCGATGCGGGCGGCCTCGAAGTAGTCCTTGGGGATCGAGACGATCCCCGCGATGTAGATCACGGTCGCCATGCCGACGCCCTTCCACACATCGACCAACGCGACGGAGATGAGCGCCAGGCGGGGATTGGTCAGCCAGTCGGGGCCCACGATGCCGATCGCCGCCAGGGCTTGGTTGATGGCGCCCTCAGTGGGGTGCATGAGCACGGTGAAGGTGATGCCGACGCCCACCGTCGACACGACCACCGGAAAGAAGATCACTGCCCGCAGATAGCCCCTGGCGATGATCTGCGAGGTCAGCAGCACCGCACAGCCGAGGCCGAGTACGACCTTCAGGCTGGCGCTGACCGCCGCGAAGACCAGCGTGTTGACGAGGCCCTGCAGCAGGAAGGGCTCGCGCAGGAACTGCGCGAAGTTGTCGAGACCGATGAAGGTGGCGTCGAACAGTGACCACCGCATCAGGCTGAAATAGAAGGACGAGGCGGTCGGCAGCAGGAACAGGATCACGTAGATCGCCGCCGCGGGCGCATAGAACCAATAGGGGTACAGCCCACCGGACTTGAATCGCCGCCTGGGCGTCGAACGTTGCGCCGCAAGGCCTGTCATCGACAAATCACTCATCGTCCACCAACTGCTTCACAAGGAGCAGCTCCGGACGGGTCCGGAGCTGCTGTCAGGCGGGATGATCACCAGCCGGCGAGACCGAGCTGCTGAGCCTGCTTACGGACGTCTTCGTCGTAGAGCTTGGCCCCCTCTTCGGCCGTCATGATGCCGGAGCCGACCGAGACAGTGATCTGCTCGAGCGCCGGCCCCTTGATGGGCGAGAGGAACTCGAGGGCCGGGGAGTTGTTGCCGCTGTCCCAGAACGGAAGCATGTCGGAGACGGCCGGCGCCGCGCCCTCGAGCACGCAGCCCTTGACCAGGAAGGGACCAGTGCCGCCGCCGGTGTTCTTGAGAATCTCGCAGCCTTCGGGGCTGACAACGAAGGCCAGGAATTTCTTGGCAGCATCGAGATTGGGCGTGTTCTTCGACACATAGAGCGCCTGCGGCATCCACGCTGTAAGGCCGTTGTGCGAGGCATCATCGCTCGGCACGGGGAAGTAGCCGACGTCCTTCAACTGATCCGGATAGGTCGCTCCCATGGCACGCAGCGCACCGCTGATGATCGGGTAGTGCGCTCCCTCTCCAGTCGCCAGCATGCGGATGCCATCCTGGTAACCGGCCGAGGCGAAGTCCTTGTTGAACAGGCCGGCCTTGAAGACCTGCTGCAGCTTCTGGAAGCTGCGCAGCGCTGCCGGGTCCGTCGCGAACTTTGCCTTGCCCTCAGTGTAGAGTGTGGCGAAATCCGGCTCGGCAGCCTGGACGTTGTAGAAGTCGGCGAGGATCAGGATCTGGCTGGTCCAGCTGTCCTTGTAGGTCTGGATGATCGGGGCGACCTTGCCGTCCTTGAGGATCGCCTCATTGTTCGCGATGAACTCGTCCCAGGTCTTGGGAACCGACAGGCCAAGACGCTCATAGATCGGCTTGTTGTAGAGGATGCCGCCAGCCGAGGCCGTGCTGAACGGCGCTCCCACGATGGCGCCCTCCGGCGTCGAGACAACGCGCTTGAACGTCTCCTGCACATCGGCCTGCCAGGGCTCGTTGCTGAGATCGGCCATGAACTGCCCGGGATTGAGCGCCCTCAGCAGCGAGCCCGAGTTGTAGGTGAACAGGTCGGTGATCGTGCCGGTCGCGAGGCGGGTCTTCACCAGGTTACCCCCTTCCTCGCCGCCTGGCCTCGTTTCGATCTCGACATTGACGTCGGGGTTCGCGGCTTCAAAGCCGGCCACCAAGGCCTCGAACCTCGTCAGCACCTCGGGTGAGTTGTCGACGAGCAGCGATACGGTCACCTGCTGCGCGTGCGCACCTCCCGCGATCAGCGTCATCGCCAACAAACTGGCGCCTGCCAGCATGTTGCGGATCAGTGGTCTAGCCATTCAATTCCTCCGTTGTCTCCTCGCGCCCCCGTTCGGCCCAGGGTCGGTCGCAGTTGCGGTTGCCGCGGGCGCACCGAGGCGCCCATCCCTGCTCCACCCCACGCTTCTTATCGAGCGCATACCTGCTTGGCTTAGCCTACAAACTCAAAGTGTGCAAGGTTGCACATTCAACGTTGCACGTGATTTGCGTCAGGGCATGTTGGCGGCAAGCAGGGACTCACCGACCAGTTGCCTGCCAGGTATGGCGTATTTGAACACGGCAACATGCTTGCCCGGTCCGACGATGGCGTCGACGCCCGCCATGATCGGCGTGCCATCGAGTTCGGCATCGCGGTATTCGAGCGATAGCCGCAGCGTGCCGCGCGCCCCTTCGGGCACGACGAACTCGTAACGGACCTCGTCGCCAACCAGCGTCCAGGATGCCGAAATCCGGCCCCGCACCGAGTCGTAATGGGCAGTAACCGGGGACAATCCATCCACGATGGTCGGAGAAAAGACGATGCTCTCAAAGCCCGGCGCAGTCTCGTCGGGGCGGAACCCGGCGACGCCCTCGAGAAGCCACTCGCACACCGCCCCGAAGGCGTAGTGGTTGAACGAGTTCATCTGCGGATCGTAGATCGTGCCGTCGGCGCGGATGGCATCCCAACGCTCCCAGACGGTCGTTGCCCCCATGCGCACCTGATAGAGCCAGCCGGGCACGTCCTCCTGCAGGAACACCTCACCGGCAAGGGCGCCCTCCCCTACCTTTACCAAGGCCGGAAGGAGGGCCGGCGTGCCGATGAACCCGGTTCCGAGCCGGCCGCCGGTCCGCATGATGGCGCTCCGGAAATATCCCGTCGCCGCGGCGATCTTGTCGCTTGGGACCAAGCCATGGAGCAGCGCCAGCGCGTAGGACGTCTGGTCGTCGTAGGCGAGTCGGCCGGATGGCGTGACGAACTCGTCGCGGAAGGCGGTTTCGACCTCCGAACGCAGCGTCGTCAACCGCGAGGCGATACTGGGTTCGCCGACGAGCTCGGCCGCGCGAACGGCAATACCGAGGCTGATGTAGAGATAGAGCGTTGCAGCTGCATCATCGCCGATGGTCGGCAGCGGCTTGGAGCTGGGTCCCTTGGGCTGCAGCCAATCGCCGAGGCAGAAGCCCCGTGCTCCCGGGGTCGCAGGCGGCCGCACGATCCCGTCGCGGGTCAGCGACCAGACGAAATCGATCCACTTGACCATGGCAGGCAGCGTTTCGGCGAGGATGTCCCTGTCGCCATACTGGAGGTAGAGCCGCCACGGGATGACGGTGATGGCGTCGCCCCAGCCGGTCGAGCCGTACTGCATGCGCTTGCCCGGCTTCACGCGCACAATGTGTGGGGACGTGTGCGAGATGGCGCCATCCGGCGCTTGGTCGATCATCAACTCGCGCACATACTTGACGAGGAAGTCGTGGCTGTCCGCGAGATAGCAGGCGGTGCCCGCGAACACCTGCGCGTCGCCGCTAAAGCCCAGCCGCTCGTCGCGTTGCGGGCAGTCGGTCGGCACGTCGATGAAGTTGGAGCGGTGCGACCAGATGGCGTTTTGGAAGAAGCGGTTCACCAATGGGTTGCCGCTCGAAAAAGAGGCGGTTGCCTGGGGGACCGAAGATATCGGCACGGACTGGATGCGCGTGATGCGCGCGGAGCCTTTGATCGTGACGCGGGCGTAGCGAAAGCCCTGATAGGTGAAGTGCGGGCTATAGCCAGCGAGCCCGCGCTCATCGACCTGCAGCCTGATGATGGCCTCGGCGCTCCGGTAGTTGCCATTGTAGAACTGCCCGTGCTTGTCGAGCACTTCGGCGTGCTCAATCAGGACCTCGGACGGCCCATCGGCCGCGAGCGTAAGGCGGACATATCCGGCCGTGTTCTGCCCGAAGTCGTAGAGGGTGCGGCCCTCGCGATCCTGCCATTCCTTAACCGGATCGAGCGGCTCAAGCTCTCGCACCGGCTCGCATTCATGCGTGATGAGCTTGCCGGGATCGAAATCGACAACTTCGACGCCTTGCTTCGCCTTCGGCGTCAGCGTCGCATCGAAGATCTCGCCGAAATAGATCTGGGACTTGCGGATGGGCGTCTCTCCGCTCGTCCACTGCCCGTCCGTGCACATCACTACGTCGGCGAGACCTGTTCCGCCCCTGATCTCGGCGATCGCTGAAACCCTGGTGCCCCAGATGTTCTTGCGCCGCTCCTCGATCCACATCAGCGGGGATCGATACCAACCGTCGCCGATCCAGATCGTGATGGTATTGGCGCCCTCCTTGAGCAGGTGGGCGACATCGTAGACCTGGTAGGAGAGCCTCGCGTCGTAGTTCGTCCAGCCGGGCGTCAGCGCATCCTCGCCCACCCGTTGGCCATTGATGAATGCCCGGTAGAGTCCCAGCGCCGAGATGCGGAGCACCTCGTTTCCGTTGAGCCGAGAGACGCTGAACTCGCGCGCGACCTGGCTCGCCGGGGTGCCCTCTCCGCCATCGGCCAGGGGGCGGATCATCCTGGCTGCCCAACCTATGGCCTCAATGCCCTTCGCCCCTCTGATCAACTCGACCTCCCAACCACTCAAAATGAGAAAACGTGCAAGGTTGCACATTTGGTCGTGTAACGTCGTTCGGGTGGGATTACAACGGGTCCAGTCCCTGGGACGGCAACGGACGCCGTCAGGGCTCGCCATTTGCTGAGAATCCACCGGGTCTGCTATCGACAGCGGAGGGGACCCGAGATGAACAAGATCGAGCAGAAGCGAGGCGGCCCGGCAAAGAGCAAGCCGAAGCGTGTCACCATTCTTCAGGTGGCCGCCGATGCCGGCGTGTCGTTTGCCGCCGTATCCAAGGTTCTGCGCAATGCCTATGGCGTGAGCGACTCGCTTCGCGAGCGGGTGAACGCTTCGATCAAGAAGCTGGGCTACACCCCCAACACCGCTGCCCGCGGGCTGCGCGGACGATCCTTCGTCGTCGGTGTTGTCTTTCCCGACATGCGCAACCCCTTCCTCGCCGATATCTTCGCCGGCATCAGCGCGGGCTTCGAGCGTACGCCCTACCAGACGGTGCAAGGCATCGCCTCGCAGTCGAGCGAAAGCGACCTTACGCAGGCAATGATCGACATGCAGATGGACGGGCTCATACTCGTTTCGAGCAGCCTGTCGTCCGAGCAACTCACCGAGCTTGGGAGCCGTATCCCCGTGGTGGCCATCGGCAATCGTCCGCTCGCCGCGACGACGTTCGACACGGTGAACAATAACGACGAGCAAAGCGGACGATTGGTGGTGCAGCATCTCGTAAAGCAGGGTGCTGACCGCATCGCCATGCTGAGCCTTGAACACCCCACGGCCATGCGGATGCGAGAAAGCGGCTACCGGCACGAGATGGAGGCCCAGGGGCTCGCCGCCCGCATCAACACTGTCCGCACCGACCAGACCCCCAGGGGGATCTATGGCGGCATGGAAAAACTGCTGGAGAGTGCACCGCAGGCGATCTTCTGCTGGTGCGACGCAGTGGCCTTCGAAGCGATCAGCCATGCGCGCTCAAGTGGACTCCGTGTTCCAGAGGACCTGGCCATCGTCGGCCACGACAACACCGTGTACTGCGCACTCGATCAGAACAGCCTGACGAGCGTCGACCAGTCGGGCGAACAGATCGGCACACACGCTGCGAGGTTGCTCGTCGAGAGATTCGAGGGGCGCACCGAAACCGAACAGATCCTGCTGCAGCCGAGGTTGGTGGTGCGCCGGAGCAGCACGCTGGGCGGATGAACAGGACTGCAGGCCGGCCACAACAGTGCGGTCTCGTCGCGGCGTCCCGAATGGGCCGGGCCCACGATCCTGACACCTGGCGCGCCGGAGGAGCGAGCCGACTAGAGGTCGGATCCCCCTCTTTCATCGACCAGCCTGATCTTGCGCTGGTTGATCTCCCGGACGGCAGAGATGACCCGCGTGCGGGTTTCATCGCTCACGCTGGTGCCCTTGAGGGCACGATGCACCGTGCTCTCGGCGACGCCGACGAGTTGAGCGATTTCCTTGATCGTCCCAAGGCGCTCGATGCCCAGCGCGGGTTCGAACATGGCCCCCTCCGCCTACTTCTTCCGGCGCTGCCGGTACTGGTCGACGATGACCGCACCCACGATGATCACGCCCTTGATCATCTCCTGGTAGAACGCGTCGACCCTTAAGAACGTGAAGCCTGATATCATCGTGCCGAGGATGATCATGCCGATCACCGTGCCGAGGATGGAACCGCGCCCGCCGGCCAGCGACGTGCCGCCGATCACCGCCATGGTGATGGCGTCGAGCTCGTTCATCACCCCCATGCCGGCCTGGCCGCTTTGGGCACGGGCCGCGGTCATCACGCCGGCGAGCCCCGCCAGCAGCCCGGCGATGGCGTAGACCTTGACCAGGTGCCGCTCGATGCTGATGCCCGAGACGCGCGCCGCCTGCGGGTTGGCGCCGATGGCATAGGTGAACTTGCCGTAGCGGGTATAGCGCAGCGCCACGTGGAAGATGGCCGCGACGACAAGCAGCACGACGACCGGCCAGATCCAGGTACCGATGAAGGTGAACTGCTCGGTGAGACCCGAAACCGGCTTGCCGGTGGTGTACCACTTGGCGACGCCGCGAGCCGACACCATCATGCCCAGCGTGGCGATGAATGGCGGTATCCTGGTGTAGGCGATGAGGGCGCCGTTGATGACGCCGGCGAGGAGCCCGAACAGCAGCCCTGCCCCGATCGGGATGACGAACGGCAGGTCCACCAGCCCGGGGTAGACCGGTGTCGGCCACGTCGACGACTGCGCAAGGCTGGCTGCGACCATGGCGGTGGCGCCGACCACCGACCCGGAACTGAGGTCGATGCCGCCGGCAATGATCACCTGCGTCACACCGACGGCGATGATGCCGAGCACCGAGACCTGCAGGATCATGATCTGCAGCCGGGCGGGGTTACCGAGGAAGCTCTGGTGGACGAAGATCCAGCCCAGCGCTTCGAAGATCAGCGCGATGCCGACCAGCACCAGGAAGATGCTCAGTTCGGTGGGCAGCCGCCGCCTGCGCTGCGCCGTTGGCCTTGTGGCGGCTATCGCACTCGCGTTCTCAATGCTCATCGTTTTCCTCCCTCTCGAGCGCCCGCCTCAGCGCGACGCGAGATCCATGACCTTGACCTGGTCGGCGTCGGCCCGATCGACGAAGCCGGTGACCCGCCCCTCATGCATCACCATGACGCGGTCGCTCATCCCCAGCACCTCCGGCATTTCGGACGAGATCATCAGCACCGCCACGCCCTGCCGGACGAGGCCGGAGACCAGCCGATGGATTTCCGCCTTGGCCCCGACGTCGATGCCGCGCGTCGGCTCGTCGAGGATGAGGATCTTGGGATTGGTGAGCAGCCAGCGGCCGATCAGCACCTTCTGCTGGTTGCCGCCCGACAGGTTCTCGACCGTCTCGTTGAGGCTCGGGGTCTTGACCCTGAGCATCTCGGCCATCTTCTCGCAGGCGTCGGTCACGCCCCGTTCGTCGACGAAGCCGAGCCTGACGAAACGATCCTGCAGCACGGCGACCTGCATGTTCTCGAGCACGTCAAGAATGAGCAGGCACCCGGTCTCCTTGCGGTCCTCGGTGAGGAAGGCCATGCCGTGCCGGATCGCTTCATTGGGCGAGGCGACCGACACCTCAGTGCCGTTGATCGCAATCGTGCCAGCGCTGGCGGGCGTGACGCCGAACAGCGTTTCGGCAACGTTCGAGCGGCCCGACCCGACGAGGCCGGCGAGGCCGAGAATTTCGCCCGAGCGGATGTCGAAGCTCACGTCGGAGAAGACGCCGTTGAGCGTGAGGCCCTTGACCGAGAGCACGACGTCCCCGATCGGCACCTCTTCCTTGGGGAACATCTGGGTGATCTCGCGCCCCACCATCATGCGGATGATGTCGTCGCGGGTGATCTCGCCCGAGGCGTGCGTGCCGATGTAGCGGCCGTCGCGGAACACCGACACCTCGTCGGCGATCTCGAACAGCTCGTTCATCTTGTGCGTGATGTAGACGATGCCCTTACCCTCTGACCGCAGCGCGCGGATGATCTCGAACAGGTGCTCCACCTCGCGCTCAGTGAGCGCCGAAGTCGGCTCGTCCATGATCAGCACATCGGATTGGTAGGAGACGGCCTTGGCGATCTCGACCATCTGGCGGCTCGCGACCGAGAGCTCCTGCACCTTGATCTCGGGATCGATCGGGATGCGGAGCCGCTCCAGCAGCTCGCGCGTCATGTCGCGCATCTTCTTGTGGTCGACCATGCCGAAGGCGCCGAGCGGCTCGCGGCGGATCCAGATGTTCTCCGCCACCGTCATGTAGGCCATCAGGTTGAGCTCCTGATGGATCATGGCAATGCCGTTCTCGAGCGCATCGAGCGGGGATACGAGCCGGATGTCCTGGCCCTTGAGCCGCACCTCGCCCGTATCGGGCTGATAGATGCCGGCGAGGATCTTCATCAGCGTCGACTTGCCCGCGCCGTTCTCGCCCATCAGTGCATGCACCGTGCCGCGCTTCAGTTTGAACTGGACGTCGTCGAGGGCCAGCACACCCGGGAATTCCTTGCGGATCCCGCTCACCTCCAGCAGGAACTCGGATTGCGGAACCGCGCCGCTCTCGCGGACCGCGCGCATGGTCGTCGGACTGAGCATGGAATTTCCTTTCCATCCAGGCGGGGAAAGAAGGGACGCATGCGGCTCGCACGCGTCCCCAGTGCGGGAGGAGAGATCCCGTTAGTTCTTGGCCTGGTAGTCCGCGAGATTGGCGGGGGTCACGAGCTCGAAGGGGATCCAGACTTTCTGGTCCACGGCTTCGCCACGCGCCAGCTTGAGGGCGGCGTCGACCGAGCCCTGGCCCTGGCCGGCCGCGTTCTGGAACACGGTGACATCGAGGTCGCCCGCCGCCATGGCCGCCAGCGCGTCCTGCGTGGCATCGACGCCGCCGATCACCACCGAGTCCATGGCACGACCGGAGGCCTTGAGGGCCTGGATGGCGCCGATCGCCATCTCGTCATTGTTGGCGACGACAGCATCGAACTGCAGGCCGGCGGAGAGCCAGTTGGTCATCAGGTCGGAGCCCTGCGTACGCGACCAGTTGGCGGTCTGCTCCTCCACGATCTTGAGACCGGAGCACTCCGGCGTTGCCAGCACGTCGTGCACGTCGGCGGTCCGCTGCACGGCTGCCTGGTTGGAGAGCTCGCCCATCATCACGACGATGTTGCCCTTGCCGCCCAAGAGCTTGCAGACCTCCTTGGTCTCGAGCGTGCCGCTATCGACTTCGTTCGACGCGACGAACGCGGCGTTGTCGGGCAGCGCGTCGACGTCGATCGGTTGGCGGTTCACATAGACCAGCGGGATCTTGGCGTCGGCGGCAAGCTTGGTCATCGCCGCGGTGGCCGAAGTATCCACCGGGTTGACGATGATGGCGTCGACGCCGGAGGCGATGAAGTTCTGGATCTGGCTCAACTGCTTGGCCACATCGTTCTGCGCGTCCTCGACCTGCAGGTTCACCCCGTCGAGCGTTTTCGCATAGTCGATCATGCCGTTGCGCAGCACGGTGAGGAAGTTGTCGTCGAACAGAGCCATGCTGACGCCGACATTCTCGGCCATCGCGGTTCCGGTCATCAGTGCCAGCGCGAGGCCGGCCAGAATGGTCTTCTTCAATTCGATATCCTCCACTTTGCGGCGTCCGGCGGCGCCTGAACATGCCGGAGGCCCCCTCCCTGAGGGCCCGGTCGTGAGGCAGCTAGGCCGCCTGGGCGGCGAGTTGCCCCCTGACGAACTCGATGCTCTTGCTGATGGCAGCGGCCGGATCGGTCAGCGTTCTCAGCTCGTCGGCGAACGGCTCGAACGAGAAGGGACCGCGATAGCCGGCGGCGGTGAGGGCAGCGATCTGCTCGACGTTGCCAATGCGATCGCGTGCATCGACGAGGACGCGGTGAGCATCGCGCATGTTGCGGATCGCGACGTTCGGATCATCGACGCCGGAGATGTGGACGAGGCCGGTGAATTCCGGGAACAGGTCCGGCTCACCCGCCAGATGGTGGTGGAACGTGTCGTGAGTGACGCGGAATACGTTCTCGCCCAGCACTGTCCGGATGGCTTGCACCGCCTCGCGCTTCGAACGCAGGCTGCAAATCTCGAAGCCCAGCGGCTCGACGAGCCCGATGATCCCGGCATCTTCCAGCATCGGCTTCAGCGTGATCAGTGCGGTGCGGACATTGGCCTGGCGCTCGCCGTCACCGCGGCCAGAGCCATCGTTCACGGGCACAAGGATCAGCGCCGCCGCGCCGCAATCCCGAGCGTATTGGATGAGAGCCCGCGCCTCGCGCTCACGCTCCGAGGTCCAGTCGTTGAAGCGTTGCAGCGCGTTGATGGTGAGGATCGAGACGCCAGCCGCTTCAGCCTTTGCCCGCACGGTCGCAGCCGAGGCGCCGTCGAGGATCGCCTGGCCGGCGATGTCGTTGCGGATTTCGACGCCAGTCAGGCCCAGCGATCGCGCCAGCCTGAAGAAAGAGACCAGGTCGAGCTGCGGCGCGACCATATGATTGAGGGCGAAGTCGATCGTTGACGACATGGCGGCAGTCCTCCCCTCCGGCTGCGCGTTCTTGTGCGCGTTCTGCCGGCCAAGATGGAACGTTTGTAACATTCCAATTGGTGTTTAGACTGCCCGTTCCATTCCGGAAGTGTCAAACCGGAAGATTGTTTCCTATCACGAACCTATCATTGCCCATCATTTTGGCGATGATAGGCGATGACGGAAACTTCAGGGTTCAGATGTTCTCGCTGATATAGAGGTCTGCCGGTAGCAGGACCTGGGTCATGCCGCGCTGCGGCTCGGACACGGCCTGCGCCATGACCTCGACCGTTCGCTGGGCCAGCGCCGGAACCGGCGTTCCCAGGACCAGGTCGATAACGCCATCGATGAGCGCCTGCCGGGTTACCGGCGTGAGCTCGTTGCAGACCGTGACGATGCGCCGTCCCCTGGCCTCTTCGCGCAGGGCCCGCACCAGCCCCTCCTCGCCGCCGCCACAGCAGTAGATCCCGACGAGATCCGGATGCGAGGTCACGAGGTCGATGACCGCCTCGTAGCAGAGCTGGTGGTCATCGAGGTTCACCACCGGCTCGAGCAGAGTGAATTGCGGCGCATTCTCCCGCATGTAGCTGCGAAAGCTGATCTCCGACGTCTCCTGGCTGAGATAGCGATGACTGCCGATCACGATGCCGACCTTGCCTGCCTCCGGCGACAGCCGGGAGATCGCCCAGGCGGCAGTGCGCCCCGACTTATGCCGATCGGCCATCAGGCAGCCGGCCCGGTTGGGCGCCGTCACGTCGGTGATCAGCGTCACCACCGGCTTGCCACTGGCAGCGAGTTCGCCGATCGCCTCGTTGATGATCGGATGGTCGACGGCAACGACAGCGACGGCATCCACACGTGGCGCGATCTCGCGCAGGCGTGCGGCGATGCTCGACGGCACGATCTCGTCTATATGCTCGACGATGGCGCGGCCCTGGATAAAGCTGGCGCTGCGCGTCGCCTCGATGAGAGCCTCCGCAAGCGCTGTATAGTAGGCGTTGCGGCGCTGCAGCAGGAACCCGAACGTGCGCTGCGGCACCTCGTTCAGCCGCTGCTTCAACAGGCCCGTTGCGTGATAGCCGATCGCTTCAGCCGCCTCGACCACGCGCAGCGCTGTCGCCTCGCGGACGGGTAGGCGCCGGTTCAGCACACGGTCCACTGTGGCCACGCTCACGCCGGCGACATCGGCGAGATCGGCAATGGTTGGTCGCTTCATCGTGGCACGTTCCGCTCATTGGCTGATGGGGCAGATGATTGTTTCTGATAGAATACATCATGGCGGCGTTGCGCCACAACGACTATTGCGGGTAGCCGTTGCTCGACGTTGCCGGTCCATCCGGCAGTGTGGAGGAGACGATGACGAACCCAACAACGACCAGGCGCGACTACAGCCTGTTCGGGCCTGACGCCCAACGCGCCGTGGAAAGCGGCCTCGCTGCCGCCGAGTGGTACCACACCGATGTGCCGCGCAAGCAGATGAAGGAGCTGATGCAGCGCTCGGATGCGCCCGCCATCCGCGACACCATCATATGGCTGGGCCTGATGGCTATCTTTGCGGCCGGCGGCATCTACTTCTGGGGCTCGTGGTGGGCCGTGCCGCTCTTCCTCGCCTATGGCGTGCTCTACGGCTCAGCCACAGACTCGCGCTGGCACGAATGCGGCCACGGCACAGCGTTCAAGACGCAGTGGATGAACCGCGCCGTCTATCAGCTCGCGTGCTTCATGATCATGCGCAACCCGGTGACCTGGCGCTGGAGCCACGCCCGGCACCACACCGACACGGTTATCGTCGGGCGCGATCCCGAGATCGCGGTGATGCGGCCGCCGGACCTGTTGCGGCTCATCGCCAACTTCGTCGGCCTCTACGACGCCTGGTTCGCGATCGGCGACATGCTGCGCAACGCCGCCGGCAACCTCAGCTCGGCCGAAAAGAGCTTCATCCCTGAGATGGAGCAGCACAAGGTGATCCGCGTCGCCCGGATCTGGCTCGCGATCTACGCTGTGGTGATCGGCCTCGCCCTGTACATGCAGTCGATCCTGCCGCTGATGCTCGTCGGGCTGCCCCGGCTCTACGGCGCCTGGCACCACGTGATGACCGGGCTGTTGCAGCATGGCGGGCTGGCCGAGAACGTCACCGACCACCGGCTCAATTCCCGCAGCGTCCTGATGAACCCGATCAGCCGGTTCATCTACTGGAATATGAACTACCACGTGGAGCACCACATGTTCCCGATGGTGCCGTATCACGCGCTGCCGAAGCTGCATGAGGCGATAAAGCACGACCTGCCGGCGCCGACGCCCTCGATCCTCGCGGGCTATCGCGAGATGATCCCGGCCTTCCTGCGCCAGCTGAAATACGAGGACTATTTCCTCAAGCGCGAGCTGCCGCCGACCGCCAAGCCCTACCGCGAAGAGTTGCACGCCGCGCAAGTGCCGGCCGCAGCCGAATAGAAACTGACTGGGAGGAGAGCCCGATGGGCCAGTGGGTACAAGCCTGCAGCGTGGACGATGTCGACGAGGAGGATCTGATCCGCTTCGATCACGCCGGCCGGGTCTTCGCCATCTACAAGAGCCCCGACGGCGAATTCTACGCCACGGACGGCATCTGCACCCATGAGCACGCCTTCCTGTCGGACGGTCTTGTCATGGGCGATGTGATCGAATGCCCCAAGCATAATGGCCGCTTCAACTACAAGACCGGGGTCGCCAAAAGCGCCCCGGCCTGCGTCAACCTCGTGACTTATCCGGTGAAGGTCGAGGACGACGCGGTCCTCGTGGAGATCGGTTGAGCCATGCGCGCCGCCATGGTCATCGTTGGAGCGGGCGAATGCGGATTGCGCGCTGCCCTTGCCCTGCGCAGCAAGGGCTATGACGGCCCCATCGACCTGATCGGCTCCGAGCCGCATCTCCCCTACGAGCGCCCGCCGCTGTCGAAGGCCGTCCTCGCCACAGACGATGCGCCGGCGCGGTTCGTGACGCATCGCGACCAACTGGCTGAGGCGCGGATCACGCATCGGGTAAGCCTCGTCACCGCCATCGACCGACACCGCAAACGGATCAGCCTCGGCGACGGCGACAGCCTTGCATACGATCGGCTGCTGCTTGCCACCGGAGCGCGACCGCGCAAGCTCATGCACGAAGGGATCTACATCCCCGGCATCGCCTATCTGCGCACGATCGACGACTGCGTCTCGCTACGCGATCGCCTGCCGCAAGGCGCGGAGCTCCTTGTCCTCGGCGGCGGCTTTCTCGGTCTCGAGATCGCTGCGACGGCCCGCGACCGCGGTGCGAAAGTGACCGTTATCGAGACGCAGCCGCGCATCCTCATGCGCGGCGTCCCCGAGGCGATCGCTGAAGTGGTTGCGGCGCGGCACGCCATGGCCGGCGTCGAGATCCATTGCGGCACGCCCGTCGAGCGCATCGATACCAACGCCACCGACGCAGCGGTCACGCTCGCCGACGGCCGCACCTTCCTCGGCGACCTGCTGGTCGCGAGTATCGGTGCAGTCCCCAATGCCGAGCTTGCGGCGGCGGCAGGCCTCACCGTCGATAACGGCATCGTCGTCGATACCCGGCTTGCGACGACCGACCCCGACATCTTTGCCGCCGGCGATTGCTGCGCCTTTCCGCTCGCGAGCCGCGATGGCCGCATCGTGCGCCTCGAATCCTGGCGCAACGCCACCGACCAGGCCGAAATCGCCGCCGCCAACATGCTGGGCGAGGCGACACAGCATTCGGCCGTGCCCTGGTTCTGGTCCGATCAGTACGACCTTACGCTGCAGGTCGCGGGCCTCGCCGATCCACTTCTTCAAACCGTCCGCCGCGATCTCGGCGATGGCGCGTTCATCCTCTTCCATCTCGACGAAGGCGGGCGCCTGCTTGCCGCGAGCGGTATCGGGGTGGGCGGCGCCGTTGCGCGCGATATCCGGCTCGCGGAAATGCTGATCGCACGCGGTGCGCGGCCGGATCCGCTGCTGCTGGCCCGAGCCGACGCGAAACTGAAAACGATGCTCGCCGCCTGACGAAGATCAGCGAGGTGTCCACAAACGGGGGAGTTGGCCATGGAGTTCGCCAGGTTCAGGGATGACGCCACCCGCGTCAGCCGGCTGGGGTTCGGCGCAATGGGCTTTGCGGGCTGGTTCGGCGCGCAAAGCGACAGAGAACACGTGCACGCCCTGCACCTCGCCATGGAGCGCGGAGTGAACTTCATCGACACGGCACGTGCCTACGGTGAATCCGAGCGCATCGTCGGTGTCGCCATCAAGGAGTGGAGCGGCCTCCGACCGTTCGTCGCCACCAAGGTCGCGGGCTTGGCCGGACAGCGCCAATGGGGCACGCCGGTCGACGTGAACGCGGCTTATCCAAAAGGTCACTGCACCGCCGATTGCGAGCGGTCGCTCAGGACGCTGGGGCTCGAGCAGATCGACCTCCTGCAGCTGCACACCTATTGGGCCTCCTGGGGCACTTCCGGTCATTGGCTGGACGAGCTGCAGAGGCTCAAGGAGCAGGGCAAGGTG
Organism: Devosia sp. P1_H9; assembly: GCF_056405135.1. Classification (NCBI taxonomy): domain Bacteria; kingdom Pseudomonadati; phylum Pseudomonadota; class Alphaproteobacteria; order Hyphomicrobiales; family Devosiaceae; genus Devosia; species Devosia sp. P1_H9. The sequence goes on from NZ_JBFUCQ010000003.1 coordinate 244,057, forward strand.
CGCTATATCGGGGTATCGATCCCCGATCACCGCTCCGACATGGCGCTGGCACTGGCGCAAAACGGCGCGATCGACAGCATCCAGACCATCATCAACATCTTCGATCCGCTGGCGCTCGAGATGCTGGTGCCGGCCTGTGCCGCCAACTCCGTGGCAGTGATTGCGCGCTGCGTCCTCGATGAGGGCGGGCTCACGGGCTATCTGCAGCGCGACACCCGGTTCGAGCCGGGCGATTTCCGCGATGGCTATTTCGATCTATCGGTGCCGCGAGAGGCCTACATTGCCAAGGTCGATCGCCTGCGCCGCTACATCCCGAAATACGCCTCTTCTCTTGCCGCCCTCGCTCTACGCTTCGTGCTGCAGCACCCCGGCGTCACCACCGCCATTTCCTCGATGCATGTGCCGCAGCATGCGCAGATGAATATCGACGCGGTCGCCGAGGGCCCGCTACCCGACGAGGTCTTCACCGAGCTGTTCGAAAAGCACCGCTGGACGAAGAACTTCGCCGACTTCAAGAACTTCGGCTTGCTCGAGGACGCCTGACGGATTGTCCCGTCGACCGAGGGCTAGCTCAGCGGGCCGCCTTGTTCCTTGACCATCTGGACCAGTCGCTTGAAGACACTGGCGCTCTGACGGATGCCGTCGTGCTCGAACTCGTTGGTGATCCACGGCGTGAGGTTGCCGACCTCCGAAGCGGTCTCGAGCGACAGCCCAGCATCGACATAGAGATCGTCGTGATAGACGACCGCTGCGACGGGAACGTCGTTCGCCGTGAGGCGAGCGGCGTCGTAGAGCGGTGGATATGTCTCTCGTTTTGCGAGGGCCTCGGTGGCAGCGCGGAAGGGACGGAGAGAGCGGATTTCCTCGAACATCCACGGGAACATCATCTCACCGGTGAACAGCAGCGGCCGGGCCGCCGGCGAGAACTCGGGATGGTTGAGGCGTTCGCGTTCGGCGGCCCAATTGGTGGCGCCGGCGTTGTGGCCGTAGATGCTTTCCTGCAAGGCGGCGAAGAGCGGGCCACCGTCGTAGCTGGTCTCGCCCATGATCGTCGCAAGGAAATGGTCGGAGAGATGCTCGGGTGAAGAGAATGCCTCGTCGATCAACCAATGGATGTTCTCGAGCCCGGGCCCCATGCCCAGGTCGATGCCGACGATCTGGAGGCGCCTGACCGTCAGCCGGTCGCCGTCCGGCAACCGCACATCATTGGCATCGATGAAATCGGCCAGAGCGGCAACGCGGGCCACATCGTCGGGGTAGCGCTTGTAGAAGCGCGCCGATTTGGCCGCGGCGCGTGGGTAGGTGCGGCGATAGACTTCGTCGGCCGATGGCCTGAGGCTCCCGAGACCGCCGGCGACGTAGCAGGCGCCAAGGGCGTCGGGGTAGCGCGACAGGTAGGTGAGGGTCAGAAAGCCGCCATAGCTTTGCCCGAGCGACTCCCAGCGCTTGCCGGCGAAAAGCGTCTTCCGCACATGCTCGAAGTCATCGACGATCGAGTCGGCGCGGAACTTGACGAGATGGTCCGCACCGGCTGCGCCATCGGCGAACTGCGCCATCGTCGCAGCTTCGATGCGGCTCGAGCGGCCGGTGCCGCGCTGATCGGGCAGGATGACGCGATGGGTCTTCAGCGCTTCGGCGAGCCACGATGGGCTGCCGGCGGTGGGACGTGGCGACTTGCCCCCGGGGCCACCCTGGAGAAACACCAGCAGCGGCAGATTGTCAGCCTTCTTGGTCGGGTCGACGACTTCGCGCACGAACACTTCGATCATGGGCGAGCTGGTCGGATCGGCCCAGTCGAGCGGCACCGGAACCAGATGGTCGCGAATGTGCATGCCGGGAATGGTGCATTCGGCGACGGGCATGTCGGTCTTTCCTAGCGGACGCGTGGGTCGAGCAAAACGTAGATGATGTCGACGACGATGTTGGCAATGACGATGAAGAAGCCGCCCAGGAGGACGACGCCGATAATGATGGGCCGATCGAGATTGGCCACGGCCTGCACGGCCAGCGCGCCCACGCCCTGAAGGCCATAGACCTGCTCGATGACGATGGCACCGCCCAGCAGCAGGGCGACGTCGGCGCCGAGCTGGCTGACGAGCGGCGTCAGCGTCGCGCGCATGGCGTGCTTCCAGACGACCTTGCGCTCACTGAGGCCCTTGGCACGGGCGGTGCGGATGTAGTCCTCGCCCATCACCTCGAGCATCTGCCCGCGCGTCAATCGCGCATAGACGGCCGAGGTAGTGAGAGCGAGTGTCGACCATGGCAGGATCAGGTGCCAGGCCCAGATTGCAGGGTTGGGCAGGAATGGCTTGAAACCGCCCGCAGGGAGCAAACTGAAGCCCGCCTGTCGGGGCAGGAAATAGAACAGGTAGAGCGACATCATGCCGAGGACGAAGGTTGGAAAGCTCAGCCCGATGAGGATGAAGCCCTGCCCCACCCGATCGCGCAGACCTCCCGCATGCCGCGCCGACATGATGCCGACGGGAATGCCGACTGCAAGCCAGACGATGACGCCGCCGATGACCAGCGAAAGGGTCGCCGGCAGCCGGTTGATGATCAGTTTCGCGACCGGCTGCTGGTTGCGATACGAGAAGCCGAGATCGCCGTGGAGCGCGTTGCCGACGAAGCGGAAGTACTGCTCGGTGATCGGGCGATCGAGGCCGAGATTGGTGCGGATCTGGATGAGCTGCGTTTCGGTCGCCTTGTCGCCGGCGATCATGCGGGCGGGATCGCCGGGCGCGATGAAGAACAGGAAGAAGACGAAGACGCTGAGCGCGAACAGCACCAGTGCGCCGAACAGGACACGGCCGGCGAGGAAGCGGATCATGGCTTCGTCCTCACCTGGCCTAACACCCGCCTGCCCTTCGGATCGAGCGCATCGCGGAGCCCATCGCCGAGGATGTTGAAGGCCAGCGTGGTGAGGAGCAGGGCCAGACCGGGAATCAGCACCAGCCACCAGGCGACGAGATAGATCGAGTTCGCGGCGGCATCGGCGAGCATCCCGCCCCAGCTTGGCGCCGGAGGCACGATACCCATGCCGAGGAAGGACAGCGTGGCCTCGAAGACGATCGAGCCGGGGATCATCATGGTCGTGTAGACGATGATGGGCACGCTGAGATTGGGCAGGATGTCGACGAACATGATCGACAGCGGCCCTGCCCCCAGCGAGCGGCTCGCTTCCACGAACTCCTGCCGGCGCAGCGAGATCACCTGGCCGCGGATGACGCGGCCCATCGTGGTCCAGCTGAAAAAGACGATAACGCCGATGCTGAGAGAGAGGCTGGGCCCGAAGACGGAAACCAGCGCGAGGGCGCAGAGCAGGAACGGCACGCTCATCACGAGGTCCATGGCGCGGCTCAGCACCGTGTCGACCCAGCCACCGAAGAAGCCGGCGACCATGCCGACCGTGACGCCAACGACGGCGGCGGCAAGTGCCGCGAGAATGCCGACGGTCAGCGATACGCTCGCCCCATACGCGAGGCGCACCAGCACGTCGCGGCCGAGATGATCGGTACCGAAGACGAACTCGCTGTTGGGCGCGACCGGCAGGCCCATGGGTGACAGGCCGGTGTCGCGATACTGCTCGATCGGCGAGTGGCCGGTGGCAGAAGCGATCAGCGGCGCGGAGAAGGCGAAGATCACCGTGAGGATGATGAAGCAGAAGGCGGCAACGCTCGCCGGATCGCGCAAGAGGCGGCGCAGGGTGAGCGCGAGCGAGCTGCGCTGGACAACGGGGGAGGCCGCGCCGACGCTCATGCCAGCTCCGTGGCGACGGAGGTGACGAGGCGGCGACCGGCAACCGGATGGCGCGGCGGCGGTGAGACCGATGCGGCAAGCAGCGTGCGCGTATAAGGATGCTGGGGCGCGGCGTAGAGCGTTTCGGTGTCCGCCATCTCGACGATCCGGCCCGCCTCCATCACCGCGACACGGTCGCAGACATGCCGCACCACAGCGAGGTCGTGCGAGATGAAGAGGTAAGTCAGCCCCAGCTGTTCTTGCAGTGAGCGCATGAGGTTGAGGATCTGCGCCTGGATGGAGACATCGAGCGCGGAGACCGGCTCGTCATAGATGATCAGGGCGGGGTTGAGCGCCAAAGCCCGGGCGATGCCGATACGCTGCCGCTGGCCGCCGGAGAATTCGGATGGGAAGCGGTTGTAGTGCTCCGGATTGAGGCCGACCAGTTCCATCAGTCGCTGTACTTCGGCCTTGCGCACGGGACCCGAGGCGATGCCGTGGATACGGAAGGGATCGCCGATGATGGCACCGATGCGCCGGCGTGGATTGAGGGCGCCGTAGGGGTTCTGGAACACGAGCTGGACTTGCCGCCGCAGCGCCTGCCAGGCGGCGGTATCGAGCGTTGAGATGTCCTGTCCGAGCAGTGTGACGCGACCGGCGGTCATCGGGATGAGCCCCGCGATGACGCGCGCCAGCGTGGACTTGCCGCAGCCGCTCTCGCCCACCAGTCCCAGGGTTGCCCCGCGCCGCAGTTCGAGGTCGATGCCCTTGAGGACTTCGACCTCCTGCCCCCGCCAGAGCGGCCCGCCGCCCCCGAAGCTCAGGCGCACCTCTTCCACGGTGACGACGGCATCGGAAGATTCGACTTTGCCTTGGCTTGCCGACGCTGGGCCGGCGGCGGGCACGGGCGTGGTTTCGAGCCAGCATAAGGCTTCGAGGCCGTCGCTATAGACGCGAAGCGGCGGCGGTATGCTGCAGGCCGGCATCGCGCTCGAGCAGCGCGGCGCGAATACGCAGCCGGTCGGGTTCTGCAGCAGGCTCGGTGGGCGGCCCGGGATCGGCACCAGCTCGGCACCGGCCGCGTAGTTGGATGGCGACGAGGCAAGCAGGCCCGCCGTGTAGGGATGGCTTGGTGCCGCAAAGAGCGGCGCACTCGGCCCGATCTCCATGCGGCGCCCGGCATACATCACCATGATGTGGTCGGCGACACTCGACAGCAGCCCGAGATCGTGGGTGATCATGATCACCGTGGTACCCAGTTCGCGGCGCATCTCGTCGAGCAGGGCCACGACCTGTGCCTGTACGGTAACGTCGAGCGCCGTGGTCGGTTCGTCGGCGATCACCAGCGGCGGCCGCAGCACCAGCGCCATGGCGATCATCACGCGCTGCCGCATGCCGCCGGAGAACTGATGCGGAAAATGATCGTACCGCTCGTCGGGCGAAGTGATGCCGACGCGCGCAAGGATATCGACGACGCGCCGGCGCGCCGCTTCGCGCGACACCTTCTCATGGGCGTGGATCATCTCGGCGACCTGGCTGCCCACCGAGTAGTAGGGATGAAGGCTCGACATCGGATCCTGAAAGATCATGCCGATGCGGGAGCCTCGTATCGATTGCTGCTCACGCTGCGACAGATCGAGGAGACTTCGACCTTCGAACAGCACCTCGCCGCTGACGCGCGCCATGGGCAACAGGCCGAGGATCGACTGGGCCAGAACGCTCTTTCCGGAGCCGGACTCGCCGGCGATACCGAACAGCTCGCCAGCCTCGATCGAGAACGAGACATCGCGGACCGCGTGGATGATGCCGTCTTCGGTTGGGATATCGACGCTGAGATGCCGCGCTTCCAGAACAGCCAAGCCACGCACTCCGCTAGCGAGGAGAGACCCGCGCACCTCATGGGCGCGCGGGCGTGCCTTCAGATCAGAGCCTAGCGTTGCAGCCAGACATTGGTCCAGTCACCCTGGACGCCCAACGAGTAGGGCTCGAAGCCCTGCACCGCGGCTCCATGATAGAGCACGATGAGGTTGGCGATGAGCGGAACTACGGGCGCGTCGGCCATGACCAGTTCGTCGACCTGCCCCCAGAGCTTGCCGACTTCTTCGGCGGTCGGCGCATTGATGGCCTGGTCGGCCAGCGCGTTCGCCTTGTCGTTGTTGTAGTCGGTGTAGTTGTAGGTCTGGTGCGTGCCGTCGTAGCTGAACTGGGGCTGGAACACGGAGCGGGCGGCGCCACCGGCCCAGTCGGGCGTCCAGCCCACGGGCGCGATGTCCCAGGTGCCGTCCTTGGTGTTCACCGGGTTGGTCATGAACTTCGAATAATAGTCGGAAGCGGTGACCGGGGTGAGCTCGAGGGTGATGCCCGCACGTGCCATCGAGGCCTGGATGGTCTGGGCGATGTTGGGCTCGATGCCCTTGTTGCGGTACGGCATCTTGAGGGTGATGCCGTTGGGGAAGCCGGCCTCGGCGAGCAGCGCCTTGGCCTTTTCCGGATCACCCTTGTCGCCATCGGACGGATAGAGGTTGAACTCGTGATAGCCCAGCACACCGACACCGAAGATGCCGTTGACCGGCTTGGCGATCTCGGGGCCGCCCTGCTGTTGCACCACCGCCGCCTTGTCGACGGCATGGTTCAGCGCTTGGCGGACGCGCAGGTCCTTGAGCGCGCCATTGTTGTTGCCCGAGACGGTGTTGATGAAGATGAAATTGGTGTTGCCTGACGACACCGTCACCAGCTTGTCGTCGCCTGCAGCGATCAGCGTCTGCAGCACGGCCGGCGGAATGGTGACGTCATAGGTCATGTCGCCATCGCCCGACTGCAATTGCTGCATGATGGCATCGACGGTGAGCCCAAAGGTGAGTTGGATCTCATCGACATAGGCTTTGCGCAGCGGATCGCTGTCGGCTTTCCAGGATGGATTGCGCACCAGCTGCATCGAGCTGTCCGGCGTGTATTCGGCCGGGGTATAGGGGCCGCTGGCGATGAAGTTGGCGCGGTAGTCCGGGCCATCCGGCATGTAGTCGAGAACTTCGACCGGAGCCGGCGCGGAAGTGGGCAGCGACAGCATGAAGATGAAGTCGCCGGCACGCTGCTTGAGCTTGATGACGATGGTTTCGTCGTCCGGCGTCTCGATGCCGGGGATGTCGTTGCCTTCGATATAGGCCTTCATGGCCTCGACGGTCGGCTCGACCTTGGCAAACCCGTCGCAGAACTCGGCGAGGCCCGCGATCAGACCCGTATAGTAGGTCAGCGCCGCCGAGCCCAGGGCCGGGTTGCACATGCGTTTGAGGCCACGCTCGAAATCGGCCGAGGTGATCTGGCGGGCGCCGGACGCCGCATTCCACATCGCGCCCTGGCGCAGCTTGAACGTGTAGGTCAGCCCATCGTCGGTCGGCTGCGGGACTTCCGTCGCGAGGTCACCCTCGGGCGTCACGCGGACCAGCTCGTCATTGGACGATTTGTAGGAGATCAGCTGGCGCGTCGTGGCGCGCAGGAAGTTATTCGACGTGACGAGAGCCGCCGAGGTTGGATCGAAATGGTCAATATCCTCGGTGCCCAGAATGCGCAGTACCCCACCCGCTTCCTGTGCGGAGGCCGTTAGCGCCGGGATTGAACAGGCGCCAGCCAGCAGCCCTACGAGCGCCAGCCGCGACAACAGTCTCGAACGTCCCATGAAGACCCTCCTGTGTTTTTCGGCGCGATCGTCCCTGCTGGGCCGTCGCTGCCGGTCGCATACTTGTCCGCTCCCAAATTCACGTCAAGCGTATTGTCGACATCTTGCCGACAGAAGATCACGGCCCTATGAGTGGGGGCTCGTGACCGTTGTCGAACGGTGCCTTCACAGTCCCGAGGTTCAGATGAACAAGAGCGATTTTCGCGGCGTACTTCCCGCCCTCACCACCAAGCTCAAGGCCGATCAGGAGGTGGATTATGCGGGCGTGAGAGCCGACGTCGCCTTCCAGATCGAGGCGGGCGTCGACGGCGTCATCATGTGCGGATCGCTCGGCGAAGCGAGCAGCCTCGTGCGCGAAGAAAAGCTGGCGATCGCGCGGGCGGCGATCGAGCAAGCGGCCGGTCGGGTCCCGGTACTGCTGACCATTGCCGAGGACTCGACGCGCGCCGGCGCCGAACTCGCCGCCGAGGCAGCCAAGGCCGGCATCGAGGGTCTGATGGTGCTGCCCGCCATGCGCTACCTCGCCGATGACCGCGAGGTGGTCACCCATTACCGCGCCATCGCCGCGGCCTCGCCATTGCCCATCATCATCTACAACAACCCTCTCGCCTACGGCATCGATATCAATGCTGCGATGCTGCAGGAGATGTCGGATGAACCCAAATTCGTCGCCATCAAAGAGTCGACCGGTGACACGCGGCGCATCAACGAAACACTCAACGCCGTCGGCGATCGCTACCAACTTCTCACAGGCGTCGATGACCTTGCGCTCGAGAGTCTTATCCTCGGCTGCAGCGGGTGGATTGCCGGCCTCGTCGTCGCTTTCCCGCGTGAGACCGTCGCGATCTACAAGCTCGTGCAACAGGGCCGGATCGCCGAGGCGCTAGCAATCTACCGCTGGTTCCTGCCGCTCCTGCACATGGATATCGGCCCGAAATTCGTCCAGAACATCAAGCTGGTCGAGCACATCGTCCGCGGCACCTCGCCCCTTGTGCGCCAGCCTCGCCTGCCGTTGATCGGTGCCGAGGAGGCGCATGTACGCAAGGTCACGGAAACCGGCCTCAAGAACCGACCGAACCTCGCCAAATACGGCTTCTGACGATGGTCAAGAATGACGTTCTCCCGCTCCTCCGGCACCATCTATCCTCGGTCGGCCTCGATGGCCTGGTGGTTCCTCGTTTTGACGCGCATCAGGGCGAGAGCGTTGCGCCGCACGACGATCGCCTGCGCCATGTGACCGGCTTCAGTGGTTCAGCCGGCATCGCATTGGTGCTCGCCAACCGGGCGGTGATCTTCGTCGATGGCCGCTACCAGGTTCAGGTGCGCAAGGAGATCGATCTGGGGGCCATCGAGATCGCGCATTTCTACGATTTCCCCCTCGAGCGCTGGATCGCTGAGAATTTGCCGCGCGGCAGCCGCATTGGCGTCAACGCGATGCTGGTGCCATCGGAACTCTACGGGAAGCTCGAGCGCGCCGTAACGGAGGCCGGCGGCTCGCTGGTCCTCGTCGACGGCGATCCTGTCGATACGATCTGGGCCGACCAACCGCCACCGCCGATGGGCCGCATCTCGAACTTCCCGGTGGGCTTTGCGGGTGAAACTTCGCAGAGTAAGCGCCGGCGGATCGGCGAGCGACTGGCCGAACTGGGCGCCGACCTCATGGTCGAGACCCAGCCGGACAATATTGCGTGGCTGCTCAACGTGCGAGGCAGCGATATCGCCCACATGCCGATGCCGCATTCCTTCGTGCTGCTCGGCCGCACCGGCAACACCGAGTGGTTCGTCGCCGAGGGCAAGCTGCCCAATGATCGGAGCGAATACGAGCTTGATGGCGTCGATATCCGCGACCCGGCGGCACTGCTGCCCACACTGGAGAAGCGCTCCGATGGTCAGGCCGTGCTGGTCGACCCGACCTTCGCATCCGCGGCGGCGGGGCTGTCGGTCACCCGCGGCAATGGTCGCATCGTCGGCGCAATCAGCCCGATCACGGTTGCCAAAGCGCTCAAGAACCCTGTCGAGTTGCAGGGCTTCCGCGATTCCCACGTGGCGGACGGAATTGCCTGGACGGAATTCATGACCTGGCTTCACGACAATGTCGCGGGGCGTCATGCATCAGGCCGGCCCATCACTGAACTCGAGGCGGAAGACAAGATCCTCGAGTTCCGCCAGCAGGGCGCGAACTTCGTTGAGGCGAGCTTCCATACCATCGCGGCGTCCGCCGCGAATGCCGCCATGTGCCACTACAGTTCGAGCGAAGCGACCAACACGGCGATCACTTCGGCAGCGCCCTTCCTGCTCGATTCCGGCGGGCAGTATCTCGGGGGCACCACCGATGCGACGCGCACCACCGCTTTCGGTCCGGTCGCCGATGACGTGCGCAGCGCCTACACGGCGGTGCTGAAGGGCTTCATCGCGCTCATGACCGCGCAATTCCCCAAGGGCACGACGGGCCATCAGCTCGATGCGCTGGCGCGCCGCCCACTATGGGACCTGGGGCTCGATTTCGATCATGGGACCGGGCACGGCGTCGGCCACTACCTTGCCGTACATGAGCATCCCCATCGCTTCGGCAAGACACACAACCCCCATGCCCTCGAAGCGGGCGTGATCATGACGATCGAGCCGGGCTATTATCGCGAGGATGCGTTCGGCCTCAGGATCGAGAACCAGGTGGAAACGGTGGCCGGCAGCAACGGCTTCCTCCGCTTCGAGACATTGACGCTGGTGCCGATCGACCTGTCGCTGGCCGATCTCGATGCACTGACGCGCGACGAGATCACCTTTCTCGACGCGTACCATTCGCGTGTGCGCAGCGTGCTGTGGGATGGCCTGTCCGAGGCCGCGCGACGGCGGGTCGAACGCTGGACCGCATCGGTCGCCGAGCAGCGCGCCTAACGAACCATGTCTTCGAGCGGCACCTGCGTCACCGTCTCGCGCGCAAGGTAACTGCGGATCTGCTGCACGATCTGGGCCGCATGCGCGCTTGCCAGCCGGTCGCAGAGCTCGGCGTCGCCTGCTTCGATTGCGCCGACGATGGCGTCGTGCTCGGCGACATATTGCTGGGGCAGCTTGTCGCCGAACGATTGGTAATAGAGCCGCAGGATGCGCCTGCCCTCATCCAGCAGCCGCGTGAACAGCGCGGTGAAGTAGTCATTGCCGCCGGCCTCGGCGATGGCGACGTGGAAGTCGCGGTTCGACACAATCATGGCGACGGCGTCACGACGATTGACCGCCTCGGCGAAAGCCGCCTGGTATCCACGGATCGCGACCATGTGCTGCTCGCCATGGTGCACCGCGGCTGAGCGCGTGGTCACACGATACATCAGCGTCAGCGCCTCGAAGTAGATCGGCAGGCGGACGAAATCGATGACCGACACGATGGTGCTGCGGTTGGGCAAGGTGGTCACGAGGCCGTCGGCCGCAAGGCGAACCAGCGCCTCCCGGATTGGGCTGCGCGACATGTCGAACTGCGTCGACAGGCTCACCTCGTCCAGCGGACTGCCGGGCTCCAGCTCAAGGTCGAGAATGGCGTGCCGGAGCGTCTCGTAGACGATGCGCGAGCCGTGGCCACGCGAGCGAGCGGGTTTCTCCGCCCCTGTCTCGGACGCTCTGGCCTTACCCACCTGTGTGGCTGGCACGTTCAACTCCCTGCCTCATGCGACTCCTCTATGCCGAAGGCACTCGTCTCACAACTACCTCGGCACGTGCGAAAATATGCGAAATATCGAGAAATCAATTTCTCAAATGCGCGAAAATAGTGACGCGTGTTCATCGACTCTCGGTTCGACCCATTGCTAGCGTCTTGGTAGCCAGGCGCCACATGGGGCGCCGGTCTACGGAGGGAGTGCGAAATGAGAAAAAGGTATCTTGCCAGCTTTTCGCTAGGCTTGCTGCTGGCGGGGGCCGCGATCGGCCAATCCGCAGCCGAAGAAATCAACCTATGGGTGCGTACGTCGTCGGGAGCCGTGCTTCAGGCCCTGGCCGACCAGTTCAATGCCAGCCATGACGACAAGGTGGTCATCACGCAGATCACCGCCGAGCAGATGGTGACCAAGCTCGGCGCCTCGATCGCCGCCGGCGCACCGCCGGACGGTGCAGTGCTCGACCTGATCTATCTGCCGACCTTCGCGGCCACCGACAGCCTCGAGGACATCACCGACTTCATCGACGGCCTGCCCTACGCCAAGAACATGAGCCCGTCGCACTTGCGTCTTGGCACCTTTGACGGCCGCAAATACGCCGTGCCGACGCTGCCGGATGCCTCGGTCATCGCCTACAACAAGGACCTATTCGCCAAGGCCGGCCTCGATCCAGAGAAGGGACCGACCTCGCTCAAGGAAGTTGCTGCCGATGCAGCCAAGGTCCGCGCCCTCGGCGACGACATCTACGGCTTCTTCTTCGTCGCCCCGTCGGGCAGCTGGCAGGTCTACACCTTCACGCCGCACGTGTGGGCGGCCGGTGCGGACATCCTCTCCGCCGACGGCCGTTCTGCCACGATCGACACGCCGGAACTGCGCAGCGTCCTCGGCCTCTACAACCAGATGTGGAAGGATGGCTCCATCCACCCGACCTCGCGTTCGGGCAATGGCAGCGACGCCGTCGCGGCCTTTGCTTCGGGCAAGGTCGGCGTGCTGATGACCGGCTCGTACATCGTCAACCTCCTCACCAGCCAGTATCCGGACGTGAACTTCGGCATCGTGCCGATCTCGGGTCCGGATGGCGGCCAGTCGAGCTTTGCCGGCGGTGATGCCCTTACGCTGATGAAGGGTATCTCGGCGGAGAAGAAGGCGGTCGCCGAAGCTTTCGTCGACTTCTACATGCAGCCCGCCCAGCAGGTGTTCATCACCAAGGAATCGGGCATGCCGCCGCGCACCGACGTGGCCGACGAAGCCTATGCACAGTTCGACCCGCGCAACCTCATCGCCTACAACATGCTGGCCAATGCCAAGACCCCCTACACCTTCGCGTCGGACGAGCTTTTCGTCAGCCGCACGGGTCCGTGGCTCAACCTGCTCAATCGCGCGATCTTCGATGGCGACATCGATGGGGCGATCGCGGCTGGCCAGGCCGAGTTCACCAAGATCCTCGACCGGACCAACCCCGAGTAAGTCCTCCCGGACGGGGTCGGCGCTTCGGCGTCGGCCCTCCGTTTGTCACCACCGAGCCCCGCGATGACCGACACCACCGCCTCCAAGACCATCCCGCACGTCGCACGCAAGACCATCTCGCGCGTCGGGCGCGAGCCCAAGCAATGGCTCGGCCTCGCCTTCATCTCGCCAAGCATCTTGATGATTGCGGTGTTCTTCCTGCTGCCGCTGGGCATGACGGTGTGGATGAGCTTCTACAACTGGCCACTGCTGGGCAAGGCCAGCTTCATCGGCCGCGACAACTATCTCGAGCTTATCGGCGACCAGCAGCTCTGGCGCAGCCTGGGCTTCACCGCGCTCTACACCGTCCTCGTCACCGTTGCGCTGTTCGTCGTGGCGATGCCGCTGGCGCTGCTGGTGGACAGGCCCCTGCGCGCTGCCGGCCTGTTCCGCACCATCTATTTCATGCCCGTCGTCATCGGCTTCGGCGCTGCCTCAACTCTCTGGATCTGGCTGCTCAACCCCGATAGCGGCGTGTTTGCAAAACTCTTGCTCGGCCTCGGACTCATCGACTCCGCGCCGCGGCCACTGGAACAGTTCTGGCCTGCGATGGGGGTCATCATCCTGATGGTCGTGTGGAAGAGCGCAGGCTTCTCCATGGTGATCCTGCTGACCGGCCTTCAAAGCGTTCCCAACGAACTCATCGAAGCTGCCAAGATCGATGGTGCCAGCCCATGGAGCAGGTTCCGCCTCATTACGCTGCCGCTGATCCGCAATTCGATTCTCCTGGTCCTCGTGCTCAACATCACCTCATCCATGCTGGCGTTCGACCAGTTCTTCATCATCACGCAAGGCGGGCCGCAGAACTCGACCATCTCGGCGGTGTTCTCGATCTTCCTCGCGTCCTTCACCTCGTACCGGCTGGGCTATGGATCGGCATTGTCGCTGGTGCTCCTGGTCGTGCTCGTCGCCATCAGTTCCATCCAGCTTGCTTTCCTGCGCAGCCGGCCGGAGGAAAGCTGATGCCCATGACGCCTTTGCAGCGCACCGGGCTCTACCTCGCCTGGGTCCTCCTCGCGGTCTTCTTTCTGGGGCCGATGGTCTGGTCGGTTGCCAATTCCTTCAAGCCCGCCGCGGCGGCGCTCGCCGACCCCGTGTCACTCTTTTCGAACCGCTTTTCGCTTGAGAATTACGGGCGGCTCCAGACTGTCGGCGCGGGCTGGCACGTCTACGCCGCCAATTCCGTGCTCATTGCCGCCGGTACGGTGGCGCTGACGCTCCTCGTAGCTGTGCCGGCGGGGTACGGCTTCTCCAAGTTCAAGTTTCCGGGGCAGCTCGCGCTCTTCGTCGTCGTGATGGCGACGCTGATGATCCCCTTCCAGTCGATCCTGACGCCGCTCTTCCTCGTGCTGAAGTTCCTGAGGCTCCAGAACAGCCAGCTCGGCCTCGTGCTGATCTACACAACCTTCCAGCTGCCCTTCTCGATCTTCATGATGCGCAACGCGTTCGACGCCGTGCCCAAGGCGCTGGTCGAAGCCGCGAGGATCGATGGCGCATCGCAATGGACGCTGCTGATGGGCATCATGGTGCCAATCGCTTTCCCCGGCGTCGCGACCGTTGCCCTGTTCGCCTTCCTCAATTCCTGGAACGAGTTTCTGGCCGCGTTGATTTTCCTCTCCGATCAGAACAAGTTCACGCTCCCCATCATGCTGGTGAACGTCTCGTCGGGCCTCTACGGCATCATCGACTGGGGCGCCCTGCAGGCGGGCGTCACCCTCACCATGCTTCCCTGTCTCGTCCTCTTCCTGCTGCTGCAGCGCTACTACGTGCGCGGCATGACGGCAGGCGCCGTGAAATAACCCAGAGCCAACATGTCAGACCTTTCCAATCCGCCTCGTATCGAACGCTATTTGCCGGCCGACCACACCAAGGTCGACTTTGCCGGCGGCTTTTGGGAAAGCTGGTCCGAAACTGTGCGCAAGGTCACGGTACCTTCCCAGCACAGGCGGCTCGACGAGGAAGGCTTCCTCGAGGTCCTCAATTTCCGCAATCCTCCCGCTCCGCTGGTCCGTCCGATCCAGCCGAGCGGCCTGTCGATGCAGCACTTCTTCGACAGCGACTTCGGCAAGTGGATCGAGGCATCGAGCTACACGCTGCGCGCCCACCCCAACCCCGAGCTTGAAGCCAAGATCGACGACATCGTCGACAAGCTCGCCGGCGGACAGCTGCCGGATGGCTATCTCAACTCCTGGTTCATTCGCCGTGAGCCCGACAAGCGCTGGACCAACCTACGCGACCTGCACGAAATGTATTCGATGGGCCATCTGCTCGAAGGCGCGGTGGCGTATTTCGAGGCAACGGGGAAGCGGCGCTTCCTCGACGTCATGCTGAAGCTTGTCGATCACATCATCGACACGTTCGGCCCCGAGCCCGGCAAGAAGCAGGGCTACGATGCGCATGAAGAAATGGAAATCGCGCTCATCAAGCTCTACCGCGTGACCAAGGATCCGCGGCATCTCGAACTGGCGAAGTTCTTCATCGATGCCCGCGGCCAGATGCCGTCATACTACGACGACGAAGCGCGGCGCCGCGGCGACGATCCCGCCAGGTACATCTTCAAGGATTATTCCTACAGCCAGGCCCACATGCCGGTGCGCGAGCAGACGCAGGTCGTCGGTCACGCCGTTCGGGCAATGTATCTGTTCTCGGCGATGGCCGATGTCGCGGTCGAGACCGGCGATATGTCGCTGCTGGCGGCCTGCAACCGGCTCTTCGACAACCTGACCACTCGCCAGCTCTACGTAACGGGCGGCCTTGGTCCGGCGCATTCGAACGAGGGCTTCACCCGCGAATACGACCTGCCCAACGACACGGCTTACGCCGAAACTTGCGCCGCGGTTGCGCTCGCCTTCTGGGGTCACCGCATGGCGCAGATCGATCTCGATGCGCGCTTCACCGATCACGTCGAGCTCGTGTTGTTCAACGGCGCGCTCTCGGGCATCTCCCGCGATGGCGAGCACTACTTCTACGACAACGTTCTCGAGAGCCACGGCGAAAACCGACGCTGGAAGTGGCACTACTGCCCGTGCTGCCCGACCAACATCGCCCGCCTGCTGGCGTCGCTGGGCAGCTATTTCTACACGACGCGCGGCGCTGATCTGGCAGTCCACCTCTATGGCGCCAATACTGCCGAGCTGACCGTCGACGGCCAGCGCGTCACCGTCGCCCAGACCACACATTACCCCTGGGACGGAGACGTCCGGATCAGCGTGTCGCCGGAGGTACCACGGCGCATGGCGCTCAAGCTTCGGGTGCCGGGCTGGTGCCGCGGCGCAAGATTTTCGGTGAATGGCGACGCGGTGCAGCCGCCGATCGCCAAAGGCTACGCGACGATCGACCGAGAATGGCGGGCAGGCGACGAGATCAGGATGCACCTCGATATGCCGGTCGAGCGCCTGAGCGCCCACCCGGCGGTGAGCCAGGATACGGGTCGTATCGCGCTGAAGCGCGGACCTGTCGTCTATTGCCTCGAAGAGGTCGACAATGCGATGGCGCCGCAACGCTTCGTGCTGAAGGACGGTCCCATCGAGAGCCAGTTCGTACCGAGCCTGCTTGGTGGCGCGGTCGTTCTCACCGGGGAGGCCGAGGTGACATCAGAAGACGGTTGGACCGGTGCGCTGTACCGTTCGGAACCGCCATTGCGAGAGCCCCGGCGCTTCCGCGCGATTCCCTATCACTTGTGGGCCAACCGCGAGGCGGGAGGCATGCAGGTCTGGATACGCGCGGAAGGTGCGTAGCGGCGATGCCGGAGCGGTGAACCACGTGGATAAGTCAGCCATGCACGCCCAGCGCGAGAATCCGTTTCCCTGCTGAAGCTCGGCTCGGATAGACAACGATGGCCGGGTTGGCGCGGCGACGTTCAGGCGACGACAATGAACAGTTCGGACAGTTCCAAGACAGTCAAATCGCCGACGCTGGCCGACGTCTCGCAGCGCGCCGGGGTCTCGATGGCGACTGCCTCGAAGGCCCTCAACGGCCGCGAACGGGTGAGCGAGGCAACCCGTCGACGCGTCGAGCAGGCGGCGCGTGACCTGACCTATCTCCATGCGGGCAGCGTCCGCCCGTTTCACGGCAAATCGGGAACGGTTGGCCTGCTGACTTCCGATCTCGAAGGGCGCTTCAGCCTCCCCATCCTCATGGCGGCCGAGGACACGTTCGGAGCCGGACAAGTCTCGGTCTTCCTCTGCGACGCGCGTGGGGACGTCATCCGGGAGAAGCACTACATCAACGAACTGCTCAACCGGAACGTCGACGCCATCATGGTCGTGGGCAGCCGAACCGACCACAGGTTGCCGATCGCGCCCGATCTGCCGGTGCCGGTCGTCTACGTCTACACGCCTTCAGCCGACCCTCGTGATCTCTCGATCACGCCCGACAATATCGGCGGTGGTCGTCTCGCCATTCAGCATTTGCTGGAGACGGGCCGCAAGCGGATCGCCCACATCACCGGCCCGCAAAACGAGCGCGCCAGCATCGACCGGGCCGAAGGCATTCGCAGTGTGCTCGAAGCCCAAGGGACGAACCTCGTCTACGAGACCTCGCATGGCGAGTGGACGGAACGCTGGGGCCGCTCGGCTTGTGCCATGATCCTTGATCAGGGGCTCGAGATCGATGCGATTGTCTGCGACTCCGACCAGATCGCGCGGGGCGCTATCGACGCCCTGCGCGAACGCGGAAAGTCGATCCCGCGCGACGTCGCCATCATGGGCTTCGACAATTGGGACGTGATCGTCGACGGCACGCACCCCACACTCACCAGCATCGACATGAACCTGACGCTGCTCGGTCAGCTGGCGGCGACGCACCTGTACGAAGCCATCGACGGCAAGCCGCTGCCGACCGGCATCGACTACCAGCCGTGTCGACTCACCATCCGCGCCTCGACGGTGGGCTAGGCGACCTCGTCTGTCGCGGCCTCGAACTCAGCTCGACGGTGGCGCGGCGACGGAGCTTCGCAGGACCAGCTCGCACTCGAGCTTGACCACGCGGTAGCTGTCCGCCCTGGCCGTTGCCAGGTCGAGCGCCAGCTCGACGGCCCGAGCGCCCATCAAATGGCGGGGAAACTTGAGGGTCGTAAGCTCGGGCATGAGGTGGCTGGCGATCTCGTCGTCATCGAACCCGACAACGGAAACATCGTCGGGGATGCGATAGCCGAGCTCCTTGAGCGCCTCGTAGCAGCCTATGGCCATGCGGTCGTTGCCGCAGAAGATCGCCGTGGGTGGCCGGGAGAGCGTCATCAGTTCCTTGGTGGCGGCATAGCCGGAACTGAGCTGCCAGTTGCCTTCGCGGACCAGCGCAGGATCGAATGGAATGTCGGCCGTTGCCAGGGCATCGCGATAGCCGCGCAGGCGATCCTTCGACACCTCCATCCAGGCTTCGCCGGTTATGTGGGCGATGCGCTTGTGCCCGGCCTCGACAAGGGTCGTCGTCGCGGTGTTGCCGCCGGCCACGTCGCCGGGGACAACCGCCGGGAACGCCCGATCCTTGGAATAGCAATTGAGCAGCACAACCGGCACTTCAGTGGCACGAAGCTGCGCCGGCACGTCCACCTCGCGGGTCCGCACGGTTGCGTAGATGACGGCTTCCATCTTGCTGCGCAGTACCGCCGCGAGGGTGCGCTGCTCCATTTCGGCGTCGCCATGGCTGTTGTAGACGCTGACGATGTCGCCGGTCTCCCAGGTCGCTTCGCGCACGCCGTCGGCGGCAATCACTGCCTCAGGGCACACCGTGAGGTCGTCGAACACGACGGCGATGCGGCGCAGCGGCTGCAGGCGTGGCGGCAGCACGGTCTCGGCGCGATAGCCCAGGGTCTCGGCCGCCTGCAGGATGCGATTGCGCATCGAGGGCGAGATCTTCACCTTGGAGTCGGGATTGAGCACGACCGACACCGTGGACTGCGAGCATTGTGCGAGCTGCGCAATGTCCGCCATGGTCACGCGCTTCTTCTCAACGAATTGCGAGTCGGTCATTTGAACAGTCCAGTCCAGATCGTGGGGATCATAGCGAGGAGCGACGGTCCTCGTCATCATTCCTGAGCTGGCGGCGGCGCAGCCGTTCGAGGCGGCCGATCCTCAGGGCATCGACGAACACCGCCAGGAAGATGATCGCGGCGAGAACGATCGGCTGCAGGTAGAGGTTGACCTTGATGAAGATCATCCCGGACTGCACCATCTGCACCAGTGTCGAACCAAGGACTGCCCCGAAGGCGGAGCCGACGCCGCCGAAGAGGCTGGTGCCTCCGAGCACGGCGGCGGTGATCACGTCGAACTCGCGGCCGACGCCGAAGGTCTGGTTGAGGCGACCGATCAGGGCAATCAGCGTCACGCCTCCAATGGCGGCGCAGAAGCCGCAGATCACATAGACCGCGAACGTGATGCGATCGACATCGAGGCCAGCCTTGCGTGCCGCTTCGACGTCGTTGCCAACGGCGTAGATCTGGCGGCCGAACTGAGTGCGCGTGAGCACGAAGTGGGCGATGAAGACAACAATGGCGAAGACCCAGATCGGCATCGGTATGCCCAGGATCTGCAACGCCCCGAAGGCCAGGTAGGCCGCCGGATACTCGATGCCGTAGGACTCGGTGATGGCCGTGCCCAGCCCCCGTCCAGCCACCAGCGTCGCGAGGGTGACCAGGAACGGCGTGATCCTCAGGACCACGACGCAGAACGCATTGAGTGCGCCGAACAGCGTGCCGGCGACAAGACCGGCGAGAATGGCGACCACCACGCCGCCAGGGGTCTGCAGAGCGGGGACCTGCAGGACATAGCCCGTCGCCATAGCGGAAAGGTACATGTTCGAGCCGACGCTCAGGTCGATACCGGCCGTCAACAGCACGAAGGTCATACCGACCGCGATGATGCCGGTGAAGCTTGCCTGCTTAAGGATGTTGGCAAGCGAGTCGATGCCCAGGAAGCGCGGTGCCTGCGAACCGAAATAGATGAGGATGATCGCAAAGACGATGAGCGTCGCGTAGCGAAGCAGCAGTTCGTTCAGCTGCCGGGCGGTCATGCGGCCCGCTCCGTCTCGCGGAAGGCGGCGCGAAGGATCACGTCCTTGGACATGTCCGGCCGTGCGAACTCGTCGACGATCTTGCCGCGGCTCATCACCAGCACGCGGTCGCTCATGGCGATCACTTCCTCGATCTCGGAGGAGATCAGCAGCAGGCCACACCCCTCGGCCGCCAGTTGGTCGATCATCCCGTAGATCTCCAGACGGGCGGCGACGTCGATGCCGCGCGTCGGCTCATCGAGGATGATGAGGCGGGGACCGGCCATCAGCCACTTGCCGAGCACCACCTTCTGCTGGTTGCCACCCGACAGGTTCTTGACCGGCTGGCTGACAATGGCCCCGGACTTGAGCTTGAGCCTCGCGGCCATTTCTTCAGCGGCACCAAGCAGCGCAACCTCGTCGACGAACTGCAACGGCGGAGCAGCGAAACGATGAAGCGCGGCCAGCGCCAGGTTGCCGGCGACCGGGACATTCAGCAGCAGCCCCTCCTCCCGCCGGTTCTCGGTGACGAAGGCAACGCGTGAACGGATGGCATCGAGCGGCGACATTCGGGTACGGACGGTCCCGGCAATGGCAACGGTGCCGGCATCGGAACTGTCGAGGCCGAAGATCATCCGCGCCAGCTCGGTGCGCCCCGATCCCATCAGGCCGAACAGCCCGACGATCTCGCCCTTGTGTACGGTCAGCGAGATGTCGCGCACCACGCCGCGGGCGGAAAGGCCACGCGTTTCGAGCAGCACCTCGTCCTGCTGCGAGGCGCCGCGCGGTGGATAGAGCTGGTTGATGTCGCGACCGAGCATGAGATTGATCATCCGCGCAATGTCGAAATCTGCGGCCGGTCCGGCGGCGGCGAGGCGGCCGTCGCGGAGCACAGCGATGTCATCGGCCAGGGCCTGCACGTCGGCCAGGATGTGCGAGATGTAGATGATGGTCTTGCCGTCGGATCTCAGCCGGCCGATGAGTTCGAAGAGCCGGGCCGTCTCGCGCGCCGTGAGTGACGTCGTCGGCTCATCGAAAATGATGAGGCGGGCATCGGCCTCGAGCGCCTTGGCGACCTCCGCCAGTTGCCGCTCGCCCGGCGACAACCGCTCGACCAGGGTCGTCGGCGCAATGTCGAGATCGACTGCCGCGAGCAGCTCCGCTGTCCGCTGCCGCATCCCGTACCGATCGATCATGCCACTTCGCTTCGGAAAGCCTGCAATGAAGATGTTCTCGGCGACCGAGAGGTTGGCGAACAGGTTGAGCTCCTGGTGGATGAAGGCGATGCCGGCGGCCTTGGCGTCAGCAGGTCGTTTCGGCGCGTAGGCCACGCCCTCGATCGTCATGGCGCCGCTATCAGCCAGGTGCACGCCACCGAGAATGTTCATCAGCGTCGACTTGCCGGCGCCGTTCTGGCCGATGAGGCCAAGCAGGCGGCCATGGCCGAGTTCGAGCGTGACGTCTCGGACGGCGGGGACGCCGAAGAAGCTCTTGCCGATCCCGTTCAGCGATAGCATCGGGCCGGTCACCGTCCCTGCTCCGCGACGAGCCGCATCCGCAGCACATCGAGCAGCGCTGCCGCGAGGATGATGGCGCCTTTCACCACGTCGATGTGGAAGGCGGAAAGGCGCATGTAATTGAGCGTGTTGGAGAGCAGTACGAAGAACAGCACGCCGATCAGCGTCCAGGCGATCTTGCCCCTGCCGCCGCTCAGCGACGTTCCGCCGATCACCGTTGCGCCGATGATATCGAGCAGCGCCGAGCCGCCGCCTATCGTGGGCCGGCCGCCTTCGAGGCGGGCCGAGTAGAGCACCGCCGCGACGGCCGCGCAGAAGCCGGCGATCATGAACACGATGACGATGACGCGCCGCACCGGGATACCTGAGATGGCCGCCGCCCTGGCGTTGTTGCCGACTGCGTAGACCTGCCGACCGAGGACGGTCCGGCTCAGCACCAAATGCGCCACGACGGCGAGCGCCAGCGTGATCAGCATCGGATAGGTGACGAACGGCAGGACATCGCGGCGCTTGATCTCGGGCGTCAGCTTCTCGCCGAAATACACCGAGACGAGGTCGCCCGAGCCGAGCTGATTGAAGCTATCGGGCAGGTTGACGATGTTCTGGCTCTGCGTGATCCAGATCGCTGCCGACGAGAAGAGCATCAGCGTCACCAGCGTCATCATGAAAGCCGGCAGCCGGAACCGGGCGATGAAGAACCCGTTGATGAAGCCGATCAGCAGCCCCGCGGCCAGCATGACGGCGATGGCGGCGACTGCGCCGAGCGGGTGTGCCGCAAGGATGCCGCCCTGTTCCGCCAGCAGCGTGCCCCATACCGGGCTGTTGCCGAGCAGGAGCCTGTCCGCAGCGGTGGTCATGACAATGGCGCCGGCAACACTCGCGAAGCCCATCGTGGCACCGAGCGAGAGATCGATGCCGGCAATGATGATCACGAACGTCTGCCCGATCGCTACCGCGGCAAGCGGCCAGACATTGGAGAGCTGGTTGGAGAGGTTGCGCGGTTCGACCAGCGCCGGGAAGAACAGGGCGACGGCGAGGAAGTACGCGATCGTCAGGTAGAGAACGAAGTACTCCGAGACGAGCAGGCGCCGCAGGACCCGGGAGAATGAGGAGAGCGGGTCCCGCCGTATATCCGTATGCAACCCCTCGTCAGATGTCGATGCCGTCACCGTTCACCCCGTCACCCTGAGTTAGGGCGTTGGCAGAGGAGGACCGTCTCCGCCAACGCCAGGCTCGCGCGCGCCACCGCGCGGCCGTTCCTTGCTACATGCCCTTGAGGACCTGGCAGCCCCAGGTCTTGTCGCCCATTTCGGCGAAGTTGGCCTGGCTGAGGGCGAACCCCGGATCGAGCTTGACCGCGTTGGGCTGGGTTTCCCCCGCCGTGATTGCGTCCATGATGCCATTCAGTGCCAGTTCGGCCTCGAGATAGACGTCCTGGACGCCGGTCGAGTCGACATAGCCTTCCTGGATCAGCTTGCAGGCGCCGTCGTCACCATCGAGACCTCCCAGGATCATGTGACCGTCCTCACCGGCCTTCTTCCACCGGCCCAGCGGTTCGAGAACCGACTGGATCGTGGGGAACAGGAAGTCCGAAGAGGTGAAGAGGAAATCGATCGCAGGATCGGCAGTCATCGCAGCCTCGAGGCCGGCCAGTGCCACCTGCGAGTTCCACTTGGTCGCGACCTCGACGGGCGCCTCGAAAAGCTCGGGATGGGCACCGACCGAGTTCATGAACCCGGCACGGCGCTGCACGGCATTGGGATCGGCGAGATCGCCCATCAAGATCAGCGGCCTCAGCTTCTTGCCGGTGGCGTCGAACTTTTTCTGCGCTTCCGCGACCATGGCGTCGACTGCCGCACGCGCCACCGCCTCGTTGTCGGCGACCACGATGATGCCCTTGGTCATGTCGGATGGCGGGCGGTTGAAGGTTGCGATCGGCACGTCCGATTCCTGCGCCTCGGCCACGACGACCGTCCCGGAGTCGCCATCGTCGGCGGTCAGGATGATGCCGTCGCCGCCTTGCGCGATGCAGTCCTTGACCTGCTCGAGCTGGCGGTTGGCATCGTGCCCGCCGTTCAATTCGATGACTTGCACGCCCGCGGCTTCGAGCGTGGTGACGATGGCCTTGTGGCCGGCGACCCAGAACCCGGTCGACAGGTCCTGGAACGCGTAACACACGGTCTTGTCATCGGCGGAGGCCGCCCCACCGCTCATGGCAAGCAAAAGACCGACCGCTCCCGCGGCCGCCAGCAAAGATTTCATTGACCCCTCCCTCAGGGCGTTTTGCCCGTTTGCCCGGTCGATCGACCGGCAGGAACAGGTCTCCACCCAAGTCGGAAAACCTTTTCCCATTGCATTAATGCATGGACTCGATATCGTGACAATCGAAATCGACTAATAGTCGACAACGCATCGATCATCGATCGACTCGAAGGGAGGAACTCCGACTTGCCGTCTTCGACCACACTTGCCGTCCCAACTCTTGCAGGTGGCGTCGCCAACATCCCGCGCCTTGGTTTCGGCACCTGGCAACTCAGGGGCGAGGCCTGTGCCGAAATCGTCTCTGCAGCGCTGCAGCTCGGTTACACGCATGTCGACACAGCGCAGGGCTACGGCAACGAAGCAGCCGTCGGAGAGGGCCTCGTCGCATCCGGCATCGACCGCAACACGGTCTTCGTCACCACCAAGGTCCAGCCGCAATACATGGCCCCGGCTGACCTCGAGCGTTCGGTGGATGCCAGCCTCGAGAAGCTTCGCGTCGACCGGATCGATCTGCTGCTGCTCCATTGGCCCAATCCGGAAGTTGCCCTTGCCGGGACGATCCGCGCCCTCAATGCCGTAAAGCGCGACGGCCGTGCTGCCCATATCGGGCTGTCGAACTTTCCCACCGCATTGCTCGACGAAGCCTGGCGCCTTACCACCGAGCCATTCGCGGCCGAGCAGTTCGAATACCACCCTTATCTCGACCAGCGCGTGATGCTGAAGGCGCTGCGCAACCGCGGCATGGCGGCGATCGCCTATTGCCCGCTGGCGCTCGGGAAGATTGTCGGCGATCCGGTCATCGAGGAAATCGCCCGGGCGCGCGGCCGGACCGCCGCGCAGGTGACCCTGCGCTGGCTGCTGCAGCAGGACGGGGTTGCCGCGATCCCCAAGACCGCCAGGATCGAGCGGCTGCGCGAGAACCTCGCCGCACTCGAGTTCACGCTGACGGCCGAGGAGATGCAGCGAATGGGCACGCTGGCCCGCCCGGGCTCGCGGCTGATCAACGAGCCACAATGGGTGGCCGACTGGGACTAACCGGCCCCGAAAACAGGGAGGGAAGTCACGACACCAACTCGCTCAGGCCCGCGCCGGCCTAGAACCCGCCGCTGACTCCCGCATTGAGCGACCATGTCCGCTGCGGTGAGAACAGCCCGCCCAGTTCGCCACCAACTTACCTTCAAGACCGGTCACGCTAACGACCACCGGCTGGCCCGGCTTCACCAGTGCACCAGTAGCAAGCGAACCGGATGCCTCGAACTCAATCGTGCCGAGGTCGACGACGCTGAACGCGACCGTCCCGATATTGACCGATTGACCCTTCTCGATGTTCCGGGCCGAGACGACCCCGTCCATCGGGGCGACGAGAGTGGCGTTGGCCAGGGAGAGTTCCGCGGCCTTCACCGCGTTCTCGAGGGCAACCAGATTGGCGCGCAACGCAGCCGCGGAAGACCGCGCCTCCTCGAGCGATTGCGGCGTACTCAGGCCCTGATCGGCGAGCCCCTCCGTGCGGCTCAGTTGCTGCTCCGACGAGACCAACTGCGCCTTGGTTGCCTCTGCGGTCGCCCGCTGCTGATCCACCTGTATCTGAAGGTTGCCCACATCAAGCTGCGCAAGCTTTTGGCCGGCCTTCACCGTCTCGCCAGGCTTGGCCGATACCTCGATGATCTGGCCAGCAACCTGCGCTGCGACATCCGCTGCGAAGCCGGCTTTAGGTTGCCGGTCACCTTCACGGTTTCACGCAAGTCGGCAGGCGTTATGGAGAGCGTCTCCGAACGCCTGATCTGCTTGACGATATCGGAGATCATCGCGGTATCGATGGCCTCCGGCGGCCGACTAAGTGCCGCGCCGATGACTCCGATCGCCACAGCTGCGACCAGGCCCAGGGCGATGAGAGATGTGGCTGGGCGTGACCTCGCGCCCTCAGACACATCCAGACAAACAATGCCAATCAGAAGTACAAGTCGCGGTGGCGCGGAGAGTAGGCACCGAGGGTTGGTGGGGAGAGAGCCGCCCCCCGGCGAGGAAGGCGGGGGCCGCTTCGGGCCAGAAGCGGTCGTTGAACTCCCAGGCCGACGCTGGCGGTCTGCGGACCTTGACCGATCGGCGGCCGCGAAATGCAAGTTCAGCCGAAGTCGTCCGTGTCGGATCGGTCAGCGGCCCAGAAGGCGCGTCTGGCCGATGCTGCCTAACAAAACCAAAAACGCCATAAACGCCACAGAGTTAGTAGCGGTTGAACGGCGCGGAGCTACGAAGCCCAGAGGTAATGGCTGCAAGCTGATCTAGGCGGCAGCAGCTGTCCGAAGTCTGCGATCGGTGCCCAAGTGGCTGGCATCCTCAATCACGAAGATATCGACGATACGGTCGAGCTCGCTGGCTTGCGCTTCGGTCTGCTCGATCGCGGCATTGGTCTGTTCAACTAGCGCGGCGTTATGTTGGGTCATTTCGTCCATCTGCCGTACCGCCGTCGTCACCTCCGAGATGGCACTCGCCTGCTCGCGGCCGGCCTTAGCGATCTCGTCAATCAGGGCGGCGTTGTCCCTCACCCCTTCGAGCATGGAGGCAAGCCGGTCCGCCGCTTCGCTGACCAGCCGAGACCCGCCGCTGACCTCGGTGGCCGACTGTTCGATTAGCGCCTTGACCTCCGAGGAAGCGCTGGCCGCCGACTGCGCTAGCCGGCGCACTTCCACTGCGACCACGGCAAATCCCTTGCCCGCATCGCCGGCACGCGCCGCCTCGACCGATGCGTTGAGCGCCAGCAGGTTGGTTTGGAACGCGATGTCGTCGATGAGCCCGATGATGTTGGAAATCTTGCCCGACGAAGAGGATATCCGCTCCATCGCCGCATTGGCGTGGCGCATTACATCGCCAGTCTTCTCAGCCGTCTGCGACACCTCTCGAGCTTTGGTGCGCGCCGAGTCTGCCCGCTGCGCGTTATCAGTGACGGTCTGGGCCAGTTGCTCCATGGCTGCAGAGGTCTCTTCGATCGCTGCTGCCTGCTTAGTGGTGCGTTCGGCTAGATCGTTGGCTCCCGACAGGATCTCGCCAGTCGCCGATTTCACCGCGCCGGAGGTGGTCCGCAGCTGGCCGATGATGTCGGTCAGCTTCTCGCCGACCGCGTTGGTGTCCATCTTGAGGCGGGCGAAGGCGCCCTTGTAGTCACCACGCACCCGGTGCGTGAGGTCGGTCTGGGCCAGCGCCGAAAGCACGCTGCCGGTCTCGGTGATGCCCCGATCGACGGTGGCGACAAGATTGTTGACCCCGGTCATGACGCCTCGAAGGTCGTCGTCGCGCAGGGTCAGCGCGATGCGTCGCGAGAATTCCCCGTCGGCGGCAGCATCCACTACGTCAGCAAGTCCGGCGACCAGCGCATTCATCGCCTCGGTGCGTTCCCGCGTCTGCCCGGCACGCAGCTGCTCTGCCAGGTCGAGTTCGCGCACCTTGATGCCGTTCTGCTTGAACACCTCGACCGCCGCCGCCATGGCACCGATCTCATCGCCCCGTTCCTTGCCCGGTACATCCGTCTCGAACTTGCTCTCGGCCAATTCTGCCATCGCCGCAGTCATGGCGACCAACGGCCTCGAAATGGCACGGGCGGTCAACAGAGAGGTGGTCGCGCCAAACACTACGCCCAGCGCCAGCATCACCCATTCGGTGATCAGCAGCGTAGTTGTCGCCGCCGAAGAGGCAGCCGCATCTGCCCGAAGCATGCCGGTCTGGTTGTCGACCATGCCGCCGGCCCGCGTGCCGTCGGCCTGCACCGGTCCGAGCAGGATGGTGAGCAACTGGTTGGCCCGGGGCGCCGCTTCCGCCACAAGCATGGTGATCGCTGGCTTGGTGTCGGCAGGATCGGTGATGGCTTCGACACCGGCTTGCGCTGCCTTGAACTCGTCGCGGATGGTTTTGAAGTTGGCCCAGGCGTCGATGTTCTCTTGGTTGGTCCAGCGCGCCGACAGCGCGTCCATCTCGACGCCTGCCCGGTCGATGTCGGCCCAGCTCACGGCGCGATCCGCCTTGAAGCTGTCCTTGCCGGTGAGGATGTAGCCGCGCAGCGCCGCCAGCGAACCCTGGAGGCTCGCGGTGAGGCGCTCCGCAGTCAGCGCCGTCGGCGTTCGCAAGGTGGCGATGCGGGCGCTGATGGTCTCGATATCGCTGACCTGCCACAGCGCGACGGAAACCGCCCCCACCAGCAGCAGCACGATAACTGCGAAACCGGCATAG
Source organism: Devosia sp. P1_H9 (assembly GCF_056405135.1). Taxonomy (NCBI): domain Bacteria; kingdom Pseudomonadati; phylum Pseudomonadota; class Alphaproteobacteria; order Hyphomicrobiales; family Devosiaceae; genus Devosia; species Devosia sp. P1_H9. The sequence goes on from NZ_JBFUCQ010000003.1 coordinate 271,596, forward strand.
AGGCGATGCGAGATCTTCAGGCTGCGGAAAAATAGGTGCACCGTTTACCCCCTGCGGTAAATGGCGACGGACGTGTTCGTCCCTCGGCCGGTGCTCGCACTCCCCGTGCAAGCTCCAGCCACTCAGTATTACCGCGTATGCAATAACTTAAGGTTAAGCATTTATTCGCGCATCGGCCAAAAGCCGCGGCCGACATTGCCAGTTTGCCTCGTCCGGCTCATGCGGCAGCGGCAGGAAATCGACGCCGTCGTCGATCAGTCCGCTTTGCGCCAAAAGCGGTCCCCCACGCCCCAACACTATTGGTGGTATCCGCAACTCGATGCGGGTCGGGGCTCGCCAGTCGACCAAATTTGCGGCACGGTTAGCGTTGATTGATTAGTCGGGCTGAAGCTGATGTCGCTAGGAAACGATGCCATCGAAGGTTCATGTCACTGTGGGGCGGTAAAAATCCGTGTCGCCTCGATGCCCACTGAACTTAACGACTGCCAGTGTGAACACTGCCAGAAGCGGGGGGCCCTTTGGGCGTACTACTCGCCCGATCAGGTCAATATCAGCGGACCGACATCGGTCTATGTTTGGAACAAGCGCCTTCTCGAATTTCACTTCTGCCCGACCTGCGGGATGACCACGCATTGGTGGCCCGTCGATGCCAAGAGTGTGCCATGGATGGGGCTTAACGCCCGCGTTCTCGGCCGGGATGTCTTCCAGCAAATTCAAGTGACCAAGGGCGCAAACGACTAGTGGAGCATGCAGCGCTACACTTCGTTGCAAGCCCCCACCCCAACCTCATCCGTGGGGCCTCATGGGTAAGCGTGCCTACCGTCGAACCGCCGAATGTTCAGGGTCGCGACGTCTACTCCCTCTGTTTGGGGCGAGCGTAAGAAGTCCCGCGATGTCCCAGACTTCACCCAGGTCCGACCAACGGCCGTCGGAGCTGAGTGTGAAAAGATGGTCCACATCATCGTGGCCAAGCGCCTGCTCAGATTACCAACCGCCCTGTTGAAGACATGGCCTTCTCCATTGGTTTCACGGACCCGGCCTACTCCTCAAGCTTCTTTCGCCTGCATGTCGGCCAGTCCCCCTCAAAATTGACGGACGACTGGGAGGACAAGGGCCGCAGCTGAGGCCGCGAGCCAACTTCTACAGACCTTTTGGCCGGTTGTGTCCCCGGGTGAGCCGCTTACTCGACCGACCGCGAGGAGCCTCCGGGGCGGTTCGTTTCGCACCCTTGTCGCCCATCATCCAGACGAAACCGCCTTGACATTTTCTGATCGCACTCATATTTGAGCGTCATCATCATTGACTTGACCCAGCTTTCGCCACTCATCGATCAGGGAGCAGACCATGAGCACGCACCACCCCTCCAACGACACCATCATTACCGAATACAAGAACGCCCCAGCGCGGACGATCACGGCAGGCGGAATAACCTACGCCTATCGGGAACTCGGCCCGAAAGGCGGGATTCCCGTCATCTTCTTCGTTCACCTGGCCGCTAATCTGGACAACTGGGATCCGCGCATCGTCGACCCGGTCGCCCGGGGCCACCACGTCATCACCTTCGACAATCGCGGCGTCGGCGGCTCCAGCGGCCAGGTCCGCGACAGCGTCGAGGCGATGGCCGATGACGCCTTCACCTTCATCAAGGCGCTCGGCTTCGAAAAGATCGACATCTTCGCGTTCTCGCTTGGCGGTTTCGTCGCCCAGGCGCTGGTGGTGAGGCACCCGGACCTCGTGCGCAAGCTGATCCTCACCGGCACCGGCCCGGCGGGCGGCAAGGACATCGACAAGGTCGCGGGCGTCACCTATCTCGACATCCTTCGCGCCACCCTGACAGGGTCCGATCCCAAGGAGTTCCTGTTTTTCAACCGGAACGCCAGCGGCAAGCCGGCAGCCCGGGCCTTCGTCAACCGGCTGAAGGAGCGTACGGCCAACCGCGATGTGCCGGTGACGATCAAGACGTTGCAGACCCAGCTCAAGGCGATCAAGAAGTGGGGACGCTCGGCTCCCCAGGACCTGTCGAAGATTACCCAGCCCACCCTGATCGCCAATGGCGACAATGACCGGATGGTGCCCTCGCCGCTCTCGGCCGATATGCACCGCCGGATCAAGGGCTCCGAACTGATCATCTATCCCGACTCCGGTCACGGCGGCATCTTCCAGTTCCACGAGAAGTTCGCCCCTGTCGCCGTCCAGTTCCTCGATCGCTGAAGGAAGTGAGATGGGCACGACATCGCCGACGTTCAGGAAGCGCTTCTCGTCATCGATCCTCTTGTGGATGCGCACCGACAAGCCCCGGGAAGCCGGAATGAACTACTGGAAGGGGCCGCATTCCAAGATCATCTCGGCCAGCCCAGGCCTCGATGAATACCGGCAGACTCACCTTGCCGAGACAAACTCCGGGCTGTGGCCGGCGACCCCCGGCGTCGAGACGACTATACCGGCCGGGCGCAAGATCGACGGCGTCGCCCAGGTCGCGTTCCAGTCGGTGTTCTCGGTGCTGGCCGGGCGCGAGCAGAACAAGCTGGCGTTCAAGGACGAGATCAACGTGTTCAGGCGCACGCTACTCTATCTGGGCCTGCCAAACTGGTCCCGCTGGTACGACGTGGCGCGACCCGGCGAGGGGGTCGGCACCCGGGTGCTCGTCTATCTCAGGCGACGGGATGGAGTGGGCGCCGGCGCGTTTCGCAAGTTCATCAACGATGATCTGGCCCCCGCCCTTGCTGGCACCGGTGTCTTGAAGGAACTGCGGACCGAGACCTTCCTGCCCTGGAGCAAGGGCCTGTGGAACACGCCCAATGTCGCGCACGACAATACGGCCGACCAGCGGTTCCACGCCTCGCTGATGCTCGGCTTTGCCGACGCGGCGGCACAGGCGGCATTCTTCGAGAGCCGGAAGATCGCAAGCCTCTCGGGCGAGCTGGCCCGGTACGCCTCGGCCGTCCACGCCTACGACGTGTCAGAGGCACTGACCTATGTGGAGGACGGCGCCATCCTTCCGCACTACCGGACGTAGCTCGGGAGTCATCGCGCCCATCACGCTAAGCGGGTGTCAGCCTCACCCATTTTTGTCCCCTCCGATGCCGGCAACCCTTCTCAAAAGAGAGAACCATGACCGAACAAAGCACCATCCACTACGAACGCACGTCGCCACAGGTAGCGAAGATCACCTTCGCGAATCCTCCCGTGAACCTCATTGTCGGCGAGTCGGTTATCCGTCTCACCGAGATCGTCGCCGAGTTGGCGGTCGACCGCGACATCCAGGTCGTCGTGTTTGACAGTGGCGTGCAGGACTTCTTCTACAATCACTTCGATCTCGCCGCTGCTGCGGATTTCCCCGCCCCCGAAGGCGAGGATGCGGTGCCAATATGGACTGACCTGGTCGTGAAGCTGTCCAAGGCTCCGTACATCACGATTGCCGCTATCCGCGGCCGCACCCGCGGCGGCGGCAATGAGCTCGCCCTTGCCCTCGACCTGCGGTACGCCAGCCGTGAACACGCGATCTTCGGGCAGCCCGAGGTTGGAGGCGGCCTGCTCCCCGGCGGCGGCGGCACCGAGCGGCTTCCGCGCACGATCGGCCGTGACCGGGCACTGGAGGCCATCCTGACAAGCGACGACTACGACGCTGACACGGCCGAGCGGTGGGGCTGGGTCACACGCGCCCTCCCGGACGGCGAGCTCGATGCCTTCGTGAATGCCATTGTGGCGCGTCTCGCATCCTTCGACCGCACATCGCTGGCGTCCGCGAAAGCGATGATCAACAGGGCGGTGTTGCCGCCGGACGCGGATCTTGTCAAAGCTTACGGCGAGTTTGCGCGCTCGCTCGCCTTGCCCGGCTTTCTCTCCCGTGCCGCAGGCTTTCAAGCGCTTGCAGCCAAGGCTGGCCTCGACGTCGAGTACCGGCTCGGCGAGTATCTGGGCATCGCCAACCAACGGCGCTAAAGGCCATGCAATGGCGGGGGAGCAGCGTTTGCTCCCTCTTGCTTTTCTTCCATAAGGACAACTGTCATGCCAAACGGCCCGCAGCCGGTCGGACGCCGCGAGCGAAACAAGCGCGATAAGCTGGAACGCATCATCGCTGCTGCCCGCGAACTCTTCGACACATACGGCGTCGATGCGGTCACTACCCAGCAGATCGCCGACAAGGCCGATATCGGCACCGGCACGCTCTTCCTCTATGCCAAGAGCAAGAGCGAGTTGCTTCTGCTGGTGCAGAACTCGAGCTATGTCGCCGCCCTCGAGGAAGGCAAGGCGGCCGCCGCGAACAAACCCCAGGTGCTCGATGCCGTGCTGGCGATCATCCGCCCGATTGTGGAATGCAACCGCGTGCATGTCGACAACGGGCGGAGCTACCTGCGAGAACTCGTCTTCGGCGACCCCGAAGAGCCGCATCACCGGGACGCGCTTGTTCTTACCCTTCAGACTGAACAGGAGGTGGCGGCGATCCTGCGTCGTGACGGGCGCATCAGTTCTGAGGACGCGGCCACGCTTGCACAAATCGTCTCGGCCGTCGTGTTCCTCAGCATGGCGGCAACGATCAATGCTGACCGGACCGTCGACGACATCATCGCTGAGATCGCCAACCGCTTGCGGGTCATACTGCCCCACTAGCTCGCGACGCTGCCTACCGACCGAGCACTATGGCAGCGCGGCTGCAATCGGGCCGGAGCAATGCACTTCCAACCTTCGCTCCGGGCCGGGGCGGAGACCATCCTCGCCCCGCTCTCACTCCACGATTTCAAGGAACTACCATGACTTTCAAAGCAGTCTTGGTCCGCAAGACGGATGCCGGGCAGACGACCGAACTGGCGCGAACCTGACGGATGCAGATCTGTCGGAAGGTGATGAACGGTCCTCTGCTTTCGATGGCCGTAGATTGCCTGCCGAACTACTGGAATGGAACGCATAGCTGGTCAACGAATGAACGGCAGCTATCCCGTTCTTCGATACCAAAAGCAGACAGACTGCTATCGGCCCCATTCGGGTCAGTTTTGACTAGGGCTTCAACGGCAGCCTCGGCCAAAAGCGACCGCCGGTCGCCATACGGATCAGGCGGACAATAGTTGACACAATTCAACCCGATCAGCCCGCCCCGTTCGGCTCCAAGTGTCCGCTTTGCGCCAAAAGCGGCCATGGATGTTGGTTCCGCGCCAAGGGGACGAGCTCGTAACCGATTCAAGGAGCCGGAGTCAGTTATTTGCACGAGTAGGCGCAGTGACTCGGAGGGCTTGAGCGCCCACCCAGGATCGCCGAAATCGTCGAACGAGCTACCGCGGTAGTTTTCACTGCAGAGCGACAACTGACGTTCGGCGTCTTCAGAAAAAGGCGGACTCTGGGACGGTTCTGGTCTATGCCGACCTCTTTGCCGGTCCACCGGCCTTTTGCAACTGGTCCATGAATGAAGCGCCAGCCCACGACGTCGAGCCTGTTACGCCGACTCAATCGTTCGGCAGTGGTGGATTTGATCCGCACCGAAGGAGTGGCATCACCTTCGAGCCTCGCTGAGCGACTGAACATCAGCATCCCGACGGTGATGCGGGTGATCGACGATCTGATTGCCGAGGATTTGGTGGCGTATGACGGGTTTGACGAGGCCAATGTGCGGGGCCGGCCGCGTGCGCGCATCAAGTTTCGCGGTGCGGCGCATGCGATCATCGGCATCGAGGCCGGCAAGGGCGAGTTTTACGGCGCCGTGGCCAATCTCGAAGGCGTCGTGCAGACAGAAATGCACGAGACGGCCGACGATGATGGCGAGCGCAATTTCGAGAAGCTGGTCGGCCTGATCCGCCGGTTGATGACGGCTCCCCGCCCACGCGGCCAAACCATTCGCGGCATCGGCATTGGCCTGCCCTCGATCGTCAGGCAGCCAGCGGGCGAAGTGGTGCTGACGCTCGGGCTCGGCTGGCGCGACATGCCATTGCGGGCGCGGCTCGGCGAACATTTTCAGATGCCCATCGTTGTCGAGAACGGGCGCAACCTCGCCGCCGTGGGCGAATGGGGATTCGGGGCCGGGCGTGGCGCCGACAGCGTCGTGAGCCTCTCGATCGGGCCCGGTGCCGGCGCGGGCGTCGTCATCGACGGCAAGCTCTATGGCGGGCACTCGCATGCGGCGGGCGAGCTCGGCTGGTATCTCGATGACCCCCTCCTCACCGGGCGGCCGTTCGAACATCTAGGCGACAAGCAATCGCTGCGCTTTTTCGGCATCCCTGAACAGGCGACCAAGATGCTCGAAGAGGCCAACACGCAGTATGCGGCGGGGAAGCTCACCCTGGCTGACGTCACCGACCGGCAGCCGGGCAAAATCGCGCCAGTCGTGACCGAACTGCTCGACTATACGACGATGGCGGTGGGCAGTGTTGCTGCCTTCATGAACCCCGAAATCATCGTACTGGCGGGCCGGGTCGTTGGCGGCGGTGATCTGGTGCTCGATGTGCTGCGGCATCGCCTCAAAGGCAATGTGTACGACCCGCCGCGCCTCGTGATAGGCGCGCTGGGGCACCGCGACATCGTGCTTGGAGCGGTGCGCCTAGTGCTCGATGCGACCACGCTCAACCCTGCCAACAGCCTCGCGATGGCCGACTGAAGATCAATCGTTCGCGATTGACACCGACTGAATCTCGGCATTAAGTTTCTAACTGAAAGAAAAAATGCGCCCTGCGTCGTGCAGGAGCGTATCTTTCGTGGGAGGACTTCAATGACGAAGATTTTCAATCCGCTCGGGCGGACGATGCAACGTCGTGACTTCTTGAAAGTTGCGGGTGCGAGCGTTGCGGTGGCCGCCCTGCCAGCGGCAGTTCGTGGTGCCGATCCCGTAAAGGTGGTGCTGTGGTCGTGGGTGCCGGATCTCCAGCTTCAGGTCGACATGTTCAACGCCGCGCATCCGGGCATCCAGGTCGAACTCGTCAATGCCGGCCAGGGCGACCCGGAGTATCAGGCGGTCCGTGCGGGCCTGCAGGGAGGCAGCGGCCTGCCCGACGTCGTCCAAATCGAATTCCAGCACCTCGAGAGCTTCCGCCAGTTGGACGCTTTCGCCGACATCGGCCAGTGGGCAAACCCGCACAAGGCGGAGTTCCCAGAAGGCACGTGGAGCCAGCTCGGCAAGGGCGATGTGGTCAACGCCATGCCGCAGGATACCGGTCCGATGGCGATGCTCTATCGCAAGGACGTCTTCGACAAGCATGGGATCACGCCGCCCACGACCTGGGCCGAGTTTGCCGATGCGGCCAAGAAGCTGCATGCGGCGGATCCCAATGTCTACCTGACGGACGCGCTGTTCAGCTCAGGCGACTGGGTCAATGCTCTGCTGTGGCCGATGGGCTGGAAGCCGGTCAGCCGCGATGGCGACAAGCTCGTGATCAACATCAACGACAAGATTTCTAAGGACTTCGCCGCCTATTGGCAGGACCTTATTTCCGCCGGTGTCATCGAGACCAAGCCGGGCTTCAACAATGAGTGGTACACCGGCCTCGACTCGGGCCGCTATGCCACCTGGCTCACTGCGGGCTGGGGTCCGGTGTTCCTGACCTCGTTCGCCAAGACCAGCGCGGGCCAGTGGCGTGCCGCCGATCTGCCGCAGTGGGACGCGAGCAAGTTCGCGACCGGCGCCTGGGGTGGCTCATCACTGGCCGTGCTGAAAGCGACCCAGCATCTGCCTGAGGCCGCCGAAGTCGCGATCTGGCTGTGCAGGGATACCGAAGCCACAAAGCTCTATACCACCAAGCAATTCTTCTTCCCCACCACCAACGCGCTGCTGTCGAGCCCGGAATGGGCGGGCAACAAGATGGATTTCTACGGCGGACAGGAAGTGAACAAGGTGTTCGCCAAGTCGTCGAATGCTGTGACGCCGTTTGAATGGAGCCCGTTCCAGAGCTTCTTGTACCAGTCGATGTCTGATGAATTCGGCGCCTCGCTCAGCGGTAACGGCACTCTGTCGGATGCGTTCGACCGTATCCAGGACGCCGTGGTCACCTACGCGAAGGAACAAGGCTTTACCGTAGCCTAAGTTCTCCCGGGCAACGGCCGGGCGCGCCTGATCGGCGCGCCCGATCTCTTCATCTTGCCGGACGGGGGACCATGGCAATGTCGAATAGGCCAGCCGCTACGACGCACCCAGCGCGATCCGGCGGTTTTACGTCACGAACGCTCGCGCCCTATCTCTTCTTGGCGCCATTCTTGCTGCTGTTCATCGCATTCATCGTCGCGCCACTTGTGTATGCGTTCTACATGAGCCTGTTCCGCGACACGCTTGTCGGTGGCCGACAGTTTGCCGCTACCGCGGCCTATATCAAGGTGGCGGGCGACGCGAAGTTCTGGGGCGGCGTCTGGAACCTCGTTATCTTCGGGATCGTCCAGGTGCCGATCATGCTGGGTCTCGCTCTGCTGTTCGCCATCGTGCTCGATCGTGGCCAGATCTATGCCAAGGGCGTCTTCCGGCTCGGCTTCTTCCTCCCCTACGCCGTGCCGAGCGTAATCGCGACGATCATCTGGGGTTATCTTTACGGCCCTACCTTCGGCCCGTTCACGCAGATGGCCAAGGCGTTCAACCTGCCACCGCCGGACTTCCTGTCGCCGGGCGCGATGATCTTCTCGTTGGCCAATATCGCGACGTGGGAATATGTCGGCTATAATATGGTGATCTATTACGCCGCGCTGAAGGCGATCCCGTCGGACCTCGCCGAGGCCTCGCGGATAGATGGCGCCTCGCCCTGGCAATTTGCGCGGCTGATCCAGCTGCCGCTGCTGTGGCCGGCGATCCTGCTCACCATCATCTTTTCGATCAACGGCACACTGCAGCTGTTCAATGAGCCATATTTGATGCGCGCGCTCGCCAGAAACACCATCAATTCGAGCTACACGCCGAACCTCTATGCCTATTCGCTGGCGACTCAGAACCAGCAGTATGGCTATGCAGCCGCCGTCTCGTTCGTGCTTGGCATCGTGATCGCCGGTGCCTCCTACATCTTCACCCTGATCACCAACCGCCGGCGGCCGGAGCAATGATGACTGCGACCACCGACATCGCCACTTTCGAAGCTGCCAGGCGCCTGCCCGGCGAACGGCAGCGCTCGCGGATCATGCTCACGCTGCTGTTGTCACTGTTCCTCGTCTACAGCCTCGCGCCGCTGCTCTATCTGGTCCTATCGGCAACCAAAACAAATGGCGACCTGTTCGCCACGTTCGGCTTCGGCTTCGGCACCGAGTTCAACCTCTGGCAGAATCTGGTCGATCTGTTCTCGCGCGACAATGGCATGTTCCTGCGTTGGATGGTCAACAGCGTGCTCTACTCGACCATTTCGGGGGCAGGTGCGGCGCTGCTGGCAACAGCGGCGGGCTACGCGTTCGCGAAGTTCAAGTTCCGCGGCCGAAATCTGACCTTTGGGCTCGTGCTGGGCGCGGTGTTTGTCCCGCAGACGGCCCTAGTGGTGCCGATCTTCCTGCTGCTGGCGCTTTCGGGTCTCAGCGACAATCCCCTGGGCGTGATCCTGCCCTCGATGATCTCGCCGATCGGTGTCTATCTGATGCGCGTCTATATCGAACAGGGCGTCGATGACGAACTGCTCGACGCCGCGCGTATCGATGGCGCCGGCGAGTTCATGATCTTCCGCGCCATCGTGCTGCGGCTGGTGGCGCCGGGCATGGTGACCGTAGCGCTGCTCTCGTTCGTCGGGACCTGGAACAACTACTTCCTGCCGCTGATCGTCCTGCGCTCGCAGGAGTATCAGCCGATCACGGTGGGCCTTGCGACCTGGTATCAACTCGCGCAGCAGGGCGGTGGCGGCGGACAGGTGCTGTTCTCGATCGTCATCACCGGCGCGCTGGTCAGCATCATCCCGGTCATCGTGGTGTTCCTGCTGCTGCAGCGGTTCTGGCAGGGCGGCCTCACCGCCGGCGCCATCAAATAGACTATCGCCTGGAGTTTTCCGACTATGACGACTGCCTCGAAATCCGCGCCGTTCTCTGTCTGGCGGCCGATCGCGACCGACACTTTCCTCGTCGGTGCCCCACATTACCCGGAGCATATCGATGAGAGCTATTGGCAGCGCGACGCCGACCGCATGGCAGCCGCGGGCTTCAACGCGGTGCGACTTGCGGAATTCGCCTGGCACATTCTAGAGCCGCATGAGGGGACGTTCGACTTCGATTTGTTCGACCGGGCCATCGATGTGCTAGGCAAAGCCGGCGTCAAGACCATCATGTGCACGCCGACGGCGACGCCCCCGCGGTGGCTGACGGCGCGTTATCCCGAAGTGTTGCGCGTCGATGCCAATGGCCGCGCCATGAGCCATGGCTCGCGCCAGCACGCCAATCTTGCGAGCGGAGTGTTCCGCGAGCATTCGAAGCGCATCACTAAGGCGATGGCCGAGCATTATCGCGGCAATTCGCACATCATCGGCTGGCAGACGGACAACGAGCTCAACACTTCCGGGTCGCTGTCCTACGGACCGGTAACGCTGCTCGAGTTCCAGGCCTTCCTTAAGGACAAGTACAAGACCATCGCCGCGCTCAACGATGCGTGGGGCGGGCATTTCTGGGCCACCGCCTACGACGATTTCGATCAGGTGGTGCTGCCCCTCGACTACGCCCCGGCCCCGGTCGGGCCGACCCATGTGGTCGACTATCACCGCTTCCTCGCCTTCGTCACGGCGCGGTTCCAGCACGATCAGGTGCTGATCCTGCGCGCCACCAATCCGGACTGGTTTGTTTTCCACAATCTGGGCCGCATCGACGACATCGACTTCCGTGGCGAGTTCTCGACCGATCTCGATTTCCTCGGCTTCGACATCTACCCGTATCTTGATGACGAGAAGCAGCGTGTCGGCGGCGTCGGCGAAGCGCAGGCGCTTCAACTCGATATCTGCCGCGGCTTCACCGGCAATTTCATTGTGCCCGAGCAGCAATCTGGCTTCGGCGCACAGCCGAACTTTTCGACGCTGACGCCCGAACCCGGCGAGATGCGACGCATGGCCTACACCTCGGTGGCGCGCGGCGCCGATGGCGTGATGTTCTTCCGCTGGCGGCCGGCACATTTCGGCGCCGAGATCTACTGGATGGGCATCATCGATCACGACGACATCCCGCGCCGCCGCTATGACGAGGCCAAGCAGTTTGCGGGTGAGGTCACGGCGCTCAAGGACAAGATCCTTGGCACGCATGTGCGCATGGATTTGGGCATCGCCGGATCAGATTTCGACAATCAGGAGATGCACCGCTCCTACCCCATCGGCCTGCCGAGCCCGCAGGACGATGCGACGCTTCTGCATCGCTATTGCTATCGCCGCAACATCGCCTGCGGCTTCATCCATCCTGAGGACGATCTATCGAAGCTCAAGGCACTCTATGTGCCGCATTGGCTGAAATGGACCGATGCGTGGACGGCGCGCATCGAGGCCTTCGCCAAGGCCGGTGGAACGGTGATCCTCAGCGGTCGCACCGGATCGCGCGACGTCAACAACCACGTCATCCGCGAGACCTCGCCGGGCAAGACGCTCTCTGCGCTGGCCGGTATCACGGTCGAGGAGTTCGGACGTTTGACGCCGGTCGGCGGCGATGGCCTGTTCGCGCATGGCGGCCGGTTCGGCGCCAACACGGTCCGCGAGAAGCTGCCGGCGACGTCGGCGAGCCGCCAATACGAGCTCAAGATCGGCAATGCACAGGTGAAGGCGGCGCATCTTTACGAGCTGCTTAATGTCGCCCCCGGCACCAGGGTAATCGGCCGCTGGGCGAACCGCTTCGCCGAGGGCGTGGCCGCAATGACCTCCCGCACGGTCGGCAAGGGCCAGGTGATCTACCTAGGCACGTACCTCAGCGATGCTCTGGTCGAGGTGCTGGCCGATCAAGTGCTGGCGCCCGCCGGTATCGTGCCGCTCATCGCCGACATGCCGGCCGGCGTCGAAGCGACCATCCGCGAGAGCAAGGACCGCCGCCTGCTTTTCATCCTCAATACGATGGGTGAGCTGGCAAGCATCGGTAATGTGCCTGCGGGCAAGAACTTGCTCGGCGACGGCAAAGTACGCGGCGGTAAGCTGTCGCTACCGGCCTATGGATGCAGCATCATCGAACTCGACTAGGATGCTTGGGCGCCACTGACCGAAGTAGGGCGACACGACGGAGTTGGATCGGAGTGCCTCGTACGGGACAGAGTTGCCCAGTTCTCGACGGCCGCTTTGGGCCACAAGCGGCCATTCCAGGTCGACTGTATCTGGCAGCGAGTTGTGTGCCGGGCTCCAATTTGCGCCGTTACCGTTCGGAAGCCGGTTGAGCGCGAGGCGAGCCGTTGGTGTAGCTTGCCCGGTCGATGCCGTGGCGTTGCAGCTTGTCGTAGAAGGTCTTGCGCGGGATGCCGAGGCTCTGGATTGTGGCCCGCACGTCGCCCTGATGGGCGGCCAGGGCCTGCCGGATCAGGTGGCCCTCGTGTTGTTCCATCTGTTCGGGAAGCGTTCGCAGCGCTCGTCCGGGGGCAGGCTCGGGCACGGCATCTTCCGCATCGAGGCCGAGCGCGATCCGATCGGCGAAGTGCGAGAGTTCGCGCACATTGCCGGGCCAGTCGTGATCGAGCAGGAACCCGCGGAGGAGCGGCGAGACCTGAGGGGCCTCGACCTTGAAGCGGGCCGCCGCGCGATTGAGGAAATGCGCGAAGAGCAGCGGGATGTCGTCGCGCCGGTCGCGCAGCGGCGGGATCGAGACGGTGACCACGTGCAGGCGGTAGTAGAGGTCCTCCCGGAAGCTGCCGCGCTGGGCCGGATCGCCGAGATCCACCTTGGCAGCGGCGACGACCCGCAGGTCCACGGGCCGGATCGCATTGGAGCCGAGCGGCGTCACCTCGCGCATCTCCAGCACCCGCAACAGCTTCACCTGCGCCGAAAGCGGCATGCTTTCGATCTCGTCGAGGAACAGCGTGCCGCCGGAGGAGTGTTCGATGAGCCCGATCCGCTTCTTCAGCGCTCCGGTGAAGGCGCCCGGCTCGTGCCCGAACAGCTCCGCCTCGATGACGGTGTCGGGCAAGGCGCCGCAATTGAGCGCCACGAAGTTGCCGGCGCTACGCCGGCTCCAGCGGTGGAGGAGGCTAGCAACCACCTCCTTGCCGCTGCCGGTTTCCCCGGCGACGAGCACATCGACATCGGCGGCCGCCACCTGCCGCAGTGTCTTGCGCAGTCGCTCCATGACCGGGGTCTGGCCGATCAGCGGCAGGCTGTCCGCAGCGCCCTCGAGGGCCGCTTGCAGGTTGCGGTTGTCGATGACCAGGTGGCGCTTCTCGATGGCGCGGCGGGCACTCTGTACCAGCCGATCGGCGGCATAGGGCTTGGCGATGAAGTCATAGGCCCCCTCTTGCACTGCATCGACGGCCATCTCGATATCGCCGTGGCCGGTGATCAGGATCACCGGCAGCTCGGGATCGCGTTCGCGCAGCATCCGGTAGAGCTGCAGCCCGTCGATCTGCGGCATGCGGATATCGCTGATGACGATGCCCTCAAAACTCTCGTCGACAACCTGCAGTGCCTCTGCGGCCGAGGCGAACTGGCGCACCTCGAACCCCGCCAGCTCGAGCGTCTGGGCGGCAGCAGCCCGAAAATCGCGGTCGTCATCGACCAGCGCGACCGTTCTCGATTGCACCCCAGTCATTCGGCCCGCCTCAGCGTGACAGTGAACGATGCGCCGCCGCCGGCCTTGTTGATCGCGGTCAACTTACCCCCGAACTCGGTTACGATGTCGTTTGAGATGACGAGGCCGAGCCCGAGGCCACGCGCCTTTCCCGTGGTGAACGGCACGAACAGCCGCGCCATGATCTCGGGCGGAATACCCGGCCCGTTGTCCTCGATGGTGATCCGCACCTCCTCGTCATCGGCCTCGCAGCGAATCCCGATCTCGCCCGACGGCCGACCGCTCACCGCCTCCAGCGCGTTCTGCACCAGGTTGACCAGCACCTGCTCGAGCCGAATGCGCTGCGCCAGTGCCTCGAGGCCCGCAGGCGGCATCTGTGTGACGAGGCTCACCCCCTGGGCCCGGATGCGGTGGCCGAGCAGCAGGAGCGTCCCCTCGATCGCCGCTGCGACGCCGGTCGGCTCGGCCGTGCCGGTGCCCTTGCGCGAGAACGCCCGCAATTCGTCGGTGATGGCGCCGATCCGTTCCGTCAGCCCGGTGATCGAGCCGAGATTGTCCTTCACCTGCGCAATGTCCTGCCGCTCGGCGAACACCTGGGCATTCTCGGCATAGGCGCGAATGGCGCCGACCGGCTGGTTGATCTCGTGCGCAACGCCCGCGGCAATCTGGCCGAGAGAGGCGAGCCGGTTGGCCTGCATCAGCTCCTCGCGAATAGTCCGCTCCCGGCCCTCGGCCTGCTGCCGCTCGTCCATCTCGGCCTTGAGCCGCTGGTTGGCCTGGCTGAGCTCCAGGGTACGCGCCGCGATCCGGCGCGCCAGCTCGCGCTGCACCGCCGCGTTGTTGGCGGCAAGCCGCGCCGCCGCCCCGCTGCGCCAGATGAGATAGGCGGCGAGTGCGAGCACGGGCACAACGATCAGCAGCGCCCAGGCCCGGGCGCCGGCCTCGCCCGCAGCAGCCGCTGCAGTAACCGGTACCAACTGGTGCAGCGTCCAATCCGTCGATGGTACCGGCGAAGCAATCTGCAGATACGGCTCCGGCCGCCCATTATCCGGCAGGGTGACCCGAACCGGCTGCAACGGCCCGTCCGTTTGCAACGGCTCGATCGGCAGCGGCAGCAGCGAGGCATTGCCGAACAGCAGGCTCTCCCTGATCTGCTGCGCCTCCGGGTCACCGATCGGCGTGTCCGTGCGGAACCGCCATTCAGGCACCCCGGTCACCAGGACGATGCCTCGAGCATCCGTCACATAGATCGGCTCGCCCGCGCTCGCCCACGCCGCCTCCACCGCATCGAACTCGACCTTCACCACCGCCACCCCGATCGGCCCCGTGGGTGTGTCGATGCGGCGGGCAATGTAGAGCCCCGGCCGGCGGCTGACCGTTCCCAGTGCGTAGTGCTCAGCGCTCCCCGCGGCCATCGCATCGCGGTAGTAAGGCCTGAACTGATAGGTGTTGCCCACGAAGCTGTCGGCGCTCCGCCAGTTGCTCGCCGCCAGCGTCAGCCCGTCTCTGTCGAGCACGTAGATGACGCTCGCCCGGGCCCCGGCGTTCAGCGCCTCTAGCTTCTGGTTGAGCGCCGTCAGCGCTGCCTCATCCTTCGATAGCACCGCCTGCACGACGTCGCCTGCGAGTGACACGACCAGCGGCATCGACCGCTGCTTGTCGAGTTCTGCCCGCAGCACGGTCGTATTGAGGCTGGCGGATGCAATAGCCCGCTGCCGCAGCGCCTCGAGGCTTTGCGTCCGGCCGAAATCGCCGGCCACCCACAGGGTGGCAAAGATGGTCGCCGCGGCGAGCGCCAGATAGATCAGCCACGCGCGCCGCCGAAGGGCGGGCGCCGGCAGCTCCAGCGTTTGAGCCGAGGCAGGTGCGGACATGATCCTGATTGTGCGTAATTTCGCACACGGCGCAAGCCGAACTGTGCGACCATCCGCACACACCGATCTCCGGGCTCCACGCTGATCCTGATTTCTCTTGCCCGTGCAATCGCTTAGCCGGCATCACCCTGGTTGGCACACCGGTTGCAATCTCCATCGGCACCACGGCACGCGCCGTGCACTGATCAGCGTGGAGGAGAGACCATGATCATCGAAGACACGGGGGCAGCAGCCCTGCCCCGCAAGCTACCCTTCTACCGGCACCTCTATTTCCAGGTGCTCGTCGCCATCGCCATCGGCATCGCACTCGGGCACTTCTATCCCGATATCGGCGCCAGCCTGAAACCGTTGGGCGATGCCTTCATCAAGCTGGTGAAGATGATCATCGCGCCGGTCATCTTCCTCACCGTCACAACCGGCATTGCCGGGATGAGCGACCTCAAGAAAGTGGGCAAGGTCGCCGGCAAGGCGATGCTCTACTTCCTCGTCTTCTCCACCCTGGCGCTGATCATCGGCCTCATCGTCGGCAACGTCGTCCAGCCCGGCGCCGGCTTCAACATCGATCCAGCCACGCTCGACGCCACCGCGGTGGCCGACTATGCCGAGAAGGCCCATGAGCAGACCATCGTCGGCTTCCTCCAGGGCATCATCCCGACCACCGTCGTCGGCGCCTTTGCGGATGGCAACATCCTCCAGGTCCTGTTCTTCTCGGTGCTGTTCGGCGTCGCGCTGGCGCTGGTCGGCAAGAAGGGCGAGCCGGTCCTCAACATCCTGCAGTCGCTCACCACGCCGATCTTCAAGCTGGTTGCGATCCTGATGAAGGCCGCCCCGATCGGTGCCTTCGGCGCGATGGCCTTCACCATCGGCAAATACGGCCTCGGCTCGGTCGCCAACCTTGCCATGCTGGTTGGCACCTTCTACCTGACGGCCTTCCTCTTCGTCGCCGTCATCCTCGGCGCCGTCGCCCGCTTCAACGGTTTCTCGATCCTCGCGCTCATCCGCTACATCAAGGAAGAGCTGCTGCTGGTGCTCGGGACCAGTTCCTCCGAGGCCGCGTTGCCGAGCCTGATGGAGAAGATGGAGAAGGCGGGCTGCAAGAAGTCCGTTGTCGGCCTCGTCATCCCGACCGGCTATTCGTTCAACCTCGACGGCACCAACATCTACATGACGCTGGCAGCGCTGTTCATCGCGCAGGCGACCAATATTGATCTGTCGCTGGGTGATCAGATCATCCTGCTGCTGGTCGCCATGCTGAGCTCGAAGGGTGCGGCGGGGATCACCGGGGCGGGCTTCATCACGCTTGCGGCCACGCTTTCGGTCGTCCCGGCTGTGCCGGTCGCCGGTATGGCACTGATCCTGGGGATCGATCGCTTCATGTCGGAATGCCGGGCGCTGACCAACCTGATCGGCAACGCCGTCGCCACCATCGTCGTCGCCCGCTGGGAGAACGAACTCGACAAGGAGCAACTCGCAGCAGCCCTGTCAGGCAGGCGTGAGCCCAACTACGCGACTGTGCCGAGTGCGGTGCCGGCGGAATAGCGCGCAACTGACATTCGAGGTCGCGGCTAGCCCGCGGCCTCTAAAATTCTGTCGCGCTCCGGCGACCGTCGGATACCGGGAGATCGGCGCGATATATTCGGCGTACTTCCGCTTTGGGGAGTAGTTCGTAACGTCCGCTTTGGGCCAGAAGCGGACATATCCCTAGCCCTTCCAGGGAGACGGGCACATCGGCCCGGGCGTTGCTACCGTTTCCTGGTAATGAAGCGCGCCCGTTCGAGGAGCTCATCAAATGTGATGATGTCGATGCCTCGCGGCTCCCGTCGAAACAGCTCGAACGTGTCCGTTGACCTATGCGTCGATGGCGAGCGAACTCGATAGTTCGCGGTAGGCATCGATCTGCTGCTGCAGGACGGCGATCTTCTGCTCGGCAGCCCCGACAGCATCGGCGCCCGCGAGGAAGCGACGGGGCAGCTCGTCCTGCGCGGCCAGCGTAATGAGCGCTCGCGCCAGCTTTGCAGGGTCACCTCCCTGCTTGCCATTGTGGGAGGTGTAGAACTGCTCGATCGTGGCCCGGCGCGTCGTGTAGTCAGCAATCGAAAGGGCCGCAAACTGCGTCGACTCCTGGGTGAGCAGTTCGGTCCGGAAGAAACCCGGATTGACGATCATCGTCTCGATGCCGAACGGCGCGACTTCGATCTGCAGGGACTCCATGAAGCCATCGAGGCCGAACTTGGAGGCGGCGTAGGCCGTGCCGAACTCGAAACCCCGGATGCCCGCAGTAGACGAAATCGCGATGATTTTGCCGGACTGCTGCTTCCGCATGGCCGGCAGGAAGGCGCGGGTAACGTTCATCGGACCGACAAGGCTGGTCGCCAGCTGAAGGTCCATCTGCTCGGGCGACAGCTCTTCAAAGTACCCCGCGAGGAAGTTCGCGGCATTGTTGACGAGCACATCGATGCGGCCGAACCGATCGATCGTCGCCTTCACGGCGGCTTCGGCATCGGCTGGCTTGGTCACATCGAGCTTGACGACCAAGAGGTTTGCCGCAGCGCCGACGGCCTTGGCGACCTTGTCGATGTTGCGGCCTGTGGCGACGACCTGGTGGCCGGCAGCCAGGGCTTCTTTCGCGATGTCGACACCCATGCCACGACCGGCACCTGTAATGAACCAAACGCTCATTTTCTAACTCCAGTTCTGATGCCGCCGATGTATGCCGGTGCCCGGCATCCGATTAGTGGCTGTTATCCGCATGGGCTAAGTGATCCCATGCATAAGTTGGTCACAGCCGAGGTAGCGGCACGGTCGGGATCACGCTCACGCTGTCGGGCCCGACCGCGCCGATTGGTCACTGCTGCGGCAGGCCTTCGGTGATGATCAGCGTTCCCTCCGCCGATGCGAGGCGGTACTGCCTGGCCGCAGTGTACTCGGGCGAATTGTAGAACGCCTGCGCGTCGGCGAGGCTCGGGAACTCGGCGATGGCGATAACCGAGTGCGGCTTGCCCTCGACGGCAGTCGAGTCGAGATTGAACACGATCACCTTGCCGCCGAACTTGGCCAGCAGCTCGGGGGTCGCGGCCGCCAGGTACTGCTGATAGCCCGCCTGATCGTGGACGTCATAGTTGGCGATCATGTAGCCGTGTGCCTGGGTGGGCGAGGCATCCTGGGCATGGGCGGCCGAGCCGAGGGCGACGGCAAGGGCGGCGACAGCGCCCATCACGAGGTTCTTCATTTTGGTCTCCTTCTGTCGAGCCGATTGGACCTGTTGCATGCTCGGAGGTTGCTCCGGCAGGGGTGGCGGTCTCGATGACGGGAAGGTAGTCCGGCCGGTAATCAGAGATAATCGTGCATTATTCTCTGAGGTCTAGTGATGCTGCGCATGAATAGGCGCCGGTGCCTACCTAGGCGTGGTGTTGGCGAAGCGCAGCGATCAGCGCGGCAAGCGCAGGCGGGCTTTGCCGCCGGCTTGGATGGTACAGGTAGTACCCAGGGAAGGACGGGCACCACTTGTCCAGGGTCCTTACCAGCCGGCCCGCCTTGAGATCGGCGGCGACGTCGTCCTCATAGACAAATGCAAGCCCCTGGCCCGCCAGCGCGGCCTCACGGATGAGGTCGACATTGTTGAACACCAGAGGACCGCTGACCCGGACCTGGAAGGGGCGGCCGTCCTCGACGAAATCCCACGCATAAAGCCCGCCGGACCGCATGAGGCGATAGGTGATGCAGCGATGCTGCGCCAGATCGCGCGGCGTATCGAGAGGTGGGCTGTTCTCGAAATAGGTGGGGGCAGCGACCACGGCCAAGCGGACGTCGGGCCCGATGCGCACTGCAACCATGTCCTTTTCGACGATATCGCCGAACCGGATCCCAGCGTCGATCCGCTCCGCCACGATGTCCATCAAGCGATCGTCGACGATCACCTCCAGCTGGATGTCGGGGTTCGCCTCCAGAAAGCTCGGCAGGGCGGGCATTAACACCGTCGAGGCCGCATGCTTGGTAGCCGTGATGCGCAACGAGCCCGAAACCTTCCCCCGCATCGCACCGACCGCGTCAACGGCGTGGGAGATCTCGCCGAGGGCCGGCGACAGCGACCGCAAGAGCCTTTCGCCCGCATCGGTGACCGAAACCGATCGGGTGGTTCGCGACAATAGCCGCACGCCCATGCGCTCTTCGAGCGACTTGATGGCGTGGCTCAACGCCGACTGAGACATCCCAAGCTCGGCCGCGGCGCGAGTGAAACTGGCCTTCTCTGCGACCACGGCGAAGGCCGCCAGATCGTACAGGTCGTCCCGTTTCATTGATGCACCCCGCACATAGGCTCAAGCAAATTGTATGCCCTAATCGCAAAGCGGGACAAGGGCTACTTGTTACCGGCAAGAGAGCCGCGACGGCGAAAGAGGCCAGCGAACAAGCTGGCGGCACCTCTGGAGTAACCCGTCGTGCGGCGCCTCACCAAACCGAGGACACCCCAACATGGGCAATCGAAGCACCAACAGCACTGCTCAGGACGACGACACCCTACGCGGCCGCCGGGAAATCCTGAAGGCCGGCGTGGCCCTCACCGCTCTCCCCATCTTGGTCGCCACTTCTGCAGGCGCTGACGCTGCAGAGCCTCAAACCGGAACGGATACGATCATGAACGACGCTGAAGCCAAGACCTTTATCGACAACATGGCGGAGATGATGTCCCACTCCAGCCGGTCCCCCATCCTCCGCCGGCCGGACGAATACGGCCTCGCTTATGAGGACGTCTTCTTTCCCTCTCTCGACGGCGTCCCCCTCGAGGGCTGGTTCATCCCGGCCGACTCCGACCGCCTCATCATCGCCAACCACCCGATGCCCTGCAATCGCTATGGCTTCCCGGGCCACCTGCCGCAGTGGGGCTATTTCGGTGGCTTCGAGGTGAACTTCCTGCCGCAGTACAAGGCGCTGCATGACGCCGGCTACAACGTCATCGCCTACGATCTGCGCAACCACGGCCGCAGCGGCACGGGTAGCGGCGGCATCAACGGCCACGGCTCCCTGGAATACCGGGACGTCATCGGTTCGCTGCGCTACGCCAAGTCCCGCCTCGACACCAAGGACATGAAGACGGCGCTGCTCAGCCGGTGCCTCGGCGCCAATTCGACCATCGTCGGCATGAAGCGGCACCCCAACGAGTTCTCGCACATCAAGTCGATGATCGCGGTGCAGCCGGTTTCGCCCAAGGTGTTCGTCGAGAAGGCGGTCGAGAACGAAGGAATCGCAGGCGGGCTCGAGATGTTCAGCGCGGCCTTCCACGACCTCACCGGCCAGAATCTCGACGAAACCTGGCCGATCGAGGACTCCAAGGCGGTGTCGGTGCCGACGCTGCTGACGCAGGTCCGCAACGACTTCCGGACCAAGCCTTCGAACGTGCAGCAGATCTTCGACCTCATCTCCGCAGAGGACAAGACGCTGTACTGGATCGAAGGCACCGACGAGCGCTTCCAGGGCTACAACCACTTCAACGAGCATCCCGAGATGATGCTGGAGTGGTTCGACCGTCACATGTGAGGTCGCACGACGCGACGTCCATGGGGCCGCCGGCATCGACCGTTGCGCCGCAAAGCCACCCTCCGCGGTCGAGCCGGCGGCCTTCCCCTCCAAACCCGATTTCATGAGGCCATTCGATGAAAACGATCTCGAACCGCTTTGCCATGATCGCGGCAGTATTCAGCTTCGTTGCTCTCGTCGCCCTGCAGGCCAGCGCGCAGGAGAACCGCGTTACCTTCCCCGAGGACTTCGACAGGTATGTCCGCTATGGCATCTACGATCGAGGCTCGTCCGGCGAAGAGGCGTTCGCACTGCCCGACACGATCGCTATTTCGAAGAACGGTCTGCCGCTGCCGAACGGCACGACGCTGGTGCTGCGCATCCTCAAGAATGGCGAGCTGACGTCCTACTTCGTCATGCAGAAGGGTGAAGGGTGGGGCCTCGATTTCGACGAGGGGATCCAGTCACTGGCGCCGCCGTTGCCAGCCTGACGATCGGTGGTTCCTGCCTCGGGTCGCCCACGGCAGAGGCGCTCTGCCCATGAGGGGAAAGCGTGACGAATGCGGCCGCCCCAAGCATCGCAAGCAGTACGCCCCCACCACGATAGCGGGTCTTCTCTTCATGCCCATCTCGGTCTTCCAAGAAAAAACAGATTGCATTCGAACGCTATACCTCCGCGACGCCTTTACGCTCGGCGCTGTCGGCTGAGCCCATTCGGGCGAGCAAGCGATCACACAGAATGAACAGGATGTTCGTCGTCGTCAGACCGGCAATCCGTTCTGCTTCCGCAGACTCTTGTCGAACGCCGATTCAGGAACGAAACGGCGCAGGAGACGGACCTGTCGGGCCATCTTTCCTGCCGCGTAGCGCAACTTCGGAACGATCGTGGTCGCCGCTTCGACAACCGTCCTGGCGACGACTTCCGGCGGGTCGCCAGCTTCTATCGCTTTCTTCATAACCGCATTGATGCCGGCTCGCGCGGTGTCATAGATGGCAAGCAGTCGGTCTGGCTTGGCCTGGTTTTCTTCAAATGCCGTCCTTGTGTAGGCGGGTTCGACCAACGCAACGCGAATGCCAAAGGTGCGAAGCTCGTGGTCGAGCGATTCGGAGTAGCCTTCGATGGCATGCTTGGTGGACGCATAAACGGCGGAATAGGGCGCCGGGATCAGGCCCAGCATCGAACTCACATTGACGATCCTGCCTTTCCCCTGATGGCGCATGGTCGGCAGCACCGCCCTGGTCATGCGTAGGACGCCGAAGACATTCACATCGAACAGCGCCTGCGCCTGAAGCGTCGAGGACTCCTCCGCGGCGCCGAGCAGGCCCATGCCGGCATTGTTGACGAGCAGGTCGATGCGGCCGGCGTCGGCCAGCACCCGCTCGACCAGTTTCGCTACCGATTCATCGTCGGTAACGTCACAAACGAGCATGGTAATGCCGTCGGCCTTCTCCGCCGTGGCGCGACGGCTGGTCCCGAACACGCGAAAGCCCGCGTCCCGTAGAGCTCTGGCGGTGGCAAGACCGATGCCGGAGGATGCGCCGGTCACCAGGGCGACGCCTAGATTGGTCGTTTTCATGAGGATCAGTTTCCTTTGCTGTCTTAAAGTGGAGCTTGGAGGAGCAGCGCTGCGACAGGAGTGACGTGCTGCCTCCGCGGCGCCCTTACGCGCCGATCTGTCGGCCGAGTCCCATTCGGGCGAGCAAGCGATCACGCAGGATGAATTGATGGTAGAGAGCTGCGCCAATGTGCATCGCGAGAAGCACGAGCATGAGGCGCGGCATGAGACCGTGCATATCGACGATCTTTACTCTTCAGAGGCATGGGCGTTCCTTTCGTGCCGACGTGCGCCAGTCCGGCTATTCCCCGTCGTTAAGACCGCGCGCTCGAGGTCTTTTGGTAGGGCGAAGAGGAAGCTTCCCGGGCCCATGCCACGATCCGTTCCGCGATCGCCTCGGGGGCCTCGATGTGCAGGAAATGGCCGACGTCGGGAATGACCTCCATCGCGTGCGGGGCGGCGAACCGATGTCGGTCGTCGACTCGCGGAGGGAGGATGCAATCGTCGTCGGCACCATGAAGGTGCAGCAGGGGTACCGTGATCGGCTGGGACATGCGGCGCGTTGCCCCCAGCATGCCGGGGCGCATCATCGCCCGGTAGTACTTTAGCGGCGCGGGCATGCTCGCCCGCAGGTGCTCGTGTAGCTCTTCCTTGAGGGCCGGATCGAGCGAGAGGCCGGGCGACCATTGACGCCAGAGGCGGTCGATGAGGGCGAGATCGCGGGCGGTGGCTATCCAGCCGCTTCCCGGCAGTTGAAAGAGCCCCATGTACCAGCTCCGGCGTAGCTGAGCGGGGCGCGTCAGCTGTCTCATGAACGTGAGTGGATGAGGGATTGCGAGCGTGACCGCGCGTTCGATCCGCTCCGGCGCGGTAACGCAGGTGTCATATGTGATCAGCGCGCCCCAGTCGTGGCCGATCAACTCCACGGGTCGCCCCGGAGACCAGCGGTCGATCAGGGCGACCACGTCGCCGGTGAGGGCTGCGAAGTCGAACGGCCCCGCAGTCGGGGACGGCGCGTAACCGCGAAGCCAGGGTGCTAGGACATGACGTCCACGGCGGCCGAGCTCGGCAAGGAATGGCTTGGCGGTCGGCGGGTGGTCTGGGAAGCCGTGCAGGACCACCGTCGGTTGACCGTCGGGGTCACCACCCTGCAGCGCGTGAAAGGTGCCGTGTGGCAGGTCGAAGGTGACGTGTTCGAAATTCATCGGTGTCAGGCTTTTTTCGAGAGTGGTCGGACGAGAATGTTGGTGTTGGTTTTGGCGCCCCGCGCGGCAGCGGTGGAATAGTCAGAGCCAGCGGCGAACCTCGGCCTTGTAGCGCCGGTAGTCGTCGCCGAACTTCGTTTCGAGATAGCGCTCCTCGCGGGCGATCACCTGCGTCTGGATCGCGATCAGCACCAACGGAAGCAAGGCGAAGGCGATCGGCCCGTCGAGGCCGATCGCGAGGCCGGCATAGATGAGCGCCATTCCGAGATACATGGGATTGCGGGTCCACCGGTACGGACCGGTCGTTGCGATAGCGGTCGTTGGCTGCGACAGCCGAACGTTGGTGCCCAGCCGCCGGAACTGCCCTGCCGCCGCAAGCATCACCGCCGCCCCAGCAACGAACAGCGGCGCACCAGTTGCGACCAGCAACCACCAGTCGATGCCGAAAGAGCGGAAGGTGACGAACCACTCCGCCGCCAGCCCCAACAGCAGCGCTCCCAGATAGATGAACGGCGGAGGGAAGCGCTCACCCACGCTGTCTTTTTCGGCAGCCATGCTCATCCCCATCTGTGCTGTCAAACCAGCATCGACTGCTGCGCAGAGATACCCGCCAGCGCGCCCTGCGATACTGCCGTGGTGACCGAGGGCATGGCCGGGTTGGCGAGGTCGCCCGCAGCATAGACGCCGGGCACGCTGGTTTCGCGGCGCTCGTCTACCTTGAGGGCGATGCCGGTGGGCGTATTGACCGTGGCGAGACCCAGCGATTCATGCAGGCTGGTGGACGGCTTGTTGCGCGGATGGGCGAACAGGATGTCGACTTCGACATTGGGGGCGGTATCAAGCTTTACGGTGGCGCTATGGTCCCCATGGCGGGCGATCTCGGTGATCCGGCCATCGACGAGAGGTATGTTGCGGCGCGCCAGATCGGCCCGGATATCGGGGGCAATGTCGTGACCATCGGCGAAGACCGTCAACGTGTCCGTCCAGTCGTGGAACAGCCTGACCTGATTGTGGGATTGCGGGCCGGACCAGACGAGACCCCAGTGCTGGCCGGCGACCTCAAAGCCGTCGCAATATGGGCAGGGCACGATGGATGTGCCCCAGCTTTCGGCAAAGCCCGGAACATCGGGCATCTGGTCGGTTACGCCATAGCTCAGGATCAGGCGGCGCGCCCGAAGGCTTTCGCCATCGTCAGTGACGACGGAGAAATCGTCGATGGCGCCGGAGACGCTTTCGGCCCGGGCCTTGATCAGCCTGATCGTGGGATAGCGCGCCAGCTGCTGCCGGGCCTCGGCCAGGATGTCCAGCGGTGGCTTGTGATCGTGGCCGAGCAGGCCATGCGAGTGGCCTGCGAAGCGATTGCGCGGCAGGCCGGTATCGAGAACGGTGACCTTGCGGCGGGCACGGCCGAGCTGCAGGGCGGCGGCGAGGCCGGCAAAGCTGCCGCCGATGATGATGACGTCATCCATGATGATGGACTCCACGTTGCGGATTGAGGGGGTTGGGTTGGGCCTGCCGTTCGGCCTTCAGGTGCGTGGGGACGTCTGCAGGAACAGGTCGAGCAGTGCCAGCAGCGTCTCGGGAGCGTCCTCGGTCGGGAAGTGGCCAGCGCCCGGGATCTCAACGACAGGTGCGTCGGGGTAGCTGAGCTTGAACGCCGGGATCACATACTGGGGCAGCAGTGCGGTGTCGCGCATCCCGACCGCCAGCATTGCTGGCAGGCCTCGCAGCGCGGCGACAGCTTCCATGGGCGGCGGACCGGGCGGCGGGTCCTTAGGGCCCTCCAGGACCTGCCGGGGGAACGCGATGACACCGCGGGACTGCGCCGGGGTTGGGAAGGGGCTGGAGTACGCCCGAATCCAGGTCGGCGTGACGATCTCCGGTCGGGCGACATGTTGCAGGTCGATCATCAGTTGGGCGATGGTGTGACCCGCGTGTCCGAGGATTTGCTCGAACGAACCGTCCGCGAGCGCCGACTGTGCCCACTGGAACCACCGGCTCTCGGCGCCATTCGCCCTCATCAAATCTTCGATGCCCGCGGCGAGAGGCAGCACGGTGTTCACCGCGAAGATCCGGGAGATCCGGCTAGGGTTGCTTAGTGCGAACCCGGTACCGATGGGGCCGCCCCAGTCACGCACCACCAGGGTGATGTCCGTGAGGTCGAGCGTGTCCACGAGCAACGATTCGAGGTTCAGGATGTGTTCGCTCGCGTCGTATGTGCGATCCTGGGGTGTCTCGCTCTTGCCGAAGCCCATGTGGTCGGGAACGACCACCCGATGGTGACGTGACAGCGGCCCGATTAAGTGGCGCCACTCGTAGCCCCAGGTGGGCTCACCGTGCAGCATGACAATCGTCTGACCGCCCCGCTCAGGGCCTTCGTCGACATAGTGCTGACGGAAGCCGGCAGCCTCGTTGAAACGGGCGGGATACGGCCACGTGCCGTCGAACGTCTCGTCAGCTGCAATCATGACTTTTCGTGCCTTCGGTATGGTTTGTCTGTGCGGACCCCGGTCGTGAGGTCCCGCGAGCTGTCAGAAATGGGCCCTGTTGGCTTGCACATTTTAGACACTGCGTGGTATCGTAATTACGCATGACTTACGATACTGTCAAGGACTATAATTGTCGTGACCGAAAATAGCCAGAGCCGGCGCGGCCGGCCCGCCAACGAGGCGCTTGGCCAAACGATCGTCGACGCCGCGTACGAGCTCTTTGTGGAATTGGGTTTTCAAGCGACGACACTGGACAAGGTGGTTCAGCGAGCGAAGATCTCAAAGCTCAGCATCTATCGGCATTTTGAGAACAAGGAGGCGCTGTTCAGCGCCGCTATGGTGGCGCGCTGTCATCAGTCTGCATCGCTGGCCCTTTTTGAAGGCGCCGACGGTTCGGCCGAAGATCAGCTCATGGCGGCGGGATCATCCCTGCTTCGCACGCTGCTCAGCCCGGACGTCCGCAGTGTCGAAGCCATGATCATGGCCGACAACACCAACCAAAAGTCGCTGAGCAAGCTCCACTACGAAGCCGGCACCGCGCATGTCATCGCCCAAATAGAGGCTTTGCTGCGTCAGTTGCACGCGAAAGGGGCCCTGAATGTGCCCGACCCGCGCCAATCCGCCCGGCTGTTTGCCGCGCTTTTCAAAGGATCCGACCTTCTGATTGTCGCACGCTTCGATGATGCGAGAGCAGAGAACGACACCGAAATCGAATCTTACTGCCGGTCGGCCGTCGCCATGTTCATCGCGGGGCACGGTGGCAACGACCACGCGGGCAGGAAGCCGACCATGAGCCGTCAAACGTTAGAGTCTTGATTTCAAAGGGCGGCCGGGATGTGGCTTGAGCGCTCACGGCGAATACGTTCGTGGAGGGCGCTCATGAGCACGAAATACAGCGCGCCGGTTGGGGCATAAGGCACAGCCCGGCAATCCTCGGCTAGCGGACTTGCTGCCCGCACACCTTGCCGCCGAAGAGAACAGACATGAGCATTCCAGTTTGGGCACTGCTGGCGTTCGCGATGTGAACGCTCGCGATCTGAATGCTCGTGGTGGGCGTGTATCGGTGGTTTCTCATTCTGGGCGGGAAGGCCGAGTTGAATAGCTTCCCGGGCGATGAGCTGCACGGTTCGCCGTTGCCCCGGCGCGCCATGCGCGCCCACCTCAATTGCGTCGAGAACCTGCCAGTGTTCGCCGCGATCGTGCTCGCCACAGAGGCATCTGGTCTTCACTCAGCCATGCTTGACGTATTGTCGGTAGGGGTCGTCGCCGCCCGCGTCGTGCAGACGAGCGCGCATCTCGCTTCCGGCTCCAACGCGGCCATTGCCGTGCGCTCCACCTTCTTTACAGTTCAACTCGTCGCATTCGTGGGGATGGCGGCACTCGTTGTGTTTCACGCGGCCACGCGATGAAACGGAGGAGCCATACAAGCTTGCTGGCAGCGTAACGATCTCGATCTGCGATGTGGGACGAATTCCGCTGTGGGCATCGACCTACCGGGCGTTCACGGAGCACGCCCTGGAGGAAGTCGGGTGAGGCCCGCTGCAATGACGATGTCGTCTTTCATGATGTTTGGCCCCTCGTTGTGAATCGAGGGTACCATCCACTGGCTTGCATTTCAAATACTACGTGGTACCGTAATGCAGGGATTAGGAATTGTCGTGACCAGAAAAAGCCAAGCCCGACGCGGCCGACCCGCCAACGAGGCGCTTAGCCAAACGATTGTCGACGCCGCGGGCGAACTCTTTGCGGAACTGGGTTTTCAAGCGACGACATTGGACATGGTCGCCCAGCGAGCGAAGGTATCCAAGCTCAGCATCTACAGGCACTTCGAGAACAAGGAGGCGCTGTTCGGCGCGGCCTTTACAGCCCGCTGCCAGCAGTTTGTACCACTAGCCCTTTTTGAAGGTGTCGACGGTTCGGCCGAAGATCAGCTCATGGCTGTGGGATCATCCCTGCTTCGCACGCTGCTCAGCCCGGACGTCCGCAACGTCGAAGCCATGGTCACGGCCGACACGCCGAATCAAAAGTCATTGAGCAAGGTCCATTATGAAGCCGGCCCCGCCCATATCATCGCCCAAATCGAGGCCCTGTTGCGTGAGTTGCACGCGAAGGCGCTTCTGAACGTGCCCGATCCTCTGCGGTCGGCCCGCTTGTTTGCAGCGCTTTTCAAAGGATCCGATCTCCTGCTTATCGCACGCTTCGATGAGGCGAGAGCAGAGGACGACAACGAAATCGAATCCTACTGCCGGTCGGCCGTCGCCATGTTCATCGCCGCGCACGGTGGCAACGACCGCGCGGGCGGATAGCCTAGCCCTCAGAACCGGCTCGCAAAGCGAGGGACCGCTTTGGGCCAGAAGCGGTCGTTTCCCCGTCGTAGGCGGCCGCGTGGCGAGCTCAACTTTTCTCAAGCGCGACAGCGAGCAACCGAGCCGCTACGACGACAACGGATACTCGCGCGCGTCAAACACGTGATGGTGCACGGTACCGGTGAACATCTTGAGCAGGTCGCCGGTGACGGCGCGGCTCTGAAAGCGCACATCGGACTCGAGCGCCTTCTTGCAGGTCGCGAGATCGGGATAGCGGATGGAGAGGACCATGGCATAGGTCGGCGCGCCCTCGTCCCGTTCGACACCGTCAAGCACGCGGACTTCCTCGGCGCCCGGGAACTTTGTCCAGAGCGGCACGAGCCGCTCCTTCACGAAGCTGCGGAATGCGCCCTCCATGCCATCGTGGATTTTGCCTTCGAACAGTGCGTAGCGGATAATCATGGTCTGGCCTCTGGGGGGTCAAAAAACGTGCCGGCAGCAAACGCGCCGCCGGCACCAGTTGGGAGAGAGCTATTTGCCCCAGATCGCCTTGTAGGCGTCACGGTAGCCGTTATCGGGGTCGAACGTGTTCTTGGGTCCGCCATCGAACTCGACATTGTCGCTCGTGACGACGTGGAGCGGCGAAACGTAGCCGGACCACTGCTCGCCAGCGAAGGCGCGGTTGAGCTCATCGACGAGCTGCCAGCCCTGAAGATTGAGCGGCTCGGCGACCGTCACTTTCTGGTATTGCCCGGCGCGAATGCGCTGGTAGGCAGATTCCGAACCGTCGCCCGCCGCGACATTGATCGGCGCGTCGGTGCCGCCCTTGCCCGCGGCGGCAAGCGAGGGCCCCATGAAGTCGAAATAGAGATCGTTGATGGCCAGCGAGTGCGTCCACGCATCGCCGTATTTCTGCAGCAGCGAGGTCGTCAACTGCGGCATGCGCTGGCTGGTTTCGGCAATCGGGGTGTCGACATATTCGAGCACCGTGCCACCCAGCGCCTCGATCTCGGCCTTCATCCAATCGGCCTTGGCGATGGCGATTGCATAGGTGGAGTCGGTGAAGATGATGACGCCCGGCTTGCCCTTGGCATCGACATAGGCGTAGTCGGCCGCCGCCTTGGAGACCTGCTGCGGATCAGTGGTGACGTTGGCAAAGACGCCGACATCGGCGACGGGGCCGACGGCGGGAGCTGCATGCCAGGAGACCATCGGGATGCCGGCGGCCTTGGCCGCTTCCATCGCCGGGCCCTGCTCGACCGCGTCGAAGCCGTTGATGATGATACCGGCCGGATTGAGCGCCATGGCCTGGCCGAAGGCCGCCGTGCGGCCATTGATCGAACCGGCGCCGTCCAGGACCTTGACCTCCCAGCCGATCGCCGCGGCAGCTTCCTGCACACCGGTGGTCACGCCTAGAATGCCGCCGTTCTTGAGATCGCCGGCGAGCACGACGATGACCTTGCCCTCGGCGGCCTTGGGGCCGGTGGTCGGGCCGTCCCAGGTTTTGGCCGGGCTGGCATATTTGTCGACCACGGCCTGAGCGTCGGCCATGGGGTCGGCGAAGGCAGCGCCAGTCATCAACAGGATGGCCGAGGCGGCGGACGCGTAAAGGAGTCCTCTACGAAGCATGCTTTCCTCCCTTTGGATAAGCGGTTTACGACAGGTGGCGGTCTACTTGCCGTCGCCTGTGGTTGGTTTGGGCGCCGGAGCGACGGCGCCGCGTTTGCGCTGCGCGTAGCCGGCGATACCGATGGCGACGAGCAGGGTGACCCCATTGAACAGCGGCTCAACGAAGAACGAGCCACCGAACTGCTGGATGCCTGATATGCCCACGGCGAGGATGATCACCCCGACCATGGTGCCCCAGACATTCACGCGGCCGGGCTTGATGGTGGTCGAGCCGAGAAAGGCGCCGACCAGCGCCGGCAGCAGATATTCGAGCCCGACGCTCGCCTGGCCGATACGGAGTTTTGAGGCGAGCAGCACACCGGTGAGTGCCGCCAGCAGGCCGGACGAGACGAAGGCGCCGATGACGAACTTGCGCACCGGGATGCCGTTGAGCGCGGCCGCCTTGGGGCTGGCACCGATGGCATAGACATAGCGGCCGACTGGCGTGTACTCGAGCACCAGCCACATGAAGATGGCGATGGCCAGGACGTAATAGCCGGTGATCGGCAGGCCGAAGACCATGGTGCCGTTGAGTGCGTAAAAGCCATCCGGCAGCACGCCGACGACCTGGCGCCCACCGGTATGCCAGAGCGCGATCGAATAGAGCACGGTGCCGGTGCCAAGCGTGGCAATGAAGCTGTCGATCCGCGCCACTTCCACCAGCCAGCCGTTGAGGAAGCCCGTGATCCCGCCCAAGGCGAGAACGATCAACACGACCAGCGGCCAGGGCAGCCCGAAGATGGTCTGGAGGCTGATGGCGAGGATGTGCCAGAGCACGATGCCGTAGCCCACAGTCAAATCGATGCGGCCGGCAGCCATCGGGATCATCGCGGCCAGCGACAGCAGCGCAATGATCGCCTTGTCGGAGGTGATCGAACGGAGGTTCAGAAGCGTCGGGAACGTCGCCGGCAACATCACCGAGAAGACGACGATCAAGAGCACCGTGAGGATCACGAGACCATAGACCGGCACCAGCCGCCCAAGCTTCTGGACCCGGCCAAGCCCGGCCATTTCGCTCTTGGTGGGCTCGAGCGCGCTCGATTCAATCCCGGCCATCGTTCTCTCCTGTTCTAAGCGGCTTCGGACGCGGAGGCGGCGTGGATCACGGCCGCATTGGTGAGCGCGTCGCCCGCCAGTTCCTTGACGATCACCCCGCGCGAAAACACCAGCGTGCGGTGGCAGATATGGGCGACTTCCTCGAAGTCCGTGCTGACCACGATGACGGCCAACCCCTCCTCCAGCGCCGAGGCGATGAGCCGGTAAATCTCGGCCTTGGCACCGACATCGACGCCGGCGGTCGGGTCTTCGGCAATCAGCAGCGTGCGGTTGGTGGCCAGCCAGCGGCCGACGACGACCTTCTGCTGGTTGCCACCAGACAGCGCCTCGATGGCAAGGTCCTGATCGTTGGGCCGGAGCCCGACACGCTCGCCTATGGCATGGGCCGACGCGGCCTCGCGGCGCGGCGAGAGGACTGAAAACAGCGAACGGCCCGAGGCCGAGGGATTGAGGAACGTATTCTCGCGCAGGCTCAGCGCCATCGCGACGGATTCCTCGGTGCGATCACGGGCGATGAGCCCGATCCCCGACTGCATGGCCGCCTGCGGGTTGCTGAGATCGGGCGGCGCGTCGTTGAGCAAGACGGTGCCGCCGAACGGCTCGGCGCCGAAC
This sequence comes from Devosia sp. P1_H9, assembly GCF_056405135.1. Taxonomy (NCBI): domain Bacteria; kingdom Pseudomonadati; phylum Pseudomonadota; class Alphaproteobacteria; order Hyphomicrobiales; family Devosiaceae; genus Devosia; species Devosia sp. P1_H9. Next base: position 303,472 of record NZ_JBFUCQ010000003.1, read on the forward strand.
AGGGCACGACCGACATTCTCCTGGCCGGCGCCACGCAATCCGACGAGGCCAAGCAACTCGCCCTGCCGCAGTTCGAACGTCACCGGTCCGGCGCCGGCGCAAACGAGATCACGAACCTCGAGCACGGTCTTGCCCGGCTTCAGGTGGGCCTTCTTGAACATTTGCGCCGCCGGACGCCCTACGATCATCTGCACGAGCTGGTCCGGCGTGGTATCGCTCACCGCCTGCTGTCCGACCAGCCGCCCATCCCGCAGGACCGCTACGCGGTCGGCAATGCGGAAGATCTCGTCCAGGCGGTGCGACACATAGATGATCCCAACACCGCGCGACTTGAGCGGACGCAGCGCTTCGAACAGCCGCTCGACCTCGTCGGCGGGCAGGCTCGCCGTGGGTTCGTCGAGCACCAGCACGTCGGCCTCGACAGCCAAGGCGCGCGCAATGGCGACGAGAGATTTCTCTGTTCGCGTCAAATTCTGCACGCGGGTGGTCGGATCGAAGTCGATACCGACCAGCCTCAGTGCCTCAAGACTCCGCGCCTCCGTCTGCCGCCAGTCGATAAGCCCGCCTCGCCGCGAAAAGCCTTGTGCCAGACCGACATTCTCGGCGACCGTCATCCACTCGATAAGCCCTAGATCCTGATGGATGAAGGCGACCGATTGGCGCGTATTGGGACGCGGCGGACGATGCGCATAGGGGGAACCACGGAACAATATCTCGCCCGACGTCGGCTTGAAGATGCCGGCAAGAGTCTTGATGAGCGTCGACTTTCCTGCGCCGTTCTCGCCGAGCAGGGCCAGGATCTCGCCGGCCTTGAGGTCGAACGAGACGTCCCGCAAGGCGTGCGTGCCGCCGAAGCGTTTGGAGATATTGCGGAACTCGATGAGCGTCTCATCCAACACGACAATCCCCTCCCCGAGATTTCACTGCTGTCAAACTGTTATCGATAACATATGGGGTGGTGTCAAGTGGCAATGAGGCCATCGCCACTTCCAACGATCGAAGGGCTAAGCGCTGAAGCCGTCGAGCAACCGCATCATCTCTGCCGAATCCTTGGGCCCCAGGCCCGCAGCGCAGAGCAGCCGGTGAATCTCGACCACCTGCCCGGTCATCGGCAACGGCGTTTTGGTCTTGAGCGCGAAGGCCTGCAGTGAGTCGAGGTCCTTGAGCATGTTGTCGATGCGTCCGGTCGGCGAGAAGTCGCGCCGCGCGAACTTACCCATGAACTCCTGCAGGATGCGCGAGTCCGCCCGACCACCGGCCAACGCTGCGGGAACGAGTTGCGGATCGACGCCGCCCGCCTCGGCCAGTTTCACCGCTTCGGCCACCGCCTGGAAGGCCACCGCGCAGAACAGCTGATTGATCAGCTTGGTCGTCTGCCCAGCGCCGCTCGGTCCCATCAATGTGTAGTTGGCGCAAAGATGCTGCATCACGTCGCGGGCCCGCTCAAAATCCGCCACATCGCCGCCCGCCATCACAGTCAGCTTGCCGGCGAGCGCCCCAGGTACACCGCCCGAAAGTGGACAATCGACCCAGGCCATGCCCGTCTCGTCGTGCAGCCTCACTGCCATTTCCGCGGTGTCCTTGGGGTCGATCGAGGACATGTCGATGAGGAGCTTGTCAGCGCTTGCGCCTTCCGCAACGCCGCCCGCTCCGAACACGACGGAGCGCACGATGCTCGCATGATTGAGGCTCAGGATGATAAACCGGCTACGTCGCGCCGCGTCCGCAACCGAAGCTGCCGCAGTGGCGCCTATCGCCACCAGCGCCGCGACTTTCACCGGATCGAGATCGTAGATCGTGACCGCATTTCCGGTCTCGATCAGCCGCGTCGCGATCGCGCTGCCCATGATTCCGGCGCCGATAACGGCAACGTCCTGCCCCATTGCATCGCTCACGACTCGTCTCCTCCTGATGGGCGCAGCCATTGGGCCGCCGAATTCACAATATGATCGAGTACCGCCGCGCCATCGACTGCAAGGACACCCGCCTCGCCGGTCGGCGGCTCCAGCGTCGCCAACTGACTATCGAGCAACGCCGCAGGCATGAAGTGTCCCTGCCTAAGGCGCATACGCCGCTCCAGTTCGTCGCGCGAAAGGTCGAGAAACACAAAGCGAATATCCTGGCCGGCCGCTGCCCTGAGACGGTCACGATACACACGCTTCAGCGCCGAACACGAGGCGACCGCACCGTTCGTATCTGAGGCGATTGCGCGGCCGATCTCGTCAAGCCACGGCCAGCGATCGGCATCCCCCAGCGCAATACCCGCCGACATCTTCGCAATGTTCGCCGCTGGATGCAGCTTGTCGCCCTCGATGAAGGGGACCCCCAGTCGTTCGGCCAAAGCCGCGCCGACACTGGTCTTGCCGCAACCGCTGACGCCCATGACGATTACCGGACCCATCGCGCTCACAGCGAAACAGTAATGCCGCCATCGACGTAAAGCGTGTGGCCATTGACGAAGGACGACGCGTCGGACGCGAGAAACACCGCAGCGCCGACCAGCTCCTCGACATTGCCCCAGCGCCGCGCCGGCGTACGCTTTTCGAGCCAGGCCGAGAAGTCCGGATTGTCGACCAGCGCCTGGTTGAGCGGCGTCTTGAAATAGCCCGGCGCGATGGCATTGACCTGGATGCCGTGTTGCGCCCAATCGGTGCACATGCCGCGGGTGAGGTTCTTCACCGCCCCCTTGGTTGCCGTGTAGGGCGCGATGCCGGGCCGCGCTAACTCGCTCTGCACCGAGGCGACATTGATGATCTTGCCCCTACCCCGCGCGATCATGAATTTGGCCACCGCCTGCCCGACGTAAAACACACTCGAGACGTTGGTTTCGAAGAGCTGCCTCCATTTGTCGTGGGGAAAGTTCTCGAGCGGCGTCCGGAACTGCATACCGGCATTGTTAACGAGGATGTCGATGGGCCCGAGATCCCGTTCGATACCCGCGATACCCGCTTGCACCGAAACAGCGTCGGTCACGTCGAATATCGCCGTCTCGGCGTCATGCCCCGCCTCTGCCAACACCGCCACGGCGTCGGCGAGTCTGTCCGCGGTCCGTCCATTGAGAACGACGCTGGCGCCCTGCGTTGCAAGGCCTTTCGCCAAGGCAAGGCCGATGCCCTGGCTCGACCCAGTGATCAGAGCACGCCGCCCCGCCAAGCTGAACAACGACACTCCGCCCTCCTCATCTCAAGCCGGACTTGACATAATTGTTATCGATAACATATGCAAGTCCCAATCGCAGCGTTGGAGGATGACATGGCAGCGGAGCATGTGTTGATGATCGGGCCCTATCCCGAGTGGGATCTGGTGGACCTCGAGTCCCGCTACACCATCCACAAGCTGTGGGAGACGACGGACAAAGCCGCCTTCCTCGCCAAACACGCAGGCTCGATCCGCGCCATCGCCACCCGCGGCGAACTGGGAGCCAGCGCCGAGCTCATGGCGGGCCTGCCCAAACTCGAGATCGTCTCCTGCTATGGTGTGGGGACCGATGCAATCGACCTGGGGCATGCACGCGCCAACGGTATCCGCGTCACCAATACGCCCGACGTTCTGACTGAGGATGTCGCCGATATCGGGATCGGCCTGCTCCTCGCCGCTGCCCGAAAGATCCCGCAGGCCGAGGCCCATGTCCGCTCCGGCGCCTGGGCGCAGGGCAACATGCCGCTCGTTACCCGCGTCCACGGCAAGAAGCTCGGCATCGCCGGCATGGGCCGCGTTGGCGCCGCCGTAGCAAAGCGCGCCGCGGCTTTTGACTGCGAAATCTCCTATTTCGATATCAACCGCCGTGCCGATCTCCCCTACGGCTACGTGGACAGCCTCGTCACCCTCGCCCGGCAAAATGAATTCCTCATAGTCACCATGGCCGGCGGCGAGGGCACCAAGGCCATCGTCAATGCCGAGGTCCTCGCGGCGCTCGGTCCCGACGGCATTCTCCTCAACATCTCGCGCGGCTCCACCGTCGACGAGCCGGCACTGCTCGCGGCGTTGGAGAGCGGCGGCATCAAGGCTGCCGGTCTCGACGTGTTCTGGAACGAGCCGCGCATCGACCCTCGCTTCCTCGCCCTCGACAATGTCGTCTTGCAGCCTCATCACGCCAGCGGCACCATCGAGACCCGAAAGGCCATGGGCAAGCTGGTGCGCGACAACCTCGCCGCCCACTTCGCCGGACAATCGCTCCTGACCCCTGTGGTCTGAAAGGCACGCCATGAAAGCCGTCGTCATCCATGCCGCCAAGGACCTGCGCGTCGAAGACCGCGTCGCCGGTGAAATCGGCCCCGGGCAGGTTGGCATCGCCATCGCCGCCGGCGGGATCTGCGGGTCCGACCTGCATTACTTTCAACACGGTGGCTTCGGCGCGATCCGTCTGCGCGAGCCGATGGTGCTCGGTCATGAAGTCTCCGGCACGGTCACCGCATTGGGCGCTGGCGTCACCACCGTTGCCGTTGGCGACCGGGTTGCCGTGTCCCCATCGCTGCCCTGCAACGCCTGCGAGTACTGCCTCAAGGGGCAGCAGAACCAGTGCCTCGAGATGCGCTTTTACGGCAGTGCCATGCGCTTTCCGCATGTGCAGGGCGCCTTCCGCCAGCAGCTGGTCGCCGAAGCATCGCAATGCCACAAGCTGGCGGACGACACCTCCTTCGCAGAGGGCGCATTTGCCGAGCCATTTGCGGTGACGCTCCACGCGGTCAATCGCGCCGGCTCGCTGCTGGGCAAGCGCGTGCTGGTGACCGGCAGCGGCCCCATCGGCGCCCTCTGCGTGCTTGCCGCCCGCGCTCACGGGGCCCGCGAAATCGTGGCGACGGACGTCGTGGACGCCCCCCTCGCCTATGCCCGCGCGGTCGGCGCCGATCAGACCATCAACGTCGCGACCGAGCCGGAACGCCTCGCCGCCTTCGGCGCCAATAAGGGCAGTTTCGATGTGATGTTCGAAGCCTCCGGGAATGCCGCGGCATTGGCAGCTGGCCTCGGAATCCTGCGGCCACGCAGCGTGCTGATCCAGCTCGGGCTCGGCGGCGACATGGCTGTCCCCCAAAACGTGGTGGTGGCCAAGGAAATCGAGATACGCGGTTCCTTCCGGTTCCACGAGGAATTCGCCCTCGCAGTCGACCTGATCAACCGCCGCCACGCCGACGTCCGGCCGCTGCTAAGCTCAACCTATCCGATCGAGGATGCGCTCGCCGCCTTCGAGGCGGCCGGCGACCGCTCACGGTCGATGAAGGTGCAGCTCAGCTTCGCCTAGGATCAACGAACGCGAAGACACAGCCTGGTAACTATTCGTTAGGCCTCATCCGGAATACTGTTATCGATAACAGATTGGGAGGTTGGCCGTGCTGCGTGCCTTGCTGCGTCCGTTCGACCGAATGAGGCTGACAACCCGTGTCACGCTGTTGAGCGTCGTGGGTATTGCGGGCTCGGTAGCCGGCGTCGGCATCGCCCTCTATCTCAACCTCGCAGCCGGCATCGCCGAGATCGTCGTCGAGCAACAGGGCAACGACGTTCGGGCGACGGCCAACATCGTCCGCGAGGTTCTCAAGAACTACGGAACACAGGTTCAGTGGGACGACGACGGTGCCATCCGCGCCGTTTCGATGTGGGTTATTCCAGAGTTCCCGGACACCTCATTGGCCGACACCCTCAGCCAGGTCATAGGCTCGCGGGTGGCCATCCTCAGACAGGATCCGGTGTCTGGCGGCTTCGTTGTCGCCACGACGAATATTGTCGACGCGGCCGGCGACCGGCTTACTGACTGGGCGCTCGAGCCTGGAGCGCCAGGCTTCGACAACCTCCTTGCCGGAAAGGCGACCGGTCTCGATGTGAATATCGGCGGAACTCCGTACTCGGCCCGCTACCTGCCAATCGTCGATGCAAAAGGCACTGTGCTGGGCACTCTGCTCGTCGCGCAAAGCCAGCTCAAGACGGGCAGGTTGCTGCAAGGTACGCTCCTCCTGATCGGGATCACCTCGGCGTTGGGATTGCTGATCTTTGGGATGCTGGCATCCCTGGTATCGCGCCGCCTGTTACGTCCGGTTCCCGCACTTTCGACGGTGATGTCGCGCATCGTCGGCGGTGAATTGCAGCTCGAAGTACCGCATCGCGCGTCCCAGAACGAGATCGGCGATATCGCGAGATCGATCGAGGTATTCCGGGACAACGCCAGGCAAATCACCGAGCTCACCGACGCCGAACGGCGCGGCTCGGCAAGTCGCGCCGAGGAACGTGCCCGCACGATGCGAGAACTCCAGGAATCGTTCGGCGAAGTAATGGACGCCGCAAGTGCGGGTGATTTCGACCGCCGCGTCCGGACAGACTTCGCCAGCCCCGAACTCTGTTCCCTCGCCACGAGTGCGAACCTGTTGCTCGATACGGTGAAGCGTGGCCTCTCGGAGACCGGAGAAGTGCTGGCCGCGCTCGCGAAAGCAGATCTGACCAAACAGGTGACAGGTGACTATCAGGGCGCATTCCTGCAGCTTCGCGACAGCACGAACGCCGTGCGAACCACGCTCTCCGATATCCTCCTCCGCCTGCGGGACAATTCCGGCTCCCTGAAGGTCGCGACCAGCGAACTCGCCTCAGGTTCAGAGGACCTGGCCGGCCGCACCGAGAAGCAGTCGGCCATGGTGCAGGAAACGTCGTCCGCGGTAGGGCGCATATCGCTTGCAGTCACCGAAATGATCGACGAGGCGAAGCAGGCGAGCGCGAAATCGAGCGATGCCACCAGACTGGCAGCGAGCGGGGACGAGGCAATGTCCGAAGCGAACGCCGCCATGACACGCATCAGCGGTGCGTCCGAGAAGATCTCCAACATCATTGGGATGATCGACGATATCGCCTTCCAGACCAACCTGCTGGCGCTCAATGCGTCCGTCGAGGCCGCGCGGGCCGGCGATTCCGGTCGCGGTTTTGCTGTCGTCGCGTCGGAAGTGAGGCGCCTTGCCCAGATCGCCGCTGCGGCATCGCTCGACGTCAAAGTACTGGTGGAAAGCAGCAGCGCCGAAGTCGAGGTCGGATCGAGGATGGTCGCCGCCGCAGCTGAGCGGTTGAAGGCAATGCGGGAGGCCGTGGACGAGACCGGTCGCGTAATGCGGGTCATCACGTCCTCAAACGAGCGTTTGGCCTCGTCGTTCAGTCAGGTGACCAGCGCCGTCCGGTCACTCGACGAGTCGACCAACCACAATGCCGCTCTGGTCGAACAGACCAATGCTGCGATCGAGCAGACCCGGGCCCAAGCGACCGATATAGATCAGATCGTCAGTGTCTTCCGGCTCTCCGCGCTGGGATAGCTAGGCGCTCTCGCGCTCGACCACCCGGATGCGAGTGAGCACGATCCCGCCGGCCGCCGGATCGGTCTCGCCCTGGATCGCCTGCCGCAACCGGCCCGCTGCCTGCCGGCCGATATTGTAGCAATCGACGTCGACCGTGGTGATGCGCGGGTGGGAGCACGCGGCGACTTCGTAATTGCCGAAGCCGGCGATGGCGATATCGCTCGGCACTTTCATGCCGCGCCGTTGGCACTCCATCAGAGCACCGAACGCCGAGAGATCGGAGACGCAGATCACCACTTCCGTGTCGGGCCAGCGCTCGAGCATGCTGACCACCGCCTGGCCGCCCTGCTCCATCGAAATGGGCGGCACGCCGAAGGAGATCACCCGGTTCGAAGCCAGTCCGAGTTCGGTGAGCGCCCGCTGGAACCCGGCGCGCCGCTGGCTGCCACGCGTGTCCCGTTCCGTCGTGCCGCCGACGTAGCCGAACCGCTTGTAGCCTTTTTCGGCCAGCCGCCGCACGAGCAACGCCATCGCGTCAGCGTTGGAAAACCCGACCACCTGATCGATCGGGTCAGCCGGCACGTCCCAGGTCTCGACCACGGGGATGGCCGCATTGACCAGCATTTTGCGCGCCCGCGCCGTGTGCGAACCGCCGGTCAGGATGATGCCCTCCGGCCGCCGACGCAGCATGGCCTCGACGAGCTTTTCCTCCTGCTGCACCGAATAGTCGGTATAGCCGAGAATGAGCTGCAGGCCGGTCCCCTCCAACTCATCGGTGATGCCGCGCGCGGTATCGGAAAAGTTCGAATTGTTGATGGAGGGGATGATCGCAGCGACGAATCCGGTCTTCTTCGACGAGAGCCCGCCCGCCGACAGGTCCAGCACATAACCCAACTCTTCGATTGCCGAGAGTATGCGTTCGCGCGTCGCCTTGGAAACGACGCCATCATCCTTGAGCGCTCGCGAGACCGTCATGGTGGAGACGCCGGCATGCCGCGCGACATCGGCCATCGTCGGCTGCTGCGCCTCTTCCCGCTTGCCCGCAACATTCTTCGCCATCACTTCAATCCCGCTCTGAAATATCCGCCGCAATATGCGTCTGCTGAGAGCCTGATGCGGCAAGCGCTAGCAGACGGCCGGTCCCGCCCACGAGTGTCGATAACGACTTGTTCTGCTGATATCGATAACATAAATACACACACGCGCCAGAGTTTTTCGGCGAAGCGAGAAGGGAGGCTCTCATGTTCGGCGAGATCGAGGGAACCGGTTTCCAGGTGCTGGATCCGCGTTTCAACAGCTGTTTCGTCGGCCATGCCCGTGTCGAGCGGCTCTGGACGGGGGCACGCTGGTCCGAAGGTCCGGCCTGGTTCGCCGCTGGTCGCTATCTGGTTTGGTCCGACATCCCCAATAACCGCATGTTGCGGTGGGACGAAACCGACGGCTCGGTCTCGGTGTTCCGCCAGCCCTCAAACCACTCGAACGGCAACGCCACAGACCTCCAAGGGCGCCTCGTCACCTGCGAACACCTCACCCGTCGCGTTACGCGCACCGAGCACGACGGCACCGTCACAGTCATCGCCGACCGCTTCGCCGGCAAGCGCTTCAATTCACCTAACGACGTCGTGGTCAAATCCGACGGCTCGATCTGGTTCTCCGACCCCACTTACGGCATCGGCCATGACTACGAAGGCGACTATGGCGACGAGGAGATCGGCGGCTCGCATGTCTATCGCGTCGACCCCGCCACCGGCGGCGTCTCGCAAATGACCACCGATATAGAAAAGCCCAACGGTCTCGCCTTCTCCCCGGATGAAAAGGTCCTCTATGTTGCCGACACCGGCGCATCGCATCGTGCGGACGGTCCACGCCATATCCGCAAGTTCTGGGTCGCCGATGACGGGCAGCTTTCCGGTGGCGGGATCTTCGCCACTTGCACCGCCGGCCTGTTCGACGGCTTCCGCGTCGACACCAACGGGCGCCTGTGGACCAGCGCCGCCGACGGGGTCCATTGCTACGATCCCGACGGCACGCTCCTCGGCAAAATCCTGATCCCCGAATTGGTAGCCAACCTGACTTTTGGAGGGCCCAAACGCAACCGGCTACTGATCTGCGGAACCACGTCGCTCTATTCCGTCTTCGTTACAGCGAACGGTGTGTTGCGGATTTGAGGAGCGATCTCCAGGGACTGAGGCGTCCAGATAGCCGAGCCAGCGTCGCCGCAAATCAGCCTCGACTTCGGGTGTGTCGCCGAGCGTGTTCTTGAAGAACCGGAAGAGTTCACCAGCCAACGCCACGCATTGCATGCTCGACAGGCGGACGGGCGCATCGGCAAGGCGCGCCCAGACCAGGTCGAACTGGGCTTGAACCTCTGGCACCAGTGCCTTGGCTTCGGCAGCTGGAGAGCGGGTCGGGCTCTCGCAACCGGCTGTCTCGTCATCGCTCAATCGGTTGCGTGCGTCGCTGGGTGATCCCCTGTCCGTCCGCAAAGAGCAGAGAATTGTGCCAACGGACTATGCGAAGAGCCTGGAAGTGCCGTTGGTGCGCTTTCGACCCAGGCGGGAAACTGCTGTGTTTTGGGCAGGAGCACCAAGTCTACGCCGATCAAGCGTTGCGATATGATCGCGCGCCACCGGCTCGACAAGCTGCGCCTTTACGTTCGAAGGCCGCTTCGTCGTCATTGCCAGGCAGGGACATCCACGCCTCATGCGCAATGGCATAGTGCCTGGAGACACAATACCGATAGACCTCTTCTGCGATCTTGGGCATGCGGTCTTCTCGCCCGAGGGCAACCTCAAGGCAATGACGTACGCACCGCTGACGCAACTAGGCCGCGAACGGAACGTGGTGGTCACGCTGTCGACCATGGGCGGGGTTTGCAGCGTGATGATCGACAGCAATCCGGTCGGGATTCTTCCCGAGCCGCTTGCACAGCGGATGGCTCCGTGGCTCGGGCTCGACATTTACCGGGCCCCTGTTCCGTTAGGGTCGGGGCGAATCTTTCTCATATGGCACAAGCGCAACGCTGCTGATGCAGCACACGTATGGTTCCGCAATCTGGTACTTGATGTGCTGAGACCGCTCGGCCGAGACGAATAGGCTAGGCGAGGGGCTGAACTGGGCGCACATCAAGCAGCTTAATGTCCGTTGGGCCAGAAGCGGACGCGCGAGACCTGTGAAAGTGCGTGCCGGTGTTACCCCGGTGTTACCCTGCCCTCGAAAGAGGCAATCAGCATCACCTCATGAAGGGTATTAATAAAGCAATTTCAAACAGTTGATTGGCGCACCCGACGAGATTCGAACTCATGACCTCTGCCTTCGGAGGGCAGCGCTCTATCCAGCTGAGCTACGGGTGCAGCGGAGAAGGCAATAGGCGATTGGTGCGACGAGTGCAAGACGGGTTGGCTCGGCCCGCTGGTGACGGGCCGAGGCAGCGGTGCGGGTTGCGATCAGGCGGCGCGGTGCCAGAGGCGGTCGAGTTCGCCGAGCAGGCGGAAGGTGACGCCGTCGGCGGCTTCCAGATCGCCTAGCGGCTCGATCGGCTCGGCGTCCTGCCGGGCAGCGTGCAACGCCGCAAAGACCGAGGCGATGCCGTCCTCGAGGTCGCCATCCAGCAGCGGGCCGTCGTCGTCGGCATCAGCATCGAGGTCGCTGACCGACGATTCGAGTTCGACAACGGTATCCGCGTAGGCGGCCGTGTTGGGCTCGGCGGTGCCGGCGAGAACGGGCTCGGTTGGTCCGGCCTCCATGACCTCAACCTCCGCTTCCTCGAGCTCCTCAGCCGCGGCGTCGAACTGGGCTGCGAGGTCGGCCTCGGTTTCGAGGACGCCGCCCATGTCGGCGACAGCTTCGCCGTCCGCAGCGGCGCTGGCGGCAACGTCGGTGTCGGCGTCGGTATCCGGGAGGTCGCCGGTCACGGCTGCCGTTGCGGGTTCGACCGGTTCACCGGCTTCGGTAAAGCCTTCGACGGCCGCGGCGGCGGACGTGTCGTCTGCCAGGGCGGCGACGATCGGGTCGATATCGGAGACGGCGTCCTGCCGGTCCTTGATCTCGCTCATCGTTCTCTCCGAGCTCGGGTTGAGACAATGGCGACGCTAAAAGGCGCAAATGGCCCGTTTCGGACCGGATTCTGGCACTCCCGTGACGATTTCGTGACGACGGAACTGACCGGAATCGCTCAGAACGGCGCCGGAACGCGGAAGCTGACCCAGTGGCCCTGGGGGTGGTTGAAGGCCAGTTCCTCGGCGTGGAGCTGCAGCCGGTCGGCGGCGGCGAGAGCGTCGCCGGTCGCGTAGAACGGGTCGCCGAGGATCGGATGGCCGAGTTCGAGCATGTGGACGCGCAGCTGGTGGGTGCGCCCGGTGAGCGGGTAGAGCCGCACCCGGGTAATGCCGCCTTCGCGGGTCTCGACCTTCCAGTCGGTGACGCTCGGCCGGCCGCGCTCGTAGTCGACGCGCTGGCGCGGCTTATGCTCCCAATCGGTGGCGAGCGGCAGGTCGACGCGGCCCTCGTCGGCTTCGACGTCGCCCCAGACCCTTGCCACGTATGACTTTTTCGCCCGGCGCTGCTCGAATTCCTGGCCGACATGGCCGAGCGCCTTCTTGTTGAGGCACATCACCAGGACGCCGGAAGTGTCCTTGTCGAGCCGGTGCGCCATGGCGGCAGTGGGCCAGCGGCCCTTGACCCGCGCCTCGAGGCAATCGGCCAGCGCCGGGTCCTTGCCGGCGACCGAAAGCAGGCCCGAGGGCTTGTTGAGCACCACGATATCGTCGTCGGCGTGGATCACGTCGAGCCACGGCTCGGTGGGCGGGCGATAGTCGTAGCTGGTGGGGACGGGATTGAGCATCGCGCCGCTCATAGCAGGATCGGGCGGCGGTGAGAAACCTTGCGTTACGTACCTCATGCCCACTGGAAATCGACGCCGATTGCGGCGATGCTGGCGCCAAGATCGAGCGGCGCCCCATTTCTGGCGGGTCGGCCGACTTACCGGCAAGGGATGGAGATTGTGACTATGGACGGCAAGCGTCGCGTTGGCGTGGGCATTATCGGGTGCGGCAATATTTCGAGCCAGTACCTCAAGGCGATGCGGGATTTCCCGGTGCTCGAGGTAATCGCCATCGCCGACATGAAGGCAGAGGTGGCGGAAAAGAAGGCCGCCGAGTTTGGGCTGAAGGCGGTATCGGTGGAGGCACTGCTGGCCGATCCCAAGGTCGAGATCATCGTCAACCTCACCATCCCGCGGGCCCATGTCGAGGTCGGCCTCCGCGCTATCGCGGCGGGTAAGCACGTTTATAGCGAGAAGCCATTGGGCATCACCTATGCCGAGGGCAAGAAGCTGGCGGATGCGGCGTCACGGGCTGGGCTGCGGGTCGGCTCGGCGCCGGACACGTTCCTCGGCGGGGCGCACCAGGAGGCGCGGGCGCTGCTCGATAGCGGCGCGGTGGGCGACATTGTCGGCGGCTCGGCGTTCTTCGCCTGCCCGGGGCACGAGCGCTGGCACCCCGATCCGGCGTTCTACTACGATGTCGGCGGCGGCCCGGTGCTCGACATGGGGCCGTATTACATTACCGACCTCATCAACCTGCTGGGCCCGGTGGCGAGCGTCCAGGCGATGAGCGCCACGCCGCAGAAGGAGCGGCCGATCTATTCGGAGCCCAAGAAGGGCCAGTTGATGCCGGTCAAGGTATCGACGCATGTGGCGGGGCTGCTGCAGTTCAAATCCGGCGCCATCATCCAGGTGACGCTGAGCTTCGACGTGCCCGGCCATGCGCACCTGCCGTTCGAGCTTTATGGGACCAAGCAGAGCGTCTTGGTGCCCGACCCGAACATGTTCGGCGGCGAAGTGAAGACGCGGGCGGCGACCGAGAAGGAATGGACGGTGGTGCCATACACCCTGCCCTATGCCGACGCGAACTATCGCTCGTTGGGTGTCGCCGACATGGCGCATGCGATCATCGAAGGCCGGCCGCACCGCGCCTCGGGCGACCTGGCACTGCATGTGCTCGAGGTGATGGAAGCGTTCGAGACGGCGAGCCGGGAGCGGCGGGCGGTGGACATCACGACGCCGGTGGAACGGCCGGCGCCGCTCATGGAGTCGGTGATCGCTTAGCCGCCGGCAGCGTCCATCATCGGTTTGCCTTCTCCCCTTGTGGGAGAAGGTGGCGCGCAGCGCCGGATGAGGGGTCCCGCAACCCAGGGTTGCGCGATCGGAGCGAAGCGACGAGCGATAGCATGCGCGGAGAGAACCCCTCATCCGCCCTTCGGGCACCTTCTCCCACAAGGGGAGAAGGCGCGTTTCTGCAGGGCCGGTGATCCCTCAAATACAGTGAAAACGCCCCGGGTTCCCCCCGCCAAAAGCTTCTGTTAATAGAAACTTATGTTCAGGGGCCCTGCTCTTTCTCGCGCCATGCGCATCGTGCTTGCCGTGCCCGCTGTCGCGGCGCTTGTGGCTGGCTGTTCGATGGCGAGCCTGCCGGCGTTCAAGCCGGCGAGGCCCGCGGCGGTTGCTGCCGTGGCGCCGGTGCCGGAAACTCGGCCCGAGGACGAGGCTTTCCTGCCGATGGCATTCGCCGAAGCGCCGGTCCGCACCTCGTCGTCCGGGGTCGACGGGCTGATTTCCAAATATGCCAGCGTCTACGACGTGCCGGAATCGCTGGTGCGGCGGGTGGTGCAGCGCGAGAGCGGGTTCAACCCCGGCGCCCGCAACGGGCCGTATTACGGGCTGATGCAGATCCGGCATGAGACGGCCAAGACGATGGGCTATCGCGGCAGCGCGTCGGGCCTACTCGATGCCGAGACCAACCTCAAATATGCGGTGAAGTACCTGCGCGGCGCCTATGTCACCGCCGGCTACAATTCCGACGGCGCGGTGCGGTATTACGCGCGCGGCTATTATTACGATGCCAAGCGGCTTGGGCTGCTGGACGCAGCCGGGCTGCGCTGACCGCTCGATCCAGCGCGAGCACTCGCCGTGACAGGCCCCTCATCCGCCCTTTGGGCAGAGAGATGCCCGCAAGAAGAGCGGCACCACCGGCATCATTGTCCGCAAAGCGTCAGGCCTGTTCGGGAGCCATCGCGAGCAGTTGTGCCGCATCGAGGCGGAGCATGATGCCGGTGGAGCCGGGCGGCGTCGGAGGGGGCGCCGCGTGTACCCCCCGAGATGCCCCCGGGAGGTATTTTGCTGTCGAGCTCAGCTTTCGATGGCGAGCCGCACCAGTTCGGCAGTGTTCCGGGCGCCGATCTTTTCCATGATATGGCGGCGGTGCACTTCGACGGTGCGATAGGAGAGGCCGAGGTCGACGGCGATCTCCTTGTTGGTGCGGCCGTCGACGACATATTGCAGGATCTGCCGCTCGCGGTAGGTGAGCGTGCCGAAGCCTTTCACCGTGACGGTGGATGGGCCGTCCTTGGATTGCTCGACATGGATGTCGCCCCGGAAAATCTCCTGCGCCGCCACGGCAACTTCGACCGGGGGATAAGGCGGGGAGAATACCGAGCTCGCGCCGTGCTTCATTGCAGCCACGACCATCTCGGCCCGCACATCGGGCGGAGCCAGCAGGAAGGCATGGATGCCAAGATGCTGTCCGCGGATGGCGGCCAGCGCGTCCAGTGCATCGCCCATGTCGCGCTCGTCGTTGCACAGCGGCATGATCACCAGATCCGGGCGCCGCAGCGCCATCAGCCGGGTGAGGCCAAGAACATCGGGCACCATTGACACCTGAAAGCCCTGTGCGATGAACTCGTCGCACAGTCCTTTTGATATCCGTGGATCCGGATGCGTCAAATAGATCAGCCGATCTCTGTTGAGATAGGGCCTGTAGGGTATCGAGTCCGCAAGTCTATCCACTTTGCCACCTGGGTTCAGGTCAAAGCTGCTGCCGGTCAGTGCCGACACCAGTAGGTAACGAGGCTCACCCCCGTACCCTCGAATCGCGTCCACATAAGTATTAGAACACGACTTACAGCAGGCTGACAATGCACAGTAACCGTCCCGTTACCTAATCGCGCAGTGTTCGACGCATTTTGCTGGGGTGATAACGATCATCAAAGGTTGTCTTATTTTAATCAAATAGGAAGTCCCTCTGTGTGGCATTTGAAATGCTGAACATCGGAGTCTGCATTTGCAGTGCAGCTAAAACCGGATGCCAGCCGAACACGGCCCGCAAGAGGCGCGGCGCGCGCGGAACCTTATGTCGGCTGGCCCGGCGCGACGACAACAACGGTGCAAAACCCGGGCGCGGCGATTCACGATCGGCGCGAGTGCGCCTAACAGTCGCTGAGTGGGAACGTCTCCAAAAGGGCTAGCGTCATGTTTAGAAAACTATCGGCCGAAGCATTCGGCACATTCTGGCTTGTATTCGGCGGTTGCGGCAGCGCGATCCTCGCGGCAGGCGTGCCGGAGGTCGGCATCGGCTTTGTCGGCGTGTCGCTGGCGTTCGGCCTCACCGTGCTGACGATGGCCTATGCCGTGGGCGGCATCTCGGGCGGCCACTTCAACCCGGCGGTGTCGCTCGGCCTCGCGATCGCCGGCCGCTTCGCCTACAAGGACCTGGTGCCGTACTGGGTGGCACAGCTGATCGGCGGCATTGCCGGCGCGGCAGTGCTGTTCATCATCGCCTCGGGCACTGCCGGCTACACGCCGGGCGGCTTTGCCTCGAACGGCTATGATGCGCTGTCGCCGGGCGGCTACGGGCTCACCGCGGTACTGGTTGCCGAAGTGGTGCTCACGGCGTTCTTCCTGATCGTCATCCTCGGCTCGACCGCCAAGGCGGTGCCGGCCGGCTTCGCGCCGATCGCCATCGGCCTCAGCCTGACGCTGATCCACCTGATCTCGATCCCGGTGTCGAACACCTCGGTCAACCCGGCCCGGTCGATCGCCGCAGCGATCTTCTCCCAGCAGGGGCACCTCTCGCAGGTCTGGCTGTTCATCGTGGCGCCGCTGATCGGTGCGGCAATCGGCGCCGCGATCTGGAAGTACGTGCTGTCGCCCGGCGAGTCGCCGGCCGGTATCGGCCAGGTCGAGTAAGGCTCCGCTATTGTCGACGAGATCAACGGGGGGCCGGGAGACCGGCCATTTTCTATTGCTGTTGCAGTCGGTGCCGAGCCGGCCGTTGTAGGCCACGGGTGAAACCCGCCGCCACCCCTCTGCGTTACCCCCTCGATCCACTCCGGCTGGATGCGCGGCGATGTTTTCGCAGAACGGCATCGAACCCAGTTTCACCGATCGGCATGAGGCCGGCCAGGCCTTGGCCGCCGAGCTTTCGGCGCTGCATCTCGACAATCCGCTGATCCTGGCGCTGCCCCGCGGCGGCGTGCCGGTGGCGCGGGAGGTGGCGACGGCGCTCGGGGCCGAGCTCGACCTGCTGCTGGTCCGCAAGATCGGCGCGCCGGGGCACGAGGAATACGGTATCGGCGCCGTGGCCGAAGGCGCGCAGCCGCAGCTGGTGGTCAGCGAGGCCATGATGCATCTCACCGATGCACCGCCCGGCTATCTCGAAGCCGAGCAGGCGCGGCAACTGGCAGAGATCGAGCGCCGCCGCCTGACCTGGCGCGGCGGACGGCAGCCGATCCCGGTCAAGGACCGGATCTGCGTGGTGGTGGATGACGGTGTCGCCACCGGCAACACCGCCCGCGCCGCCATCCGCGCTCTGCGCTTTTCGGGCGCGCAGAAGATCATCCTCGCCGTGCCGGTGGGGCCGCCAGACGCTATCGAGCAATTAGCGCAGGAAGCCGACATGCTGATCTGCCTCAAGACCCCCGAGCCCTTCCTCGCGGTCAGCCTGCACTACCGGCATTTCGGCCAGCTCGGCGACGAGGATGTGGCGGGGCTCCTGGGCTAGCTGACCATCGCCACGCGACCGTCACTCATCTGTCTTCTCCAATGGAGGTGGGAACGCGCCGCTGCACATGCAGCAGGTACTCCTTGCGGTTCAACGGGTTGTTGTCGGAACGCCGGCGCGTCGGCGGCGGCCCGGCTATGGGGCGATAGCCGGCAAAGGCGGTTTCGAGCGCACCCTCGCCGTGGGTCAGCCCCGGCAACAGCTGCTGCAGCTCGTGCACCCGTGCCGCCGCGATCTCGCCCTCGACGACATAGCTCGTCCCTTCAAGTATGGGCTGGCCCGGCAATGCATCGAGCCGCGCCAACACTGACAATGCCGAAGCCAGCACATCGGACGGCACATCCACGCGGAAGTGGTGGATCGGCTCGCACACCGCGGTGCCGCCCAGGCGCAGCGCTTCCATCAGCACCAGCGGCGTCAGGTTGCGGAAATCGCCCGCCGCTGTCATCGGCGCCTTCTGGCCGGCATGGGTGACGCCGACGACCGCGTCGGTCACCTGCCAGCCATTGAGGCCCTGCCGCAGCGTCTCGCTGATCGACTGTTCTATGACCTCATAGAATGCCACCGGCATCGCCCCGAAGATGGCCTCGAGCCGGATGTCGATGCCCGAGCCGATCGGACCCGGCTCGACCCGGATACCGACCGTGGCGAGGAACGGGTTGGGCGGTTTGAAGATGGTCTCGAGCGCGGCCCCCGTGCCAAGCGGGCGTTCGACGCAGATCATGGTGGTCTCGCGGAACGCCACGGCGAGGCCGTACTCGTCGCGCAGCGTGGCCTCGATCACTTCCTTCTGCACCTCGCCATAAAGCGAGACGAACACCTCCTGGCGGAGGTCATCCTTGCGCAGGTTGATCAGCGGGTCCTGCTCGGCCAGTTGGCCAAGCGCGGCCCAGAGCGCGGCGCGATCGGCCGGGCGGGACGGCACCACCAGCGTTTCGAGCGTCGGCGGCGCGAAATGCTGCGCCAGCGCCCGTGGGACGCTGCCGATGCTGTCGCCGATGCGCACCCCGGCAAGGCCGCGCAGCCGGGCGATTTCGCCGGCCACCACCGCATCGCGCCGCACCGCGCCGCCGCGGTCGAACACCTCGATGGCCGTGACCTTGGCCTCGCCGCCGCGCAGGGGCAGCCTGTCGCGGGTATGGATGGCGCCGCCAAACATCCGCACATAGGCGATCTTCTCCCCCGCCGGCCCGCGCTCGACCTTGAACACGGTGCCTGAGGGCGGGCCGTCGGCAGGGCGTCCCGCCGCTGGCAGCAGGTCGGTGAGGCCGGCGAGCAGGCCGTCCACCCCTGCTCCGGTGATGGCCGAGCCGGCGAAGACCGGATGCAGCTCGGCCTTGCGGCTCTGCTGCACCAGGACCTGCCACAGGCGTTCGGACGGGAGAGCGCGGCCGTCGACATAGTCGGCGAGCAGCGCCTCGTCATGTTCGGCGAGCTGCTCGGCGAGGTTCCGCCGGAAGCCGCGCTCGAAGCTAGCGGCCGCCGTGCCGAGGTCCCGCGCCTCGCCCATCGGCACGATGTCGGCGGTCAACCGTCGGGCAATGGTGGCAAGGGTGCGCTCGAGGTCGGCGCCGGCGCGGTCGAGCTTGTTGATGAAGATCAGCGTGGGGATGCCGAGCCGTTGCAGCGCCCGCATCAGCACGCGGGTCTGGCCCTGCACGCCCTCGACCGCCGAGATCACCAGCACGGCGCCATCGAGCACGTTCAGCACCCGCTCCACCTCGGCGATGAAATCGGGGTGGCCGGGAGTGTCGATCAGGTTGATCTTGGTGTCGCCGACGACGAACGACACCACCGCGGCCTTGATGGTGATGCCGCGCTGGCGCTCCAGCGCCATCGTATCGGTTTGGGTATTGCCGTCATCGACGCTTCCGATGCGGTCGATGACACCGGCTGCGTAAAGCAGCCGTTCAGTCAGAGATGTCTTACCGGCGTCGACATGCGCCAGAATCCCAAGGTTCAGTGTTCGCATTGCGCGTCACGTTCTCAAGTTGGGGAAGGGCTCCTTTCTCGATGAACATGACTCGGGGCATTGCGATCTCCATGGGCTTCACGTGCGGGTGTTAGAGCACGGGGCGGAGGGGGTGGGCAAGCTGCCGGCAGACGGCCCCCTCCCGGCCTCCCCCATGTGAAGCGTCGGGGCTGTGGCTCGATGGTGCCAGGGCGCGGCGCGCTAGTTCAGGTAGTCCTTGTAGACCCAGCCGGTGCGGCCCTGGTCGTCGGTGATCTTCAGCCAGCCGCGCTGGTTTTCACCGACCATGACCTTCTCGCCACCGGCGAGGCCGAACACCTTGCCGTTCGACTTGCCCGGGCCGGAACGCACGTTGACGCCGGCGCCCGCCACCGTGCGGGTGTCGCCTGCCGCCGCAACCTCGACCTTCTTGGGCTCAGGCTCGGGCTCCGCTACAGGCTCCGGCTCGGCAACCGGCTCGGCTTTCTTGGTCGGCTCGGGCTCAGGCTCGGCCTTCGGAGCGGACTTCGCCACCTCGGCGAGCTTCTGCTGCGCCTCGGCCTTCACATTCGCGGCGGTTTCGGCAGAGTTCTCGGCAAAGGCGGCAACGTCGAGCGGGGTCGGACGCTCGAGCGGCTGCACCGGCGTTTCGCCGGCGGCGATGGCGCTCGCGGCTTCCGCGGCGGTTTCGTCGTCCTCGGGCACCGGTGGTCCGGCGCCGTCGCCCTCGGCGTAGGTTTCGGCATCGGCTGCAGCGTTGGCCGCAGCACCGGCGAGCCAGCCGGCATCGTCGGAGGCAAGCGCCACGAAGGTGTTACCGATCATCTGGTCGACCCGCTGCGCCTTCACGACGCCTTCCGCCACCTCGGGCGTCTTGTTCATCGGAACCTTGGTAACGGGCACCTCAGCGACCTCGGGCTCTGTCATGGCGACCTCGGTCACCGCGGCCGCCGGCGTTGCCGCCAGGGCGGTTTCGACGGCAGCCGGAGCCGCCTCCGGCGCGAGGCTGGCGACGGCCGCCGGCGCGTTGCCGGCAAAGCATCGGTCCAGTCCACCGCATTGCAGGCCAAACAGAATCGCAGCAATGGCGCCCACGCCGACGATCGCCATGGCCGGCACGCCCACGCGGCCCAGTACCTGCTGAGATGTCGCCCAACGCGGAAGGTTCGCGACGAGCTTAAGCTTATCGAATGCCCCGTTCATGCCGGCACTATGATTAAGAAGCTTGTGGAAACTTCGTCCCGAAAGCGACTCAAATTGGGCAATGCCTTGACGGGCCCGGGATTGCCATGATTGCTGGCACGAAGCACCTCAGGCTGCTGCCAGCCTGAGGACGACGCTGCCGCGCTTGCGCCCCGTGTCCACATAGCTGTGCGCCTCAGCCACCTGATCGAGCTCGTAGGTCCGGTCAATCACCGGCTGCATGGCGCCGATTTCCGCCAGCTCCATCTCGAAGGAGACATCCTCGGGCTTGGGCTTGAAGCTGATCGGGATTACGCGCTTGCCGCTCCTGCGGCTGTTCTTGCCGGCCTGCAGCATGCTTTTGAGGTCGGCAATGACCAACAGCAGCGCCCCGCCGGGCTTCAGCGACTTCTCCGCCCGCTCAAACGGCGCGTTGCCGACGCAGTCGAAGATCACGTCGTACTGCTTGCCGTTGGCGGCGAAATCCTCGGTCTTGTAGTCGATGACGTGGTCGGCCCCGAGCGAGCGCACCAGCTCGGCATTGCCGCCGCTGGTCACCGCCGTCACCGTGGCGCCGAAATACTTGGCCACCTGCACGGCGGCCGTGCCGACGGCGCCCGACGCGCCATTCACCAGCACTTCGTCGCCCGGCTTGATGGTGCAGCGCCGGATGCACTCGGCGACGGTGTGGCCGCCGAAGACCAGCGCCACGGCGTTCTCGAAGCTCCAGCCCTCAGGCTTGAGCACCATCGCCTCAGTCTCTTTCAGCGTCACATATTCTGCGTGCCCGCCAAACTTCATGCCCGTCAGGCCCACGACCTCGTCGCCCACCTTGAAGCGCGTCACGCCCTCGCCCACCGCCTCGATGGTGCCGGCGAAGTCCATGCCGAGGATCTTCTTCCGCGGCGAAAAGATGCCGATGGTCAGCGGACCGAAGAACTCGAGCCCCTTGGGCAGATCGCGGGTGCGCATCCGGTAGTCGCCGACGCTCACCGTCGCGGCATGCACCCGCACCAGCACTTCGCCGGCCTTCGGCAGCGGCTTGGGCAGTTCCTCCACCCGCACCACTTCCGGCCCGCCAAACGATCGATAGACAGCTGCTCGCATCCCAAGCCCCCAGCATCGCGATGACGAAGAGATGGGGAGGCGCAGATGAAATGCAATCTGTGGCGCGCAGGCCGGACTAGCGCCGCGGTCTGCTGCCGAGGCGGTGTTGCAGCCGGGCCAGCCCGGCGAACGGACTTGGCCGGCCGTCGAGCTCGAACACCAGATACCTGGCCGGTTCGGTTCCGATCGCGCGGATGCCGTGCGGCTTGCCGGCCGGATGATAGAGCAGCGCCGGGGCCGACACTGGGCGCCCCAGCGTCTCGACGCTGCCCGAGAGCAGCACGATTGCCACGTCATAGCGATCGGCATGCGGCTCATAGCCTTCGCCCGGCCCGATCATACTGGCATGTGCCTGCAGCCGCCTGAGCCAGCGAGTGCGCACCTGCCACAGTGGCCTACCAATCCCCGGCTCGGCGGAGCGGATCGCGTCGCCGGCCTTGACGAAGGCGCGTGGCGCGGCGCGAGGGCCCCGCGGCTTGCCGTAGTTGACCCACTTCAGCATCGTATACAGCAGCGGGCCATCACCGACGTTGGCCAGCGTGTGATGCACATGGGCTGGATAATAGGCGAAGTCACCCGGCCCCATCTGCACGCGCTCGGCGTTCCTGGTTTCCGCCTCATCGTCAGCAACGTGCAGTTCCGCCTCGCCGGCCACGACGACGAGGATCTCCTCCTCGATGTGCTGGTGCGGCGGATGCGGGCTGGCGCCGGGCGCAAGGATCGAGCTGTGGCATTCGATGTCGCTGACCGCCGGGGTCCCGCCCCAGAAGTGCGGGAACGAGGCAAAGTGCTTGCCACCGGCTGCCGAGACGCCCGGCAACAGGTGTGTACCATTGCCGATAGCCTTGGAACGTCGCGGGGCGCGGACGATCCGGTTGATCCCCGGCTGACCTTTGCCGCTGACCACCACCACTGGCGGCTTGCGGAACCGATGGAACGCCACCGGCCAGTTGAAGCCCTTCGGGATCCGTACCGGGCGATCGGCCCGCGCATACTGGATCAGCAGCGCCGTACGCACAGATTTTGTCTTGTTGTGCGAGCCGTGCCAGATGCGGCCATCGAACACCAGCGCTTGCCCGTCATGCACCTCCGGCTGGACGATCTCGGCCGCCGCGTCGTGCTGGCGTGCCGCGGCGAGCGTCGTCTCGTCGGTGCTGTGCTCCCGCTTGATGCCGGCGCGGTGGTTCAGCTGCTGGATGGTGACGCCATAGCGGTGCGAGCGGGGCACGAACTTGAGGCCCGACGAGCGGTCAGTGTTCTCGAGCCCGATCCACACTGTGACGAAGCCGCCTTCGGGCGCCATCGACTCGACGTCGGTGTGGAACGGGTGGACGTCGCTCTCGGCCTTGACGATCAGCGAAGCGCCCCAGAGCACGATGTCATCGCCGAGGGCGGGCCGGATCAGCTCGAGGATGCGCGGGTCGGTCGCCACCCGGTGGAAGGCCGGGCTCGCGGCAGCCCAACCCTTCATCCAGGTCTTCGGCCTGCCCACCTCGGCGCGAAAACCCGACAATATCCGCGCGCACTCCTCGGCGTCGAACACTCCAACCGGCCCGGCATACCCCGCTTCTTCCAGCGCTTGTTTAGTCACGGCAACTCCCAGACTCCTGGCCGGACCATGCCCTCGCTCGCCGCGGCGGTGCAAGTCTCGTGTCAGCGTTCGTCAGGGTTCATCCCCGGCGGCTTCTCGGCTAAGGTCCGGCCCCGAACATCCGGAATCGTTTCATGCATCTCGTTCTCGTCGACGGCTCAGGCTTCATCTTCCGGGCCTTTCACGCGCTGCCGCAGCTTACGCGCAAGAGCGACAAGCTGCCGGTGGGGTCGGTGATCGGCTTCTGCAACATGATCTGGAAGCTCACCGAGGACCTGTCGGGCGAGGACAAGCCGACGCATATGGCGGTGATCTTCGACTATTCGTCGAAGACTTTCCGCGATGAGATTTATGCCGAGTACAAGCAGCAGCGGCCGCCGGCGCCGGAGGAACTCGTCCCGCAGTTTCCGCTTACGCGTGCTGCGACAAGGGCTTACGGGCTGCCCTCGATCGAGATGGAGGGGTATGAGGCCGACGACATCATTGCCACCTACACCGCGATGGCGCGCGACATCGGCGGCAAGGTGACGATCGTTTCGTCGGACAAGGACTTGATGCAGCTGGTGGAGCCGGATGGCTCGGTGCGGCTGCTCGACACGATTCCGCGCCCCGGACAGCCGCCTTTGCGCTGGATTGGCTCGGATGAAGTGTTCGCAAAGTTCGGCGTTGGACCGGAGAAGGTCATAGAAGTCCAGGCGCTTTGCGGCGATGCGGTGGACAATGTCCCCGGCGTCCCCGGCATCGGGGTGAAGACCGCGGCCGAGCTGATCAACACCTATGGCGACATCGAGACGCTGCTCGCCAACACGGCGCAGATCAAGCAGCCGAAGCGCCGCGAGGCGCTGGAGCAGAACGCCGATCTCGCCCGCATCTCGAAGCGCCTCGTCACGCTCAACCGCGAGACCCCGGTTGAGCTGCCGCTCGAGGACCTGGTGCGCCAGCCGGTCGAGCCCGGAAAACTCTTCCCGTTCCTCAAGGCGATGGAGTTCTTCGCCATCTCGAAGCGCCTCGGAGTGCTGCTCGATGCCGATCCCGAGGCCTGGCCGGCCGACCCGGAGCTGGCGGCCAAGCCCGCCGAGCCGGTGGGCTTCGACAACACCGCCCGGGCCGAAGCGCGCGCCGCGCGGCAATCGGCCGAGGGCCGCGCCGATTCCGCCCCGGTGCTGCATGCCAAGCTCGAGCACGAAAAGATCAAGGCGATCCCGCTCGATCATTCGAAATACGAGATCATCCGCGACGCCGCGCACCTCTCGCGCTGGATCGATGACGCCTATGCCACCGGCATCGTCGCCACTGACACCGAGACCACCGGGCTCGACAACCAGACCGCCGATCTCGTCGGCATCTCGTTCTCCACCGCCCCTGGCAACGGCGCCTACCTGCCGCTAGGCCACACCGAAGGCCACGGCGACATTTTCGGCGGCGGCATGGCCGAGGGGCAGATGGACCTCCGCGCCGCGCTCGAGCAGCTGAAGCCGCTCTTCGCCGATCGCTCGATCCTCAAGCTCTTTCACAACGTCAAATACGACCTCGGCATCCTCAATCGCTACGGCATCGAGGTGCGCTCGTTCGACGACAACCTGCTGCTCAGCTATTCGCTCGATGGCCCGCAGTTCAACACCATGGGCGAGCTCAGCGATCACTGGCTCGGCCTCGCCGGCATGTCGATCAAGGAGCTGCTCGGCACCGGCAAGACGCAGAAGACCTTCGCGCAGGTGTCGATCGAGGACGCGGCGAAATATGCCGCCGAGGATGCCGATCTCACCTTCCGGCTGTGGAAGGTTCTGAAGCCGCGCCTCGTCGCCGAGAACATGACCAGCCTCTACGAGACCATCGAGCGGCCGCTGGCGCCGGTGCTGGCCCGCATGGAAGGCCGCGGCATCACCGTCGACCGGCAGATCCTTTCCCGCCTCTCCGGCGATTTCGCCCAGCGCGCCGCGGCGCTAGAAGCCGAGGCCTATGAGCTGGCCGGTTCCAACTTCAACCTCGGCTCCCCCAAGCAGCTCGGCGAAATCCTGTTCGACCGCATGGGCCTGCCCGGGGGCACCAAGACCAAGACCGGCGCCTGGTCGACCGGCGCTGATGTCCTCGAGGAGTTGGCGACGCAGGGCATTCCGCTCGCCCGCACCATCGTCGACTGGCGCCAGCTGACCAAGCTGATGGGCACCTATACCGATGCGCTGCCCACCTACATCAACCCGCGCACCGGCCGCGTCCACACCACCTATTCGCAGCACTCGGTGCTCACCGGGCGGCTCAGCTCGAACGATCCGAACCTGCAGAACATCCCGGTGCGTACCGAGGATGGCCGGAAGATCCGCACCGCCTTCGTCGCGCCCAAGGGCAAGATCCTGATCAGCGCCGACTATTCGCAGATCGAGCTGCGCGTCCTCGCCCACATCGCAGATATCCAGGCGCTCAAGGATGCGTTCGAGGAGGGCCTCGACATTCACGCCATGACGGCGTCCGAAATGTTCGGCGTGCCGGTCGAGGGCATGCCGAGCGAAATCCGCCGCCGCGCCAAGGCGATCAATTTCGGCATCATCTACGGCATCTCGGCCTTCGGCCTTGCCAACCAGCTGGGCATCGAGCGCTCCGAGGCCGGCGAGTACATCAAGACCTATTTCGCCCGCTTCCCCGGCATCCAGGACTACATGGCCGAGCAGCGCCGCAAGGTGAAAGCCGACGGCTATGTGGAGACCATCTTCGGGCGCAAGGTGAACTTCCCCAACGCCAACTCATCGCACCCGGCCGAGCGCAGTTTCGTCGAGCGCGCCTCGATCAACGCCCCGATCCAGGGCTCCGCCGCCGATATCATCCGCCGCGCCATGATCCGCATGGAACCGGCGCTGCTGGCCGCCGGCGTCGACGCCACCATGCTGCTGCAGGTCCACGACGAACTGATCTTCGAGGTGGACGAGGGCAAAGAGGACGGCGCCATCCCGGTGATCGTCAAGACGATGGAAATGGCGAGCGAACCGGCGGTGCGGCTGAGCGTGCCCATCAAGGTGGACGCGGCTGCGGCACGGGATTGGGACGGGGCGCATTAGATGGAGATAGCGACACTGATACCCGCTGCAATCGGCGCGGTGTTCGGGTCGCTGGGCTGGCTGTTCGTCGGCCTCTATATCCAGCGCGCGCAGTTCCGCCGCAGCGCCCGCAACGCCACGCGGGCGGTCACCATCGAGCTCGAGATGAACCGGCTCAACATCGCCATGGCGCGCGACTATGGTGCCTACCAGCCGCTGAGCCGCAGCACGTTCGAGCGGCTCCTCCCCGAGCTCGCCACCTGGCTCAGCGCCACCGACCTGCGCCTCGTCGCCGCCGCCTATATGGGCCATGCCGGGTACGAGCAGGCCCGGTCCGCGCCAGACCTGCCCGCCCCGATGCGGCACGAGGCGCTTTCTGCTATCCTTGGGGCGCAGGATGCCGCGCTTGCCCGGCTCGGGCAGCTCGCCTTCAGCCGGGCCGAACGGCAGACCACTGCGCCACTCGCCGCCAGCGAAAGCGGCGGGACCGAGGAGCGCTGACAGGGTCAGGGGAGCCCGCCATGACCGTTTTCGACCACGAAGCCCTGGTGCGGCGCTTCGCCAAGGCGATGAACACCGCCGACCGGGAGCTGATGGCCACGGCCATCACCCCCGACTACGTCACCGACTGGCCGCAATCGGGCGAGCGCGTGCACGGCTTCGACAATCTGTGGGCCATCGTTACGAACTACCCCGACGCCGGCGGCCGGGTCGCCAACGATCTCGACAGCGTCCGCACGCATCCCGCCTCGGGCATGAAGCTGATGGCCCCCAGCTTCACCTTCGTCGCCGTCGAGGGCGCCGGCAACACCGGCACCTTCACGCTGAAAGTGCGCTACCCCGACGGCTCCGACTGGTGGGTGGTCTCGCTCTACCGCCTCCGGGACGAGCGCATGGCCTCAGCCACGACATTCTTCGCGCCGGTATTCCCGGCGCCGGAATGGCGGGCAAAGTGGGTGGAGCGGGTGTGAGGCGGGCGGCCAGGTCCCGCGCCTAGCGTGCCTTCTTCGCCTTGGGCTTCGGCATCGGCAGGGCACCGGTGGTCACGCGCACCAGTTCGGCCATCCAGTCCGCATCGTCCCAGCGCTCCCCGGCAATCCGGAAGCTTGGCCTGGCGCCGGCATAGGCCGGCTGCTCGTCCACCGCGTCAAGGAGGAAGGCCCGGCCCTCCGGCGTCGGCTTGAGGTAGAACTGGTCGTCACAGACCAGCGCAACGATCTTGCCGTCGCAGTAGAGCCCGTATTCACCGAACATCTTGCGGGCCGAGACGGAGCCGGCGTCGGCGATCTGCTCGAGGATGTAGTCGATGGTGGATTGCTGCGATGACATTGTCCCTACCCAGTACAATCTTCCCTGCTAGCGGTAGTCTAATGTGGTGGGTACGCGGATTGCATGGCTACCAGCCCACCTCTACACTGACTTGAAAAGGGGTGGGCACCATGAGCGAGTCCTCATACTTATCCGTGCTAGATGAGTTTGTTGACCTCGCGGCCGTTGGTGACATCGCCACGATTGAACAGCAACTGGCCAGCCATAGCAGCACAAAATTAGGTGAAATGTGCGTGGCGTTATGGGCCTCGCTACCCCGACCCATTAAGAGCGATGCTCCGCACAGATTTGTCGCCAACTCTGCGTTGTCCGGCCTACCATACCCCTGCAGTGGCTTTGACTGCCGTGCCGAAAATCTCTCCCAAGCGGCTGCGTTTGCCGCCATCTACGCGTCTGAGATTGTTCTGTTTAATCCATTCCGACGACTTGTCAGCTCGCCACCAAATAAATCGGGACAAGCCTCGCGCCGGATGTACCTCCGGGAGGTGTCGTTTCATGTCGCCGAACTGCTATTGTTGCGGCCTCTTATAGATAGAGGCATGTGCACGTTCGTCGACGAGCAAACTCATAATTTCTGCCGCGATTGCTTTAACAGAGCTTTGGACATCTTGATCTCTGGGCAATCTGATGGAATTCCACGTCGCGACATGTATTTTGATCTGATGTCGCACTACGCCGACAGCGTTCAGGTGCATTTTAGTTCATACATGCGTAGCCGCGGTCATTTCGTTTTGAGAGGTCCGATCGACCTCATTCCTCACGAGGAGACGAATTTCTACATCGCCAAGAAGCACGTGCCATTCGAGCTCGAGAGCGACCGGGTACTTTCGCGTGATGAGGTTTTGACCCTAGGAATAGCTGGGCCGTTCTCGCACTACACAACAAGTGACCTGGTTAAGTCGAGCTCCGTGACGTCAGAGTTTGGGGTTGGAAATGTGATCGCGTCAACGCAACACATGAGCATACTTCGTCGCCATTTTGGAGACAGCACGTTCAGCAAGTCCGTAGATGTGGAGTACCCCCTCATTTCTGGGGCAAAACTGGATGACGTTATCTCATTTCGCGAGGAAGAGTGGCATCACCTCCACGACTTTAGAACAACTGTTGAGGAAGGTCTGAAGTCGGGACTTAATGTGAACGACGCCCTAATGGCCTCTAGTGCTAATATCAGTCGGATATTGGCCAAAAGTGCTCGTACATTCAAGATTGATCTGGTCAAAGAAGTAGCGCTAGCAGCCGTTGGGATAACGGCCACAATAGCAACATCCGGCGTCTCCAACCTAGTAGCACTAGCGTTTGGAGCCCTTAGTGGCGGCCATTTGGCAACGAACGTAGTACCAAAGCTTGTTGAACGGGCGACTGAGCCTGAAGATATCAGAGCGGAGAAGAGTTACTATGCCTGGAAGGTCTCGCGCAAACTGAGCCACTAACCTCGGTCCGTCACTTCATAACTGATGGGGGGGGTCGCTCACCGCTCTGACGGCATCCATCCCCGCCCCCCACACGTTACCCCTGCTCCAACAACCAAGGAGCAAACCCATGTCGAACCTTTCCGGTATTCGCGAGCACATGGAAGTCATCGGCGCCGATGGGGTACATGTGGGGATTGTCGACCGGGTCGTGGATGGGCGGATCAAGCTCACCAAGGCCGAGGCGCCCGGCGGCAGCCATGAGGGGCATCACCACTATGTGCCCGGCATCCTCGTCGCCGCCATCGAGGGCGACAAGGTGCGGCTATCGGCCGATGCGTCGAATGCCGAGCTGTTCGAGGAAGAAGAGGACGGCAAGACGCGGCACTGAGGCGCTGCCGGACTAATCCCACCCACCGGCCGTCACCCCGGCGAAAAGCCGGGGCCCACTGCTCGGAACGTCAGGCCGGTGCGCGCCATCCGGTCTTTCGCTGCTAGGTGCGGCAGTTCCAGTGCGTGGACGGTTCAGTGCACTGGGTCCCGGCTTTCGCCGGGATGACGGCCGGTGTTGATGGCCCACCAATCCCCCCACCCAAAGCCTCCATTATCCTCCGTGGTCCCCATCACCGAGGATAAGCCATGCCTGAAACCACGCCGTTCCCCCCACCGTACCGCCGGCGCCGGCCGCGTCGGGCGCAGCGTCTCGCGCCCTCCCCGCGGCTGCGCCGGCGCCTCGACTTTGCCATCAAGGAACTCGAGCACTGGATCGTGGAGCTCTACGCCCCGGACCGCCGGCGCAAGCTGCTCGAACTGGAAGACCCGGCCAAGATCGCCGCCGCCCTCCAACTCGCCCGCCGCGCCGCCACCCGCGAAACCCGCACCGACTGGTTTCCGTCCTGGCCGACGGACACGCAGATCAGCAACCACGACGCCGAGCCAGTGGTGAAGCGGGCCTACAAGACGCTGCAGGTGATCAAGGAGATGTACGAGATGCGCGGGGCGAAGTGAGGCAGGCGGCCCAAACTCGATCCCATCTCCCCCCTTGCAGGGGAGAATGGAATTTCTCGGGCTTAGCCCTTCGCTAAGCCTTAGAAATTCCAAGAGGGGGTGCGCGGAGCCAGGGTGTCGAGGATGCCCCGCCTTCCAGCCCCACCTCCAGAGCGTGTGGCCACCCCCACCCTTGATCCCTCCCCACAAGGGGGAGGGAGACGACTGAGCCATCGGCTCTCGCACCTCCCTCCCCCTTGTGGGGAGGGTAGCGCAGCTAGGCGAAGCCGTAGCGAAGCTGGGTGGGGGTGGCCACAACCACAACAGCAATGTCTTCAATGCACTGTGAGAAATCCGTCGAAACTAATCCCCGCCCTCTCCACCCATGCGATCCTCCCCTCCGTCACCCACACGGGCGCGGTCGCGTACGGACGGTCGGTGGGGCGATTTCGGTGCTGGGGAAGCCGTTCCCTGGCGGCCGCGGCTACGGGCACCCGTCCACCGTTTCCGGGCTAGCACCCGGCGTGCGAACGCTTCCTCATGGCCCCCGCAAAAACTCCGAACAGTTCCGGCGTGGCGACGGCCTTCATATTGCGGACTACCCGCGTGGTCGAAGCCACGCCGGAACCGCCCGACTACCCGAGCACCCCGGAGCCGAGAGGCGGTCGGGCGCTTCGGTTCGCCGTGATCGTCTCGTTACGAACGCTTCCGTAGGTGGATTTTCCCTCGAACCCCGCTTCCGTTCGGCGATCGGCCATGCCATTGCAATCGCATACTGAATTCTGTTTTCCTGGGGCTTCAATGAACACCATCATCCGGCTTTTCGCCGTCGGCGCGTCGGCGCTGGCCATCACCTCGGCCGCCTCCGCTGCCGATCTCATCATCGATACCCCGGTGGAAGCCGGCGTGGTCCAGGCCAGCGGCAACTGGGACGGCGCCTTCATCGGCGTGTTCGGTGGCTATGCCTGGGGCGAGCTTGATGCCGGTCCGGCTCCCTTCTCGTTTCCCGAGCCGGCCGGCTCGCTGCTCGGCGTCAACGCCGGCGCCAACTTCACGCTGGAGAACGGTATCGTGCTGGGCGTCGTTGGCGATATCGCCTGGGCCGACATCACCGATACGGTCATGCCCTTTCCGCCGTTTACCCTCAGCTCGACCATCGACTGGGTTGGTTCTGTTCGCGGCCGGGTCGGCTTCGATGGCGGCGCCTTCCTGCCCTACCTGACGGCGGGCGTGGCCTTCGCTCACAATACCTTGGCTGCCACGAGCCTAATTGGGCCGTCGGAGGTTGACGCCACCCATGTCGGCTGGACCGTCGGCGCCGGCGTCGAGTTCGCCGCCACCGAGAACCTCTCGGTCGACCTGCTCTACCGCTACAGCGACTACGGCGACGCCAGCTATGAGGCCGGCCCTGAGATAGGCCTAACCGCCCATCAAGTCACCGTCGGGCTCAACTGGGGCTTCTGATCCCCGGCCAGCAACGGGCATTCGCGGGCGGCTTCGGCCGCCCGCTGTCGTTTCCGGCTACCAAAGGTTCCGGCCGTCGATCACCGAAACCGGCAGCGACGTCATGAGCTCGTAGTCGTCGAGGATCTTGAGGTTGATGGCGAACTTGCGCCCGGTGGGCATCTGGTCGGAGTTCAGCGACTCCATCGTGTAGTCGGGCGAGATGCCGTGCGTGGTGCAGCCGCAATTGCTGCAGAAGAAATGCTCGTTGAAGCCGTTCGGGGCATAGCGGCCGGGGTGGTTGGCGTGGACGATCCTGATGTCCTCGGGCCGGTAATATGCCCAGAGCCCGCCCGATTTGGTGCACCAGCTGCAGGTGCACTGGGTGGCCTCGGTCGGCGGGTGGGGCAGCTCGATCCGGGTGGCGCCGCAGTGGCAGGTGGCTTGGGTGGTCATCGGGGTCTCCTTGGTTGGTGACCCCGATGTGGCTGACGGATGCTGACAGAGCGTGTCAGGAGTGGGTTCAGCACCACTCGCGCTGCGCCCCGCCCCAGCGATGCGCCAGGCCCTCGGTCACCAGCTGCGCGCCGAGCGAGGCGCCGTTGCGGGTGACGATGCGGAGCTTGCGGCCATATTTGTCCTCGTCGCGATCGGCGGGCTCGAGCGCGAACGGGCCGGCATTGAGCAGCGCCGCCAGCCGCGCCGTCGCCCGGTCCCCCAGTGCCTTCTCGGCCGGGCAGGCGAAATCGCGCACCTCGGGCGTATCGATGTCGGCGATGCGGTACTTCGTGCCCTCGAGCCAGAACGTGTCGCCGTCGACCACGCAGGTGCTGCGATGGCCGCTGCCGCAGACCGAGAAGCTGGCGGCGACGGCGGGGAGCGAGATCGCCGGAGCGGGAGCGAGGCGCGGCAGTTGCAGCGGCACGCTCCCCAGCACCAGGCTCGCCAGCGCGGCGCTGGTGGCGAAGGCCAGCAGCATCAGCCACAGCGTGGTCCAGCGGGCATTGCTGCGGCGCCGCGTGGGCAATGCCACCACTCGCCGCCCGAACCGCTCGACCCGCGCCATCGCCGCCCCCTGGGAATCACTGGCGGCGACGCTTCCATGTCCGCCCGACCAGCGCGGCAAGGAAACCCCGTAAGGATGAATGCGAGGTTCACGGCAAGGCAAAGGGCCGGCAGGAGAACTGCCGGCCCCTCGTGGTGGGATCCGTTGTCGGTCAGGAGGCCGGCATCTGCTGCGGCGGCTGCGGCAACTGCTGGTTGAGGAACACCGGCACCACGGCCTTCATGATCTCGACATTGGCCGGGTTGAAGAACACGCTGATGTGGCTGGTGCCGGGGAGAACCAGCAGCTGGGTCTTGGGCAGGCCCGCCATGTCGCCGTTGACGATGCCGCCCGCCGCGTTGTGGTGCTTGGCGATGTAGTCGAGCCCGACGATATCGGCGTCGCCGTAGATATAGAGCGAGGGCACGCTGATCTTGGCGAACTCAGCCGACCAGTCGAACGGGGTGAGGTCGAGCTGCTTCAGCTTCTCGACCAGGGTGGGGAAGTTCTCCGGGTGCGGGTTCAGCCGCTTGTACTCGGCCTCGAACGGGGTGCCGGCGAACATCTCGGGGGTGATCCCCTCTATCATCTTCATGAAGTCGGGGCCCATCGTTGTCTCGTCGTACTTGTAGCCGGCGGAGGCGGCGACGATGCGGGTGACCTTTTCGGGGTGATCGATGGCGAAGCGGATGGCGACCCCGCCGCCCATCGAGAAGCCGAACACGGCCGTCTTGTCGATCTTGAGCTCGTCAAGCAGCGCGGCCACGTCATCGGACATGCCTTCGTAGGTGATCGGGGTGTCGCGATCGCTGGTGTGGCCGTGGCTCTGCAGCTCGACAGCGATCACCTTGTGGTCCTTGGCGAGGGTGGGGATCATCCCGGCCCAGTTGCTGTCGATCGACATATAGGCGCCGTGCAGCAGCACGATCGGCTCACCTTCGCCATGCACCTCGTAGTACATGTCGAGGCCGTTGATCTTGGCGGTTTCGGCCCGTGCGGCGGGGCTGATGGCGGCAAAGCCAAGGGCAAGGGCGGCGGCAAGAAGGGCGGTCTTCATCATCTCTCTCCTGTTGTCGTCGGCGCGTCCACTGCGCCTTCTGACTTCACGACGAGCGGCAAAATCCGGAATCGACACGGCCGGGGAAAAAACTTCAGCGGGCGATCGAGGTTCCTCAATCCCCGCGCTTTCGGGGCGTGGTAATCTCGCCCGATGCTCGAGCACTTCGTCACAGCACAGGATCCGATCTACCCCGACGTACTGGCCGAGCTGCGTGCCGGGCGGAAGACCACGCATTGGATGTGGTTCATCTTCCCGCAGCTCCGCGTCCTCGGCCGCAGCCCGACGGCGCTGCGGTTCGGCATTGCGGATCTGGATGAGGCGTGGGCTTTTCTGGCGCACCCGGTTCTGGGTACGCGGCTGATCGAGTGCACCGAAGCGGTCAATGGCGTCAGCGGGCGGACGGCGCACGAGATCTTCGCCTCGCCGGACGACATGAAGTTCCGCTCGTCGATGACGCTGTTCGCCCATGCGGCGGACGAGGCGACGCCGTTCCGGCGGGCGCTGGCGAAGTACTATGAGGGAATAGAGGACCCGCTGACGCTGGCCGAGCTTTAGCCCTCGGCTTCGAGCGCGGCGATCAGCTCGGTCTCGCTCTCGTAGTTGCCGAGTTCGGCGAGCGCCGTTTCCAGCATGGCGACGCGGCGCTTGATGGTGCGGTGCTGCTCGGCTTTGGCCGCCACCTGGGCGTCGAGCCGCTCGACGAAGATGTTGCGGTCCTCATCGGTGCGGCGGATGCGGCTGCGCAGGGTCTGCAGCGCGCCGATCTCGACATCGACGCGGGCCAGGGCCCGGCGAGAGTCGCCGAGGCCGGTTTCCACCGCCGCCGCCATCTGGGCAATGAAATCGACGCGCTCGAGCTTCAGGCCGGTGACGATGGCAGTGCTGACGGCGGCGTCGAACATGTCGGCGAGGATTGCCGCCACCTCGCGGCGATAGCTGGTCACCGCCTCGTCGTCGATGATGCCGGTCTCGTCGAACAGGCGGCGCGAGTCGGGATCGGAGAGCAGCCCGAAGGCTCGAACGACGATGACAAAATGCTCGGGATCGCCGCCGCGGTCGGGGTGGGCGACCTGCACCTTGCGGCGGTAGGCCTGCTTGATGTCGGCGGCGCGAGCGGCTCTGCCGACGCCCAGCACGTCATAGGGATCGAACGCGGTCATCGCTGGGCTCATAGCAGGTCGGCGGCGGCGGTTGAAGCCAAGGGTAGCGGTCCGGGTGAAATCTGCCTATATCCCCCGATATGTCTCCCACCGTTCCGATTTCGCCGCTCAAGCCCTTCTCCGCCATCGTATTCGACATGGATGGCACGTTGCTCGACACCGAAATGGTGTTCAAGCAGATCGTCTGGGATGTCAGCGCCGATCTCGGCTTCGAAATGACCGACGGCATCCATCATGCGATGGTCGGCTCGAGCCACGAGACCACCAATCGCCTGCTCGTCGAAGCCTATGGCGTCAGCTTCCCCTACTCGATCTTCGATGAGAAGTGCCGGGTGTTGATGAAGCAGAAGATGAGCGAAGTGGTGCCGGTGAAGGCCGGGGTGCACGAACTGCTCGCCGAGCTCAAGGCGCGGCGCATTCCCGCCGCGGTCGCCACCTCCTCGCGGGCACCGCATGCGCTCGGGCACCTGGGCGGCGCCGGCATTCTCTCGATGTTCGAGGCGGTGGTGACGCGCGACGACGTGATCAACCCCAAGCCGCACCCCGAGCCTTACCTCCTGGCGGCGGGACGGCTTAGCGTCGATCCGTCGCTCTGCATCGCGGTCGAAGACTCGCATACGGGGGTACGCGCGGCACACGCCGCCGGCATGCAGACCATCATGGTGCCCGACATCGTCGCGCCGTCCGACGAGATCAGCGCGCTCTGCGTCGCAGTGATGCACAGTCTTCACGAGTTGCGCGCCGCCGCCTTCACGGCAGCCTGACCGGCCTCCAAAGTCCAGCTGGAATCGATCGACTAATCCTCGCGCCCCGCAGGGCGTGAGAGACTGTGTCGTTCGGGCAACGATTCGGATCGATTAACTTTTATCGACTTCCGCAAGCCTGGCTTAGCCGTCTCCAAAACCCATTAAAATCAGGGCTTTCGCCCCTGTCCGAGAGGCATTAACCTCAAATTAGGAACCTAAGATTCATGGTTAAGTAACTGTAAATTCTGGGTTCCATCGTTGTCCAAGCTCGGCTAGGGTCCGGGCTTGGGTAACTAACCAAGCTGGGCTGCCTCGGGGGCGGCATCGGGGGAAGGTAGGCGGATTGCGAGCAGGGTCGATCGCACCAGCGATGCGTGCAATTACGCATGCATTGGCGTTCGCCGCAGCAGCACTCGTGCTGCTCGTGACTTTTGCTCCGTCGTCTGCTGAAGAACTCTCCATCGACACTGTGGTTCCCGCTGCTTTCACCCAGGCAGTGTCCCTGAAGCGCGAAGAATTCCAGGCCAGCACCCAGCCGCAGCTCACCAACGAAGTGCTGCAGGCTTATGTTTCCCGCAAACAGCAGCTCGACAATTTCGAAGGCTTCGACGTTCCGGCCCCGAAGGCGGAACTGACCGAAGCCATGCTGATGGGCTACATCGCCAAGCGGCAGAACCAGGCGCTCGATGCGATCGAGAGCGTCGATTTCTCGAACAAGCCGGCCCTCACCGCTTCGGTACTCACCAACTACGTGCAGGCCGATTTCGTGCCGACTACTAAACGGGTGAAACTGGCCGAGGGCGAAAAGCTCTGCCTCGCCCAGGCGATCTATCACGAGGCGCGCGGCGAGAGCCGTGATGGGCAGCTTGCGGTCGCCAACGTCATCATCAACCGGGCGATGAGCAAGAAGTACCCATCGACGATCTGTGGCGTGGTGTTCCAGAACGCCGACAAGGGTCGCTACAAGTGCCAGTTCACTTTCGCCTGCGACGGCCGCTCCGACATGGGCCGTGAGCGCTCGGCATGGAACCGCTCGATCAAGATGGCCGAGGACGCGTTCTACGAATTCCAGCGCGGCGAGCGCCCGGGCGTGGTGCCGAACTCGGCGCTGTTCTACCACACCAAGGCAGTGGCCCCGAACTGGTCCCACACCTTCCACCGCGTCGCCGCCATCGGCTCGCACGTGTTTTATTCGAAGAACTGAAACCTAGCGGTTTCCGGATGAATGGCCCCTGAACGGGGCCTTTTTCATTTGTGGGGGTGCGATCAACGCGCCACCCTGGCGGTCACTTCGAGCCGTGCGATCCATCCCGACCACCGCCGTCGTCCCCGCGAAGGCGGGGATCCAGTGGGATGCTGCAACGCAGGCGGTTGCTGAGATTTCCCACTGGGTTCCCGCCTTCGCGGGAATGACGCCGTGGGTTGGGAACAGTGCGGCGCGTATCGCCGCCCCCAAAAAACATCCCCGCTTACGCGGGGACCGTCATGCTCAGCCGACTCGTACCGCCCTACTCCGCCGCGACCTGCACCGTCTCGAACTTCCGATAGTTCGTCGCGAACAGGTCCTGCAGCTTGGTCGCCGCCGCGTCGTACGCCGCCACGTCGGCCCAGTTGGCGCGGGGGTCCAGCGCCCTTGGCGTGACGCCGTCGACGCGCAGCGGGACCTGCATGCCGAACAGCGGTTCCACCCGCATCTCGGCGCTCTCGAGTTCACCCAACAGCGCCGCATCCAGCAGCCGGCGGGTGGTGGCGATGTCGATGCGCTTGCCGACGCCATAGCCACCGCCGGTCCAGCCGGTGTTGAGCAGGTAGATGCGGGCGCCGGTGGCCTCGAGCCGCTGCTCCAGCAGGCGGCCGTAGACCGTGGGGTGGAGCGGCATGAACGGCGCGCCGAAGCAGGCGGAGAAGGTCGCGACCGGCTCCGTGACGCCACGCTCGGTGCCGGCGACCTTGGCCGTGTAGCCCGAGAGGAAGTGGAATACCGCCTGCTCGGGCGTGAGTTTGGCAATCGGCGGCAGCACGCCGAAGGCGTCGGCGGTAAGGAACACCACGGTGCGCGGTTTGCCGCCGACGCCGCCTTTGGCGACGGCCGGGAGGGTCTCCAGCGGATAGGCGGCGCGGGTATTTTCGGTCAGCGAGATGTCGTCGTAGAGCGGCACTAGCGCGTCATCGAGCTTCAAATTCTCGAGCACGGTGCCGAAGCGCTGCGTTGCCATGTGGATCTGCGGCTCGGCCGTTGGGCTGAGCTTGACAGTCTTGGCGTAGCAGCCGCCCTCGAGGTTGAACACGCCATCGGGGGTCCAGCCGTGCTCGTCGTCGCCGATGAGCAGGCGCTCGCGGTCGTTCGAGAGCGTCGTCTTGCCGGTGCCCGAGAGGCCGAAGAACAGCGCCACGTCGCCATCGGGACCGATATTGGCCGAGCAGTGCATCGGCATCGTATCGGCGAACGGTGCGTGGAAGTTGAACAGGGAGAACACCGACTTCTTGATCTCGCCGGCATAGGCGGTGCCGGCGATCAGGACGAGCTTGCGCGCCATGTCCAGCGCAATCACCGTGCCGGTGCGACTGCCGTGGCGGGCCGGATCGGCGGTGAAGCTGGGGAGATGGAGGATGGTGACATCGGTCACTCCGCCCGCCGTTTCCGGGCGGATCAGCAGGTTGCGGATGAACAGCGCGTGCCAGGCCGTCTCGGTGACGACGCTGATGCGCATCTGGTGGCGCTCGTCGGCGCCGGCGAGCAGGTGCTGGCCGTGGAGGGTCCGCCCGTCGGTCGCGGCGATCATATCGGCGAGCAACCGCTCGAAGTGCTCGGGCGCCATCGGCTGGTTGTTGTCCCACCAGACCTGATGCTCGGTCGCGGCGTCGCGGACGATGAACTTGTCCTTCACCGAACGGCCGGTGAAGACACCTGTGGTGACGGCGAGCGCACCGCCGGCAGCGAGCCGCCCTTCGCCACTGGCAAGCGCGGTTTCCACCAAAGTGGGGGGCAGTTCGTCCCACCGGACATGCGCCAAGGCGCCGATCCGGGTTGCGAGCTCTACGTGAATTTGATGGCCCATGGCCGTTACCCTCGGTCTGGAATGACCATGAGTTACGGCCTTGTAGACCCCGCCGCCCATCCGGAAATCCGGCTTAAGACGGAAGTCCTGCGACTTCGGTTGAGTGCGGCATGCTGGCATTCATTGGCTGAACGCCTTATTTATGCGCAATTGTGGCAGTCAATGCTCGCCACAATTCGGGGTGCGAGAGCCACTCGCCCGCCGTGATTTGGATGAAAGGGAGCTCAATGCCCAAGATCGCACTGGTGGACGACGACCGTAACATTCTGACTTCGGTGTCGCTGACGCTCGAGGCCGAAGGCTATCAGGTCGCCACCTATACCGATGGGGCTTCGGGTCTCGAGGGATTGACGGCCGACCGGCCCGACCTCGCCATCCTCGATATCAAGATGCCTCGCATGGACGGCATGGAGCTGCTGCGCCGGCTGCGCCAGAAGTCCGATGTGCCGGTGATCTTCCTCACCTCGAAGGACGAGGAGATCGACGAACTGTTCGGCCTCAAGATGGGCGCCGACGACTTCATCACCAAGCCGTTCAGCCAGCGCCTGCTGGTTGAGCGGGTCAAATCGGTGCTCCGCCGGGCCGCGCCGCGCGACCCCTCTGCAGCGCCGGGCACTCCGGGCAGCGAGGCGGCACCCAGCAAGGCGCTTATCGAGCGCGGTTCGCTGGTAATGGACGAAGAGCGCCATACCTGCACCTGGAAGGGCCAGCGCGTGACGCTGACCGTCACCGAGTTTCTCATCCTCCAGGCCCTGGCGCTGCGCCCCGGCGTGGTCAAGTCGCGCAACGCGCTGATGGATGCGGCCTATGACGACCAGGTCTATGTCGACGATCGCACCATCGACAGCCACATCAAGCGGCTGAGGAAGAAGTTCAAGGCGGTTGACGACGATTTCGAGATGATCGAAACCCTCTACGGCGTAGGCTACCGCTTCAAGGAGCAGTAAGAGGACAATTGGCCGTCACCGAAGAGGAGTTGCCGGGTCCGAGGCCCGCATCCGCGGAGGTCGGCATCATGCCGAAGCTCAACCGGATCGCCGGAGCCGTCGGTACGTTCGTGCTCGCTGCGATCAAGCAGATCCAGCGCCTGTTGGCGCTGACGATCTTTTCGAGCCTCGCCCGCCGCATCATCGTGCTCAATCTCGCCGGCCTCGCCGTGCTGGTGATCGGCATCCTGTTCCTCAACCAATGGCGCACCGGGCTGATCGAAGCGCGGGTGCAGAGCCTGCGCGTCCAGGGCGAAATCATCGCCGCGGCGATCGCGGCTTCGGCTACCGTCGATAGCGACGTCATCACCGTCAATCCGGACCGGCTGATCGAGCTGCAGGGCAGCGAGGTAGTCTCGCCGCTGAGCTTCTTCGACCCCAGCCTCGAATTCCCGGTCAATCCCGAGCGCGTTGCGCCGCTGCTCCGTAACCTCGTCACCCCGACCCGGACGCGGGCCCGCATCTACGACCAGCAGGGCCTGTTGATCCTCGACAGCGCCAATCTCTATGCGCGCGGCGAAGTGCTGCGGCAGATCAAGCCGGCGGATAGCGGCACGTTCTTCCTGCTCGACTGGTGGAACGCGCTGGTCGACTGGCTGCCGGGCGACGACTATCCGCAATACCAGGAGTTCGGGGCCGACGAAGGCACCCGCTATCCCGAGGTTTCGGCAGCGCTCGGCGGCGCCGCGACCGCGATCGTCCGCGTCGATGCCAAGCGCCAGCTGGTGGTGTCGGTGGCGGTGCCGATCCAGCGGGTGCGCGCCAATGTCGGCGTGCTGCTGCTCTCCACCCAGCCCGGCGACATCGACCAGATCGCCACGGCGGAACGCTGGGGGATCCTGCGCATCGCGCTGGTCGCCGGTGGCGTGACCATCATCCTGTCGCTGCTGCTCGCAGGCACCATTGCCGGGCCGCTGCGCCGGCTGGCCGGAGCCGCCGAACAGGTGCACTCGACGGTCACCAGCCGCACCGAGATCCCGGATTTCTCCGACCGTACCGACGAGGTCGGGCACCTCAGCAAGGCGCTGCGCTCGATGACTTCGGCGCTCTATAACCGCATCGAGGCGATCGAACGCTTCGCCGCCGACGTGGCGCATGAGCTGAAGAACCCGCTGACGTCGCTGCGCTCCGCGGTCGAAACCCTGCCGCGAGCCCGCCGCGCCGAGGATC
The DNA here is from genome assembly GCF_056405135.1 of Devosia sp. P1_H9. Taxonomy (NCBI): domain Bacteria; kingdom Pseudomonadati; phylum Pseudomonadota; class Alphaproteobacteria; order Hyphomicrobiales; family Devosiaceae; genus Devosia; species Devosia sp. P1_H9. The sequence continues at coordinate 343,824 of NZ_JBFUCQ010000003.1, forward strand.
GCGAACGGCTCAACGCCATCATCCAGCACGACGTGCGCCGCCTCGACCGGCTGATCTCCGATATCTCCAACGCCAGCCGGCTCGATGCCGAACTGGCGCGGCAGAGCGCCGAGCGGGTGGATGTCGCCCAGTTGGCCGACGCCATGGTGTCGATCCAGAAGGACGTGGCGGCCAACCGCAAGGTTGATGTCGTGCTGGAAAAGCATGTCAGCCGCTACGTGCCGGTGGTGCTCGGCCATGACAGCCGGCTGGCCCAGGTAATCAACAACCTGATCGACAACGCCGTGTCGTTCTCGCCCGAGGGCGGCAAGGTGCTGGTGAACGTGTCGACCAACGAGGACACCATCACCATCGTCGTCACCGACGAGGGGCCGGGCATCCGCGGCGATATCAGCCGGATCTTCCAGCGGTTCTACACCGACCGCCCGGACGGCGAGCATTTCGGCGATCACTCCGGGCTCGGCCTCGCCATCTCCAAGCAGATCGTCGAGGCGCATGCCGGCAGCATTACCGCGGCCAATCGCGACGATCGCAGCGGCGCCAAGTTCACCGTCAAGCTGAGGCGCGCAGCGGCCGAGAAGCGCCGGTGACTGCCACCCACAATATCCACGCGACCGGACTGGTGCTGGGTGGCATCGGCCTGATCCTTCGCGGCCCGCCCGGCGCCGGCAAGTCACTGCTGGCACTCGCCTTGCTCGACCAGTGGGACGCCCGAGGACTCGAAGCGACACTGGTGTCGGACGACCGCGTCGAGATCGTTACCGGCAATGACCGGCTTCGCATGCGACCGGCGCCGAACATCGAAGGGCTGATCGAGCTGCGCGGCCGCGGCATCGTCAAGCGCCCCTTCGTCGAAGAGGCGCCGCTGCACCTTGTCATCGACCTGGTCGAGACGCTGGAACGCATGCTCGAGGACGATGCGCTGGTCACCGAGCTGTTCGGCGTCACCCTGCCCCGGGCACCGGTTCCACGGGCCGGCGTGATCGATACGTGGCACCAGTTGCTGCTGATCGGGGAGGCAATCCGGGAGCTCGGTTCACAGCCGCGAGTGGCGCGACAAAAAACCACTTGAATCAGGCTCGCCATGGGGCAAGACTCCCGCTTCCTCTGGGAGCCCTAGTTGCCCGGCCGGAACCTGCGAGACTTTGGGGATATTGCATGATCGGCATGGTTCTGGTGACGCACGGGGCGCTCGCCGTTGAGTTCAAGTCCGCCCTCGAGCACGTCGTCGGCCCGCAGGAGATGGTGGAAACCATCGCCATCGGCCCCGATGACGACATGGAAGAGCGGCGCAACGACATTCTCAGATGCGTCGATGCCGCCGACCAGGGCCAGGGCGTCGTGATCCTCACCGACATGTTCGGCGGCACCCCATCCAACCTCGCCATCTCGATCATGCAGCAGCGCGAAGTCGAGGTGATCGCCGGGGTCAACCTGCCCATGCTGGTAAAGCTCGCCCGCGTCCGCGCCGACCTCGAAATCAAGCAGGCGGTAAAGGAAGCCGCAGAAGCGGGCCGGAAATACATCAACGTGGCCAGCGAGACGCTTGGCGGTTAAGCCGAAATCCGGCATCTTAGCGTCATGGATACCGCAGCTGGTTCGGATCGGGCACTCGCGCAGCAATTGACCATCGTCAATCGCAAGGGCCTGCATGCGCGGGCGTCGGCCCGGTTCGTACGCACCGCCGAGTGCTTCGATGCCGAGATAAAGGTGGTTCGCGACGGGCAGGCGGTTTCGGGCAACTCGATCATGGGCCTGATGATGCTGGGCGCCGGGCCCGGTTCCACCATCCTCGTGCAAGCCACCGGCAAGCAGGCCCGCGAGGCGCTCGATGCCATCACCACGCTGGTGAACAACGGCTTCGACGAAGATTCGGACGGCGCCGCGGCGTAAAGGCCGGTTTATCCCCCTGATACCATCTCGCCCTATGGTGGGAACGCCCGGGCAGATCGGCCCGTTGCGCAGTCGTGTCGAGACCGGTCGGAGAACCAGATGCGCAGAACGCTTGCCCTGCTCGGCGGCCTCGTGGTTGGGGCCGGGCTCAGCCAGTTCCCCGAGTATGCCCAGCAATACACGCAGCGTCTCGGCGGGGCGGTCGATGAACTGAGGATCATCACCGAGGATTTCGACAAGGCTGCAAAGGAAGCAGGCCTTGGTCGCGACGAGGCGATCGATAGGTTCTCGAAGACCGGCGACGGCTTTATCGCGGCACGCGGCGAGTCGATGGCGCGCACCTTCAAGCGCTACGAGGAGCTGTCCGCCACCCTCGCCGAGGTGCGCGGCGCGGCCGGCTGGGAGCGCTTCACCAAGCTGCCCGAGTATCTCGACAGCGAGATCGGCGGCCGTGCGCTCAGGGACTACAAGCCCGCGGTGCCGGTGACGATCGAAGGTTTCGCCTATGCCGGCGCCGGCTTTCTAATCGGCTATGCCGCGCTTTCGGCTTTGGTCGGCTTCCTGATGCTGCCGTTCAGGCGGCGGCGCATCCGCTATGTCGAACGGCGAGGGACATAAAGCTTTCTTTATATCCCGGTTGATAGCGCCCGCTGCCTTCAGTATAAGGCCCCAACACCAGCGATAAGACGGAGAGGGCCGATGGCCAGCAACAACGACTACGTGGTCACCGACATCGGCCTCGCCGACTACGGCCGCAAGGAAATCGGCATGGCCGAGATCGAAATGCCCGGCCTGATGGCGATCCGCGAGGAATATGCCGCGAAGCAGCCGCTGAAGGGCGCCCGCATCGCCGGCTCGCTCCACATGACGATCCAGACCGCGGTGCTGATCGAGACGCTGAAGGCGCTCGGCGCCGACGTGCGCTGGGTCAGCTGCAACATCTTTTCGACCCAGGATCACGCCGCCGCGGCGATTGCCGCCGCCGGCATCTCGGTGTTCGCCAAGAAGGGCGAGAGCCTCGAGGAATACTGGGACTACACGGACCGCATGATGGAATGGCCGGGCGGCCAGACCCCCAACATGATCCTCGACGATGGCGGCGATGCCACCATGCTGGTGCTGACCGGCGCCAAGGCCGAGACCGATCCGTCGGTGCTGAACAATCCGCATTCCGAGGAAGAGGAAATCTTCTTCGCGCTGATCAAGAAGCGCCTGGCCCAGGATCCGAAGTTCTACTCGAAGATCCGCGCCAACATCCGCGGCGTTTCCGAGGAGACCACCACGGGCGTGATGCGGCTCTACCAGCTACAGCAGAAGGGCGAGCTGCCGTTCCCGGCGATCAACGTCAACGACAGCGTCACCAAGTCGAAGTTCGACAACAAGTACGGCACCCGTGAATCGCTGGTCGACGCGATCCGTCGCGGCACCGACGTGATGCTCGCCGGCAAGGTTGCGATCGTTTGCGGCTATGGCGATGTGGGCAAGGGCTCGGCGCAGTCGCTGCGCGGCGCCGGCGCTCGTGTTCTGGTCACCGAAGTCGATCCGATCTGCGCGCTGCAGGCGGCGATGGACGGCTACGAAGTCGTGACGCTCGAGGATGCGGCTCACCGCGCCGACATCGTCGTCACCGCCACGGGGAACAAGGACGTCGTCAGCCTCGACGACATCCGCAACCTCAAGGACATGGCGATCGTCTGCAACATCGGCCACTTCGACAACGAGATCCAGGTTGCAGAGCTGCGCAACTTCAAGTGGACCAACGTGAAGCCGCAGGTCGACATCGTCGAGCTCGCGCCCGGCAAGCGCATCGTGCTGCTGTCGGAAGGCCGGCTGGTCAATCTCGGCAATGCCACCGGCCACCCGAGCTTCGTGATGAGCGCCTCGTTCGCCAACCAGACGCTGGCGCAGATCGAGCTGTGGACCAATGGCGACAAGCTGACCAAGGCCGTGCACGTCTTGCCTAAGCATCTCGACGAGAAAGTCGCGGAGCTGCACCTCGCCAAGCTCGGCGCCAAGCTGACCAAGCTGTCGAAGCCGCAGGCGGAGTATATTGGCGTCAGCCCGACCGGCCCGTTCAAGTCCGAGCAGTACCGCTACTGATCCGCGGCATCATTGCTGACCTTCCAAAGGGCGCCCTCGTGGCGCCCTTTTCGTTACCCGGCAAAATAATCCGCCCAAATCACCGCCGCGTTAACGAAGCGTTCACTGTTCGGACTCGGGTCAACTCCCAATCTCGGGGCATTCCCCGCTGTTCACATACAATTAGACTCTTTTTGCGCGATTCCGACCCCGGTAAGGTCTGGTGATTCGGCGGTTACGCGTTTTTGACCAGCCGGACACGCGGCGAATCAGTGGGGCTCGGCGCGGCAAGCAAGTGCGGTGTTCGCCGTCCGCTTCGGACGGCGATGAGCAGCAAATCGGTTAGGGGCAGTATATGGCGCCGGATAGGGTCCGGAACGATTGGGGATTCGCAGGTCTATCAGCGAGTCTGGTAACCCTTTTGAGCGCGTCGCCTGCCCTTGCCCAGGGCATTTCCGCCAACAACGTGATGGGCGCTGCGCCCGTCGCCATCGCACTCGGGGCCGGCGCCTTCGCGCTGATCGCCATGGCGCTGGTGCGCCGCATGCTGCACGACAACCGCTCGGCCCGGCACCGCGCCGCCGAACAGATCGCCAGCCTTCGCGCCCGGGTGGACGAATACGAGGCGCTGCTCTCCGGCGGCCGCGAGATCATCGTGTTGTGGGCCAGCGCCGGCGAGGGTCCGCGCTTCCTCGGCCAGGCTTCGGCCCTGCTGCCGCCCGGCCGCCGCGCCGAAGCTGTGCTCGATTTCGGCTCCTGGCTCGGCGAGGCCGATGCCGAGCGGGTGGCCCGCTCGATCGAGAACCTGCGGGTTGGCGGTCGCGGGTTCGAACTGACACTGAAGGCGCATGATGGCCGCACCGTCCGCGCCTCCGGCTCGCTGCTCGGCAACGGCGCTGCGCTGCGGCTGCGGCCAGCGGTGACGCAGCCCTCCGGTGAACTCATCCCGGCTGCCGCTCCCGCCGTGGCGCAGACGACTACCGATTACGCCACTGCCCGCACCGTCCTCGCCAGCCTCGGCAAGCCGGCGTTCCTCCGCGACGGGACCGGTCGCCTGGTGTTCGCCAATGCCGCCTATCACGACCTCGCCCGGGCCCTCGGTCGCAAGACCAGCGAGAGCCAGCCGGCCGAGCTGGTCGATTACGGCCTGCTGCAGCGCAACCGCGCGGTGCTGGGCGATGCCCGCAAGCCGCAGAGCACCATGGTGACGCTGGGCGAGATCGGCGATTTCGAGGTCGTCGACTTCCCGGTCAATGGCGGCTCCGCCGGGTACCTGCATGCCCGGCAGGACAGTGCGCCGCGCGATGCGGGGCTGTCGCACCTTTCGGCAATCATCGACGCGCTGGCGACGCCGATCGCGATCTTCAACACCAATCGCGAACTGGTGCAGTTCAACCGCGCCTATTGCACGCTGTGGGACATCGACCCCACTTGGCTAAAGCTCGGCATGGACGAGCGCGCCATCCTCGACAAGCTGCGCACCGACGGCAAACTGCCGAACGAGCCGGACTACCAGGGCTGGCGGGCACGGCACCTGGCGTCGTACCAGCTGCGGGTCCCGAAAGAGCTTGAGGCCTGGCACCTGCCCGATGGCCGCACCGTACAGGTGATCGCCGCGCCGGCCGGCCCGAAGGGCGGGGTGATCTATGTCTTCGAGGACATCACCGACCAGCTGAACCTGAAGAGCCAGCACAAGGTGGTGCTGGATGTGCAGCGCTCGACGCTGAATGCGCTGAGCGAGGCAGTGGCGGTGTTCGGCACCAATGGCCGGCTGACACTCAGCAACCCGAAGCTGTCGACGTTGTGGAAGCTGCCAGCGAACCTGCTCAGCGAGACGCCGCATATCGACCAGATCGCCGAAGCCGCGTCGCGGGCGCTGCCGGATGACGGAGCGACGATCTGGCGCGACCTGAAGCGCTCGATCATCGACCTCAACCCGACCCGGTCGGACCGGCAGGGCCGGATCACCCGGGCCGACGGCAAGCTGATCGATTACGCCGTGGTGCGGCTGCCCGACGGGCAGACGATGATGACCTTCCTCGATGTGACCGAGAGCGCCAACTACCAGCGGGTGCTGAAGGAGCGCAACGACGCGCTGATCACGGCCGACCGACTGAAGGACGCGTTCGTGCAGAACGTCTCGTACGAACTGCGCTCGCCGCTGACCAACATCATTGGTTTTGCGGACCTGCTCGCCTCCGGTACGGCCGGTGAGCTCAACGACAAGCAGCGCAGCTACACCGATTTCATTCGTGCCTCGAGCGCGACGCTGGGCGTCTTGATCGACAATATCCTCGATCTCGCGACGGTCGATGCCGGCATCGCCCAGCTGCAACCCGAGCTGCAGGAAGTCGCCCTGCTGGTCGACAAGGCGCGCGCTGGTCTTGCCGCCACCTTCCCCGATATCGATGGCGAGCCGTCGCTCAACCTCAAGGTGGTGATCGAGCCCGACCTGCCGCCGTTCAACGCCGACGGCACGCGCATCGTCAACGTGCTCTACAACCTCTTATCGAACGCGGCCCGCTTCTCCGAGCCGGGCGGCGAGGTAAAGCTCACGGTCAGCGGCCGCACCGGGCGCATCCAGTTCATCGTCGAGGATGAAGGTGCGCCGATGAGCGAGGAAATGCGCCTGGCGCTGCTCGATCGCAACGACGCACTCGCGGGTGCGGCGCGGCAGCGCGGGGCTGGGCTGGGGCTCTCGATCGTCCGCGCCTTCGTCAACCTCCATGGCGGCACCATCAATGTCGAGCGGCGTGAGCCGCGCGGCACAAGAGTGGTGGTCAGCCTCCCGAGCGACGCGGCGATGGTCGGCGCGGCCGAGTAGGCCTTTACGTCCGGCGCCATCCTCGGCTATCGGACACCGATGAGCGCCACGCCGCAAACCCTGTTCCTCGCCGATGACGATGCGACCGCCGACCTCGGCCGCCGCCTCGCTAGTGTTCTGCGGCCCGGCGACCTGGTGCTGCTCGAGGGCGATCTCGGTGCAGGCAAGACGGCGCTGGCGCGGACGGTGGTTCGCACGCTGGTCGGCGACAGCGGGCTCGACGTCCCCTCCCCCAGCTTCGCGCTGGTGCAGCCCTACGAGGCGAACGGCACGCCGGTGCTGCATGCCGACCTCTACCGGCTCGGCGGTCCGCGCGAGGTCGACGAGCTGGGGCTGTTCGACCGGGCCGATGCGATCGTCCTGGTCGAGTGGCCCGAGCGTTCGGACGAGGTGGTGGAGCGGGCGACCGTGGCTATCAACCTCGCCATTCCGCCGGGCGGCGAGGGTCGGAGCGCGACGATCCGCTTCGCCGACGGGCGTGCCGTCTAGCGCGCTGGACTTCATCGGCCTCAACAAGTCAAATCGCCCACCATGCGCCGCGACTCGCTCTTCACCATCGCGCCCCACGCGCCTTTCCTCGCGACGCTCGCCGAGCGGGTGCTCGATGGCACGTTGCTGGGCGACTGGTCGCGCGAAGGCCCGTTCTGGCTGAGCGACGTCACCATCATCCTCCCCACGCGCCGCGCCCGGTTCGGGCTGGCGGAGGAGTTCGCCAAGCGCCTCGGCGGCACGGTGCTGCTACCCGATATCCGCACCTTCGGCGGCGAGGTGGCCGATGAGGAGCCATTCCTGCCGCCCACCGACGCGCCCGCCAGCAGGCCGGCCGCCTCACTGCTCGAACGGCGGCTGACGCTGTCGCACCTGGTGCGGCTGTTCGCCGAGCGGGCCGAGAGCTTTGCCACGCCGCCCAACCCGGCGGAGATCTTCTGGCTCGCCGACTCGCTGGGCGAGGTGATCGACGACTTCACCATCGAGGACGTGTCGCCCGACAAGCTTAGGGATCTGGTGCCGGAAGAGCTGGCGGGGAACTGGCAGAAGGTGCTGGAATTCCTCGACGTGGCGCTGAAAGCCTGGCCGGCGATCCTCGCGGAGCGCGGCCGGATCGATGCAGCCGCAGCGCGGAACGACCGGCTGTTGCGGCAGGCGGCGACAGCCGAGTTCGCATATGGCGAGCGGCCGGTCATCGCCGCTGGCTCGACGGGCTCGATTCCGGCAACCGCCGCACTGCTCAAGGCCATCGCCAAGCTGCGGCGCGGCGTGCTGGTGCTGCCGGGGCTCGACACGTCGTTCACCCCTGATCGGCATGAGCGGATGCTCGGCGGCGAGACAACACAGGGTCATCCGCAATATGGCCTGATGAAGCTCCTGCGAGGCCTCGACGCCGGTGTCGGCGAAGTCGAGGAGCTGGCGGGGGAAGCACATCGCACGGCGCTGGTGCGGGCGGCGCTGGCGCCGGCCAGCGAGACGCCGGCCTGGCCGATCCTCCGCTCGGACATTCCGGTGAGCAGAGCGCTCGAAGGCGTCAGCATCCTGGCAGCGCGCAATGCCGATGTCGAAGCGCGGGCAATTGCCCTCGCGGCGCGCTCCGCCCTCGCCGAACTCAAGACCGTCGGCATTGTGGCGCGCGATCAGACGCTGGCCCGGCGTATCGCGGCGGAACTCAAGCGCCACGGCGTCGAAGTCGATGACGCCGCAGGTACGCCTCTGTTCCAGTCCGGCGCCGGGCGGCTGGCGCGGCAGGTGCTCGCGGTCGCGACGGACAATTATGCGCCGGTCGACATCATCGCCCTGCTTCGCAACGCGGCGGTCTCGCTCGATCTCGACCGCTACGCGGTGCGACGTCTCGCCGACATCATCGACTTGAAGTTGCGCGCGGTACGCCCGGCGGCCGGGATTGCCGGACTGCGAGAACTCTCGGATCACGAGGACCTGCCGCAGTTGCTCGACAAGCTCGACGCGGCGATGCAGCCGGTGTTTGCGCTGGGACAGCGCGAGCGGATAACGGCGCCTGATCTCGCATCGGCGCTGCTCACCACCATGGACGCGCTGATCGGCGATGCCGAATTGCCGGGCATGCCGGAGTTCCGCCGCTGGGCTGGGGAACTGACCTCGCTCGACCAGGGCGGCACTGCCTTTGCGCCGTTCGACCTGGAGGCTGTGCTCGAGGCGCTGCTGGCCGGCACCAAGACGCAGGATCCGGTACCGACGCGCGACGACATCCACATCTGGGGCGAGCTCGAAGCACGGCTGCAGAACCCGGACCTGATGATCCTCGCCGGGATGAACGAGGACATCTGGCCTGGTGTCGCCGATCCCGGCCCATGGCTCAGCCGCGGCATGCGGATCGGCATCGGGCTCGAGCCGCCTGAGCGGCGGCAGGGTCAGGCGGCGCACGATTTCGCCATGGCCGCTGGCAATGCCGAGGTGCTGATCGCCTATGCCGAGCGGATCGGCACGTCGCCGGCGCTACCCTCGCCGCTGCTGCAGCGGCTCTATGCCTTCATCGGCGAGGCGGATGCCGAGGTGGTGCGGACCCGCGGCGCGCGCTGGCTCTCCCAGGCCGAGGCGATCGACTTTGCCGGCGTGCCGCGTCCGGCGGACCGGCCGGCGCCCAACCCGCCGGCCAGCATACGCCCGCGACGGCTGTCGATCACCGAGATCGAGCCGCTGATGCGCTCGCCCTACGATATCTACGCCAAGCATGTGCTGGCGCTGAAGCGCCTCGAACCACTGGGCACCGAGCCGAGCGCCCGCGAGCGCGGCACGATGATCCACGGCGTGTTCGAGAAGTTCATCGCGGCCGGGCTCGACCTCGACCTGCCGGAGGCGTTGCCCGAGATGGTGGGCATGGCGCGCGATGCCTTTTCCGGGCTCGACGCGATCAAGGAGCGCCGCGACATCTGGCTGAAGCGCTTCGAGCGCGCCGCCCGGCAGTTCCTCGACTATGAGCGGCGGCGCGACAACGAGATCGTCGAGCGGCATGCCGAGACCAAGGGCGAGTGGAAGTTCCCGGCGCTCGACAACTTCACCCTTGTCGGCAAGGCTGACCGGCTGGACGTGAAGCGCGACGGCACGCTCGAGATCATCGACTTCAAGACCGGCGGCGTGCCGCAGCCCAAGGACATGACAGCGTTCGATGCGCCGCAGCTGCTGCTGGAAGCGGCGATGGCCCGAGCTGGGGTGTTCCCGAGCATCGTGCCGCGCGACAGCTCGGCGCTGACCTACATCAAGATCGGCCTCGGGCCGGCGGCGTTCCAGATCAAGCCGTTCAAGCTGCCAAAGGGCATGAGCCTGATGGACGCAGTGGGCGAGATCGAGCGCCGCATGCAGCGGCATGTCGATGCGTTCCTGCTGCATGACGGGCTGCCGATGGCGGCGCGGATCCGGCCGCGGGTGGAGACCGGCCGCAAATCCTACCCGGGCGACTACGATCACCTCGCCCGCACCGACGAGTGGACACTGACCGCCGGAGTGGACGACCCATGAGCCGGCGACTTCTCAACCCGATGCCGCAGCAGATCGTTGCGGCGCAACGCGATGCCTCGGATCCCGAACGCAGCGTCTGGGTGACGGCCAATGCCGGCTCGGGCAAGACCTATGTGCTGACCGCCCGCGTGCTGCGGCTGCTGCTGAGCGGCGCCAAGCCCGAGGAGATCCTCTGCCTGACCTACACAAAGGCGGCTGCGGCGGAGATGCGCGGCCGCGTCGCCGAGCGGCTCGGGCAATGGGCCCTCGAAAGCGAAGACGAACTGATCAAGGATCTGACGGCGCTCAGTGGCGTGCCGCCGACACCGGGGATGCGCCTGCGTGCCCGGTCGCTGTTCGCACGCGCCCTCGAAGCGCCCGGCGGCTTGCGCATCCAGACCATCCACGCCTTCTGCGAGAGCGTGCTGCACCGCTTCCCGCGCGAGGCGGGCGTGCCGTTCGATTTCAGCGTGCTGGAGGAGCACCAGCGCGACAGCATGCTGCTCGAAGCGCGGGAGACGGTGATCGCCGCGGGCCTGCGCGGCAGTGGCGAAGCCACGGCGGTGGAGACACTGTTCGGCCTGCTCAGCGATTTCCAGATCGAGACCGCGATCCTCGAAGCATTGAACCAGCAGCGGACGCTGCGGCGGGTGCTGGCGCAGCCGCGCGTCGCCAAGCGCGAGTTGCGGAAGCTCGTCGGCGACGTCGGCTCGATCGACGAGGTGATGGACGAGATCAGCTCGGGCTACGGGCTCAGCCGCGATGACCACGCGACGATCTTCTCGCTGATCGTGCCCGATCCTTACGGCACCGATTTCGTCGACCGGCTGAGCCAGATCGACCCGGAGCGGCCCGATGCCGACGACCTGCTCGATGCGTTCCTGACTCAGGCGGATCGCACAGCGCGGAAGACGCTGATCAAGAAGGCGACGGCGGTGCTGATCCCCGATGTGGCGGCGCGTGTGGTGGCGGAGGGGCAGCGGATCGAGCGGCTGTACCAGAAGCTGGTGACGGCGGAGCTAGTGGCGCGCAGCGAGGCGATGCTCGACGTGGTGGCGGCGATTTCGGCGCATTACGAGAAGGCGAAGCGGGCCCGCTCGCTGCTCGATTTCGACGACCTGATCGAGAAACTCGCAGCGCTGCTGCGCGACGAGGCACAGGGCACGTGGGTGCGCTACAAGCTCGACGCCGGTCTCAGCCATATCCTCGTCGACGAGGGGCAGGACACCAACCCGCTGCAATGGCAGGTGGTGGGCGCGCTGATCGACGATTTCTTCTTCGGCGACAGCGCCGCCGCCGACCGGCCGCGCACGCTATTCGCGGTGGGCGACCAGAAGCAGTCGATCTTCTCGTTCCAGGGCGCCGACCCCGAGGTGTTCGTCGAAGCCGGGCGCCAGTATGCGTTCAGCGCCAAGGCGGCGCATTTCGAGATCACCCCGGTGCCGCTGCGCTACAGCTTCCGCACCCTGCCCAACGTGCTGAACGCCGTGGACGAGGTGTTCAAGCGAGGCGATCTGCGCGATGGCGCGCTGGAGGAGAGCGGCGTCGCGCATAGCACGGCGCGCGCCGACGCCGGCGGGATGGTGACGCTGTGGCCGCCGATCAAGGACCAGGCGGAGGAGACCGACCCCGAGAACTGGCCGACCGAGCCGCCGCTGATCCAGACGCAGAGCGCACAGCGGCAGGTGGCAGAGCGGATCGCCCGCGAGATCAAGGGCTGGATCGACGCCAAGCGTCCGCTGGGACCGCGCGGCCGCGCGGTCAGCGCCGATGACGTGCTGATCCTCGTGCAGGTGCGCAGCATCCTGTTCCACGAAATCATCCGCGCGCTGATCCGCGCCGGAGTGCCAACGCCGGGGGCGGACCGGCTGGCGGTCACCACCCATATCGGCGTGCTCGACATGATGGCGCTGGGCGATGTGCTCAGCAATCCGGCCGACGACCTGCAACTGGCGGCGCTGCTGCGCTCGCCGCTGTTCGAGGTCAGCGAGGATGAGCTGCTGGCCGTGGCGCAGCCGCGCGGCGACAAGCGGCTGTGGCGGGCGATCGAGGGCTCCGACATCCCATCGGTGAAGGCGGCCTACGACCAGCTCTATCGCTGGCGCAACCGGCTCGATTTCGAGCGGCCGTTCAACTTCTACGCCGACGTGCTCTATGCCGGTGGCGGGCTGAGGCGGATGCGCGGCCGCTTCGGCAGCGAGATCGACGACGTGATGGCCGAGTTCCTCGATCTGGCCTTGTCGCACGAGCAATCGACGCAGCCCTCGCTGCTCGGCTTCCTCGCCGAACTCAGGTCGCGCGAAGTGACGATCAAGCGCGAGCTGGCCGAAGGCGGCGCCGGGGTGCGGGTGATGACCGTGCACGGGGCGAAGGGACTCGAGGCGCCGATCGTGATCCTCGCCGATGCTGCGATCACCGAGCGCGGCCGCGACCGGCGGAGCATCTACCTGAGGGCCGTACCGCCGCTGTTCATTCACGCCTCTTCGTCCGCCACCCATGCGCCGCAGACCAGCGAATTCAAGGACGACGCGGACAGCGACCAGCTGAAGGAATATTGGCGCAAGCTCTATGTCGCGATGACCCGGGCCGAGGACGAGCTCTATGTCACCGGTTACCTGACCAAGCAGGGCAAGGTCGATGGCAGCTGGTACGAGGCCATCGAGCAGGGCTTGGGGCCGCTGAGCGAGAGCGTGGTCGATGCCGACGGCAATACCAGCGCGTTGGTCTATCCGAAGGAGCGGCCGGCACCTGCGAAGCTGAAGCCAAGCGAGGCCCTGGTGGGTACCGCTGCCGCCCTGCTCGACCTCACGCCGTTGCCACCCCATCGGGCCCGCAAGGTGTTGCGGCCGTCGAGCCTCGAGGTGCCATCCGATCCGGCTCGCTCGCTGGCGACACGACTGGAAGAGGGGCTCGACCCCGAGACGGCCCGCCTCTCCGGCACCGCACTGCATGCCCTGTTGCAGCACCTCGCGAAAGTGGATCCGGCCGACCGGGCAGCGGTCGCGGCGCGGGCTTTGCCGCTGCTGTTGCCGCAAGCGCCAGATCAGCATGCGTCGCTCGCCGCCAAGGCCATTTCGATCCTTTCCCGTCCGGAGCTCGCGCACCTGTTCACCGAGGGCAGCCGAGCGGAAGTGCCGTTCCTCGCGACGGCCGAGCGGAAGGGCGAGACGGTGACCATCGCGGGCCGCATCGACCGCATCGTCACCACCTCGGGCGGCGTACTGCTGGTCGATTTCAAGTCCGATGCCGACCCGGTGATGGAACCCGGGCGGGTGAAACCCGGTTATCTGACGCAACTCGGGCTCTATGCGCTTGTTGCAAAGCAGCTTTTCCCGGGGCAGAGGATAGAAGCCGGGATTCTCTGGACTGAGTTGGAATCGCTGCTAAAATTGCCCAACGCTGCTTTGGCGGAAGCGGCGCGGGGGTTCACCATCCGGTGACGTTCGTTGAAGTCACACTGGACTCTACCTAGCTTTTGGATCAAACAGACCGCCGCTTTCAACCCAAAAGGCAATCCCAATGACAACCCACGTTTCCGACGCCAATTTTGGCGAGGAAGTCCTGTCCTCGAAAGAGCCCGTGCTGGTAGATTTCTGGGCAGAATGGTGTGGCCCGTGTCGCGCCATCTCGCCGGTTCTGGAAGAGCTCTCCACTGAGCTCCAGGGCAAGGTGAAGATCGTCAAGCTAAACGTCGACGACAACCCGAATACCACCGTCAAGTACGGCGTGCGTTCGATCCCGACGATGATCCTGTTCAAGGGCGGCGAAGCCGCCGACATGAAGATCGGCGCGGGCACCCCGAAGGCCGGCCTTGCGAAGTGGCTCGAGAGCCACGCTGCCTGATACGGGCGCGACACTCGCCGCTTTGATAGAAAACGCCGCTGGTTCACGCCGGCGGCGTTTCTCTTTCCGGCAAAGGCGTGGAATGACATGCCTTTCTTTCCCCGCCGACTCCCTGTAGCTTTCATCGGTAATCGACGATGGAGACGATCATGGGTACGCGCGTCAACGACCAGAACTTCGAAGCCGAAGTGCTGAATTCCAGCAAGCCAGTCCTCGTCGATTTCTGGGCCGAATGGTGCCCGCCGTGCAAGGCGATGGATCCGATCCTCGACGACCTCACCACTGAACTCGCCGCCAAGGTGAAGATCGTCAAGCTCGACGTCGATAGCAATCCGTCGACAGTGGTGAAATATAACGTGCGCGCCATGCCGACGCTGATCGTGTTCAAGGACGGCGAGCCGGTGGATTTCAAGGTCGGCGCCGGGCAGTCGCGCGTGCAGCTGATCAAGTGGCTGGATCAGTTCGCCGCATAATTTCGAGCAGGATTTTCCGGTGCGATGGGGCATAGTCCCCGCCCTGCACCGGAGGACTGCATGACTTTCGACCACCTCGCCAAAGCCCCGTTCAACCTCGACGCCCAGGCGCTTGCCTGGGTGCGGGAGCGCTTCACGGCGCTGACCCCGGACGAGAAGTTGCGGCAGCTGTTCAACCTCCTGTCGCGGGGGCAGAACCCGGACGAGGTCGCCCGGATTCGAGCCTTCCGGCCTGGTGGAATAACCCGGCATGCCGGCGCCGATGTCGCGGCGGAACGGGCGTTGTTCGCCGATCTCAATGCCGCCGCACCGGTGCCGCTGCTGGTTTCGGCCGACCTCGAGGGCAGCCGGATGAGCCTCGCCGCGGGGGCGGAAATGCCCAACCCGCTAGCGCTCGCGGCGATTGACGATATCGAGGTCACCGCCGAGGTCAGCCGGATCATGGCCGAAGAGGCCCGGACGATCGGCATCAACTGGAGTTTCACCCCGGTCCTCGACATCAACGCGGCGTTCCGCAGTGCCATCGTCGCGACGCGCGGCTTCGGTTCGGACGTGGCGACGGTCGAGAAGCACGCACTGACCCAGATGCGGGTGTTCCAGGAGCATGGGGTCGCCTCGGCGATCAAGCACTGGCCCGGCGAGGGTTTTGACGATCGCGACCAGCACCTCGTCACGACGATCAACCCGCTGTCGCTGGACGAGTGGGAGGCCAATTTCGGCCGGCTCTATCGCGGGGCGATTGCGGCCGGCGCGCTGTCGGTGATGTCGGCGCATATCGCGCTACCGGCCTTCGTGCGGTCGCTGGATCCCAACGCCGGGATCGAGGCGTTCCGGCCGGCCTCGATCAGCCGCCTGCTAAATGAGGAGCTGCTGCGCAAGCGCCTCGGCTTCAACGGGTTGATTGTTTCCGATGCGACACCGATGGCCGGGCTGGGGGCGTGGGCGAAGCGTAGCGAGCATCTGCCGGAGATCATCTCCTCGGGTTGCGATGTGATCCTGTTCTCGGACGATTACGACCAGGACCTCGCCTATCTCCAGGCGGCGCTGGCCGATGGTCGGTTGAGCTGGGCCCGGGTTGACGAAGCGGTGATCCGCCAACTCGGGCTGAAGGCGGCGGTTGGACTGCACAAACCGGCGGTGGCGGGGACACTGGCGAGCAGCGAGACGCGCGCCTATGCCGACGCGGTGGCAAAGCGGGCGCCGACGCTGGTGAAAGACGTCCAGAACCTGCTGCCGCTCGATCCTGCAAAGCACAAGCGCGTGCTGGTGATTTCCGGCGGCATCGTGTTTCCGTTCCTGCCGCATCCGCTTCCGTTCTCAGTGCCAGACCTCCTGCGTGAGAAGGGCTTCGAGGTGACGGTGCATGATGCCACCACTGAGGTGGACGCGGATAAGTTCGACCTGGTGCTCTACCTGTTCGGCGATGAGACGCTGCTGACGCGGGGGCGGATCTTCCTCGACTGGCTGCGGCTCACCGGCAGTTTCGGCAAGGCAATGCAGCGCCACTGGCACGACATCCCGACGCTGATGATCTCGTTCGGCTACCCCTACATGCTCTACGACGCGCCGCGGGTGCCCACCTACATCAACGCCTATTCGACCACCGAGACGATGCAGCGGGCCGTGGTCGAGGCTTTGCTCGGCAACATCGAGTGGAACCGGCACTCGCCGGTCGACCCGTTCTGCGGGCTGGAGGATGCGCGGTATTAAGGGGCCGGTGGCTCCTTCGCCCGCACGCGTTATTACTTCGGCGGGGTGCCGTTCTGGTGGAGGACGTGGCCGGCGAGGTAAAGCGAGCCGGCGAAGACCACGCGGGCCGGATGGCCGAGCCGGGCCGCATCGGCGAGGGCGTTGAGGATCGAGGTCGACTCCTCGGCGTCGAAGCCGCCGGCCTTGGCCTGTTCGACGATGGCCGATGCCGGATGGGCGTTGGGCTCGCCCGGAATGGTCAGCGCGAACACCTTTTCCAACATGCTGCTGAACGGCGCGAGGAAATCGGCGGGCTTGCGGGTGTTCATCAGCCCCATGATCAGCACCAGCGGGAGCGGACGCCGGACCTGCATCTGCTGCAGGGCCAGCGAGAGCGCGGCCGCGCCGTGCGCGTTATGGCCGCCGTCGATCCAGAGCTCCGAGCCCTCCGGCAGCATTTGCAGCAGCGTGCCGTGCACCGGCTGTAGGCGCGCCGGCCAGACCACTTCGCGGAGGCCGCGGGCAATGTCGGCCTCGGTGACCGGTAGCTCGAAATGCCGGGCGGCAGCGATGGCAAGCGCTGCATTGTCGAACTGGTGCGGCCCGGCGAGCGCCGGTGGGGGCAGATCGAGCAGGCCATGCTCATCCTGATAGACCAGCCGGCCATCTTCGGCCCGGCCGTCGAAATCCTCGCCGGCGATCAACGGCGTCACGCCAAGCCGCGCGGCTTCGCGCACCAGCATTGCCCTGCCCTCGTCGCGCTGCCGGCCGAACACGGCCTTTGAGCCGCGCTTCATGATGCCGGCTTTCTCCCAGGCGATCTTCGACAGGCTGTCGCCGAGGAAGTTCTGGTGGTCGTAGTCGACCGGAGCGATGACGGTGCCCAGCGGGTGCGCGACCACGTTGGAGGCGTCGAAGCGCCCACCCATGCCGGTTTCGAGCAGCAGGTAATCGGCCTTCACTTCCGAGAACAGCTTGAACGCAGCCGCAGTAGTGATCTCGAAGAAGGTAATTGGCTCGCCGCCATTGGCCTCTTCGCAGGACTCCAGCGCCTGGTTGAGCTTGCGGGATGACACCAGCTTGCCGGCCAACCGGATGCGCTCGTTGAAGCGCACCAGGTGCGGCGAGGTCATCACGTGCACCTTCTTGCCCGACGCTTCGAGGAAGGCGCGGAGATAGGCGATCGTCGAACCCTTGCCGTTGGTGCCGGCGACATGGATCACCGGCGGCAAATGGTCCTGCGGATTGCCGATCCGCTCGAGCAGGCGCAGCTCGCGGTCGAGCTTCAGGTCAATAAGCTTCGGATGCAGCTTGAGCAGCCGCTTCAGGATAGCGTCGGTGCGGGACACGGGAACGAGATTCTCGAACAGGAGCATGGCGCGCTTTTAGCACCCGGTTCTCGCGTGATGAAGAGGCGGCCTACTCGGCGTGGGCGGCTTCCGGCATGCCGACGAGATCATCACCCGCGTTGGCCGAAACCGGCGTCGCGAGGCGGGCCGGAGCGGTTTCGCTCAGCTCCTCGCGCTGCGGCGACTTGGTGAGGATGCCGACCAGCGAACCAATGGTTTCGCGCAGGTTATGGCGGTGCACCACCATGTCGATCATGCCGTGCTCGTAGAGATATTCCGAGCGCTGGAAGCCCTTGGGGAGCTTTTCGCGGATGGTCTGCTCGATGACGCGAGGGCCGGCAAAGCCGATCAGCGCGCCGGGCTCGGCGAGGTGCACATCGCCCAGCATGGCATAGGAGGCGGTGACGCCGCCGGTGGTGGGGTTGGTGAACACCACGATGAACGGCAGCCCGGCCTCGCGCAGGCGCAGCACTGCGACGGTGGTGCGCGGCATCTGCATCAGCGACAGCACGCCTTCCTGCATGCGGGCACCGCCCGACGAGACGAACAGCACGAACGGAGTGCGCTTGCTCGCGGCAGTCTCGAGCCCGGTGACGATGGCCGAACCCGCGGCCATGCCGAGCGAGCCGCCCATGAAATCGAAATCCTGCACGCCGACCGTCACCGGCTGGCCGAACAGCTCGCCGACGCCGACGGTGACCGCATCCTCGGTACCGGTCTTCAGCCGGCTTTCCTTCAGGCGGTCTGCATAGCGCTTGGAATCACGGAACTTCAGCGGATCATGCGGCACGGCAGGCAGCGCCACGGTGTCGTACTTGCCCTCATCGAGGAAGGTCGACAGCCGGTCGGAGGCCTTGATCTTCGTGTGGTAGCCGGAATTGGGCACCACCCACATGTTGGCTTCGAGATCGCGGTAGAACACCATCTCGCCCGACTCCGGATCCTTGACCCAGAGGTTCTCCGAGCCGGTATCCTTCGGTTTGAGGAAGGAGCGGATGCGGGGGCGGACGACGTTGTTGATCCAGTTCATTGCCTAAGCCTGTTCGCGGTCCATGTGCGCGCCAAGCGGCGCTGCCATGGGCCTATATGGTGATTGTGGCAGATATTATCAGGATCGGCTCTCGTGGTTAAGCCACGGTACCGTCATTGGTAACCGGATTTGGTGGTTCAGGCTGCCGCCTTGGCCCGCTTCACGCCGCTGGCGAGACCTGCGACCATGGTGGTCACCGCCGCAACGGTACCCGCCGTGGCCTTGCCGTTATCGAGCGAGCCGAGCACCGCGTTGCAGATTGCCGTGCCCACCGCGACGCCGTCGGACTCGCGGCCGAAAGTTGCCGCATCATCGGCGGTCTTGATGCCGAAGCCCACGACAACCGGCAGGTCCGTATGGCCCTTGATGCGCTGCACGGCGGTGCCGACCGCGGCCGTCGCCTTGATCGTGCCGCCGGTAATGCCGTTCATCGAGACATAGTAGACGAAGCCAGAGGTGTTGTTCAGCACTGCCGGGAGACGCGCGTCGTCGGTGGTCGGCGTAGCCAGCCGGATGAAGTTGAGGCCTGCCTTCAGGGCCGGGATGCAGAGCTCGTCGTCCTCTTCGGGCGGCAGATCGACAACGATCAGCCCGTCGATGCCCGCCGCCTTGGCGGCCGTGAGGAAGGCATCGACGCCGAAGATGTAGATGGGGTTGTAGTAGCCCATCAGCACGATCGGGGTCTCCTGGTCCTTCTTGCGGAAGGCTTCGACCATGCCCAGCGTCTTCTTCATGGTCTGGCCCGCGGCCAGCGCGCGCTGGCCTGCCGCCTGGACGCCGGGGCCATCGGCCATCGGGTCGGAGAAGGGCATGCCGAGTTCGATGATATCAGCGCCCGCAGCTGGCAGCGCATCGAGGATGGCCTGGGCGGTGGTGAGGTCCGGGTCGCCGGCCATGGTGTAGGTGACGAGAGCCGGGCGGCCTTCGGCGGCGCACTTGGCAAAGCGGGCGGGGATACGGGTGGTCATTACGAGTTCATCCCCAGGTAGCGGCCGACGCTCTCGACGTCCTTGTCGCCGCGGCCCGAGAGGCACAGGACGATAGTCTCGTTCTTGCCCATGGTCGGGGCGACCTTCATCAGCTGTGCCAGCCCGTGCGCGCTTTCCAGCGCGGGAATGATGCCCTCGAGGCGGGTGCAGAGCTGGAACGCGTCGAGCGCTTCCTTGTCGGTGATCGGCGCGTAGGTGACGCGCTTGGTATCGTGCAGATAGGAGTGCTCGGGGCCGACGCCGGGGTAATCGAGGCCGGCGGAAATCGAGTGGCCTTCGAGGATCTGGCCGTCGGCATCCTGCAGCAGGTAGGTGCGGTTGCCGTGCAGCACGCCGGGGCGGCCGCCGGTCATCGAGGCGGCATGGCCGTTCTCAACCTCGATGCCATGGCCGCCGGCTTCGGCGCCATAGAGTTTCACCGAAGGGTCATCGAGGAAGGCGTGGAAGGTGCCGATGGCGTTGGAGCCGCCGCCGACGCAAGCGACCAGCGCGTCGGGGAGCTTGCCGGTCTCGGCCTGCATCTGCGCCTTGATCTCTTCGCCGATCACCGACTGGAAGTTGCGCACCATCTCCGGATAGGGGTGCGGGCCGGCGGCGGTGCCGATCAGGTAGTAGGTGGTCTCGACGTTGGTCACCCAGTCGCGCAGCGCCTCGTTCATGGCGTCCTTGAGGGTGCCGGCGCCGGCGGTGACCGGGCGGACTTCGGCGCCAAGCATCTTCATGCGTAAGACGTTGGGATACTGCCGCTCCACGTCGGTGGCGCCCATGAACACGACGCAGGGCAGGTCGAACTTGGCGCAGACCGTCGCCGTCGCCACGCCATGCTGGCCGGCGCCGGTTTCGGCGATGATGCGGGTCTTGCCCATGCGCTTGGCGAGCAGAATCTGGCCGAGCGTGTTGTTGATCTTGTGCGAGCCGGTGTGGTTCAGCTCTTCGCGCTTGAAGTAGACCTTGGCGCCGCCCAGGTGCTCGGTCATCCGCTCGGCGAAGTACAGTGGCGACGGGCGGCCCACATAGTGGGTGGCGAGGTGCTTGATCTCGGCCTGGAACTCAGGGTCGGCCTGCGCGGCCCGATAGGCCTTCTCGAGATCGAGGATCAGCGGCATCAGCGTCTCGGCGACGAAACGGCCGCCATAGAGACCGAAACGACCCTGGTCATCGGGGCCGTTGCGAAGGGAATTGGCCCCAGTCACGGTCACTTCAGCAGACTCCTATCCGTGCGCGGCTCGCGCCTGGTCGATAAAGGCCCGGATCAGCGCCGCGTCCTTGACGCCGGGCGCGGTTTCGACGCCGGAGGAGACATCGACGCCAAACGGCCGAACGGCCTTGATCGCGTCCCCCACCGTCTCAGGCGTGAGGCCTCCCGAAAGCATGAATGGAAGGCTGGGGTCAAGCGCCTTGAGCAGGGCCCAGTCGAACGGCACGCCGAGCCCGCCGGGGCGGTCGGCGCCCTTGGGCGGCTTGGCGTCGAGCAGGATGCGATCGGCCACATCGGCGAAGTCGGTGACGTGCGCAACATCCTCGGCAGTGCTGATGCCAACTGCCTTCATGATGGCGATGCCGGCTTCATCGCGGATGGCCTCGACGCGATGCGGCGTCTCGGGGCCATGCAGCTGAATCCAGTCGGGGCTCAGCGCCGCGACTTCCATGACGAGTGAGTTGTCCGGGTTCACCAGCAGCACGCAGGTCTCGACCCGACCGCGGGCCTCCGAGATGAGGAGCTGCAGGTTCTCGATATCGACGTAGCGCGGGCTGCGCTCGAAATGCGTGAAGCCAACGATGTCAGCGCCGGCATCGATCGCCGCTTCCAGCAGCGCGGGGGTCCTGATGCCGCAGATCTTGACGATGAGGGGGTCGGGCATGAGCTCGGGTCAGTTAAGGGAAGCGAATTCTTGAGCCCCGAGCTGCGTCGGGGGTTCGGGCGAGCGGCGGGCAACCTCGAGCTCGCGGTGGAGCCGCTCGGTCTCGCGCTTGAAATGCCGTTCGTCGCGCCGATGCGGGCCCTGGGCGAACCAGGTGGCGACACCGCCGAGCAGCACGCCGACCAGGAGCACGGCAAAAATCACCAGGAATAGCGGCACGCCGACGCCGGGCGAGGTCAATGCATCGACCGGGGCGAAGGGGTTGAAATTGACCACCACGAGCTGGCGGTTGGCCAAGGCAAACACGATCAGCACCGCGCAAAGCGGCACCAGCACGAACCAGCCGACTATGCGCCTAATCATCGGTAGAGCCCGGCATCATCCCGCGCGATTGATCCGCTCACGGATTTCCTTGCCGGCCTTGAACTGGGGCACATATTTCTCGCCCACATCGACAGTCTCGCCGGTCCTTGGATTGCGGCCGACACGTGCCGGCCGGTTCTTCACCGAGAAGGCGCCGAAGCCGCGCAACTCAACCCGGTCGCCCCGGGCCATGGCGTCGCCCACCTCGTCGAGGATGGCGTTCACGATGTTCTCTATATCACGCTGAAACAGATGCGGATTTTCTTCGGACAGTCGCTGCACGAGTTCGGACTTGATCATACCGCCCCCCGGCGCTCCTCCACGGGTCGATGGGTTGTCACATCGATGGGGTAGCCTGCCAAAGCGAGACCAAACCGTCAAGGGACATCGCCCCGTCGACGCCCGAGCGTACCATCTCGGCAGCGCTCTGGCCGAGCCAACGGCCGACGCCGAACCAGCCTTCGGCTGGCAACGGGAAGTAATCGACCACCGGCAGATCGGCTGCAACGGACTTGTCGGCCTCGAGCCAAGTAATGGCTTCGGACTCGCCGCCGATGGCGTCGATAAGCTTGGCGTCGACGCCCTGCCGCCCGGTGATGATGCGGCCGTCGGCCAGAGCGAGGGTTTCAGGGCGCGGGATACCGCGACGCTCGGCGACGATGTCGACGAACCACTCGAACGAATCGTTGACCAGCGCTTGCAGCGAGGCGCGCACCTCGCCCTCCATCGGCTCGTCGAAATCCGGCTCGGCCTTCAGCGGTCCGGTCTGCACCTTGTCGAAATCGACGCCGATGGTGTCGAGGAGCTTGCCGGCGTTGACGTGCTGGAACAGCACGCCGATCGAGCCGACGATCGACAGCCGGCGGGCAAAGATGCGGTCGGCGCCGATGGCGGTCATGTAGGCGGCGGAAGCGCCGAGCTCGCTGATCACCGCGACGACCGGCTTCTTGGCGCGCAGCACGGCCAGCGCTTCATACAGTTCCTCGCCGCCGGCGGTGGTGCCACCGGGCGAGTTGATGGCGACGATCACCGCCTTCACCGCGTCGTCCTCGGCGAGCTTGTCGAGGATCTTCAGCCGCGCCGGATCGGTCATGATGGTGCCAGTGATGCTGACCCGCGCGATGCGATCGCCGGGGCCACCCTGTTCCATGGCGAAGCGGCCGACGACGGCGAGCACGGTGACGGCCAGTGCGAGGAAGAACAGCACGCGCCACAGCCGGCGCGAGCGGCGCAGCCTGGCGTTGGCGGGGATCAGGTGCGCGGGGTCGCCGGACGTGTCGGTCATTTGGGCCTCGTTGAGGATTGGTGCGAGGTAACCCGCGGGCCGCGGCAAATGCAAGGCAGGGCTAGAGTTTCAGCCGCGGCCGTTCGGTTTTGATGAAGCCGGCGAGGTGATCGGCCTCGAACAGGGTGAGCGCCCGGCCCTGCTGCATCAGCCGATCGCGCTCGCGCCGGGACAGTGCGGCCTCGAGCGTCGCGGCCAGCCGGTTGCGCTGCATCTCTTCGGTCGCCTGCCGGCCGTCGATCCAGCTCTCGAAGCTCTTGTCGGCAAAGCCGAGCAGCAGCGCCGCAACGTCGTAGGCACCGCGTGTCGCTAGCAGTTCCGCGGCATTCTGCAACAGGCACCAGTGCCACTGGCCGCCGTCCCGCGGCACGATCTCGGCGGCCTCGAAGAGCGGCGCCGCGGCCCCTTCGGCATCACCGAGGGAGAGGCGGTAGGCGGCGATATTATTGAGCTGGAAGCCGAGCTGCAGGCTGCGGCCGGCAGCCCGGAGCTCGGGCAGTATCTGCTCGGACAGCGACAGGGGGCGCTCGGTGTCGCCGCCTTTGTGCAGCATCTCGGCAAGGTTCATCACCGAGCGAAAGCGGCCCTTGGGGTTGCCGGTATCGAGGTGCATGGCGAGGCCGGCTTCGGCGCGGGCGAGGCCTGCCGTGACGTCGCCGCGCGTCCACATCTGCGTGCCGATGGCAACCAGCGCCCAGGATTTCACCTTACTGGGCGGCATGTCGGCGATCAGCGTCTCGAGCTCGGCGACCAGCGGCTCGGCATCGCCCTGGTGATGGAAGAAGATGGTGATCCAGGCGGTGAGGACCAGCGCCTGGGTGTAGCGCAGCCGGTCATCGCTGCTGCGAAAGTAAGCCAGCGCCGGTTCGAGCCCTTGGTAGGCCCGGACGTCCATGGCGTTGTAGCGGCCCATTTCACCGAGCGCCAACTGCAGGCGGGCCGCCGTCTCGGGCGGGACGGCACCGACCAGCGACATGCCGGCTTCGATGGTCGCGAGCCCCTCTGCGCCGAGCTGTTCTTCCATGAAGTAGCGGTAGGAGCCCGCGGCGATCTCGACATAGGTGGGCCAGTCGGCGCGGGTTTTGGTCCAGGCCAGCGCGGCGCGCAGGTTGTCGCCGTCCGGCCGGTAGATCTGGTCCCAGCGCTCGTCGGGCAGCGCTTCCCAGCGCAGCACGCTGTCGG
This sequence comes from Devosia sp. P1_H9, assembly GCF_056405135.1. Taxonomy (NCBI): domain Bacteria; kingdom Pseudomonadati; phylum Pseudomonadota; class Alphaproteobacteria; order Hyphomicrobiales; family Devosiaceae; genus Devosia; species Devosia sp. P1_H9. The sequence continues at coordinate 368,150 of NZ_JBFUCQ010000003.1, forward strand.
CGAAGAGGTCGCGGATATAGGCCGCGTGGCGGTCGCGGGTGGCGACGTCCTCGCCCGCCTCTGCCAGCTTGTCGAGGGCGAAGTGACGGGTGGAATCGAGCAGGCGACAGCGCGCCCGATCCTGCCCGTCGCGCACGACCAGCGAGCGGCGGACAAGTTCGGCGACGCGGGTCTCGGCGCCTTCACCCGCAACCGCATTGGCGGCCGAGATCGAGAAGCTGCCCTGGAAAACGCCGAGGGCCCGCAGCGTGCGCTGGTCATCCGCCTCCAGCAGGTCGTAGCTCCAGGCCAGCGACGCGGCGAGCGAGCGATGGCGCGGCAGCGCCGGGTCCCAATCGGCTTCGAGGCTCGCCAATCGCTGCTCCAGCTGGCGATCGACCGTCTCGATGCCGACCGTCGCGGCGCGCGCGGCGGCCATCTTCAGCGCCAGCGCCACGCCATCGAGCCGACGGCAGAGGCGAGCGACGATCGGCAGCTCAGCCGGCGAAAGCCGTTCGCCGAAGGCTTCGTAGCAATAGGCGAGGAACTTGGCCGATGCGGCGTCGGCCAGTTCGCCCTCCGCGGTGACGGCAAAAGGCAGCAGCTTGAACACATGCTCCTCAGGCAAGGCGAGCGGCACCTGCGAGGTGGCGAGAATGCGGATGTTCGGGACCTCGGCGAGCAGCGTGCGGATGACGCGGGCGGCGGCGCCGCGCACATGCTCGCAATTGTCGAAGATCAGCACCGCCTCGTTCGGCCGCAGGTATTCGACGATCGACTCGAGCGAGCGGCTGCCGGCGCGGAACGGTACGGCAAGGGTCTGGATGAGGACGCTTTCGATGAACTCACCGCTGCTGAGCGAGGCGAGATCGACCATCCACACGCCGCCCTCGACAGTGCCCAGCGTTTCGGCCACGGCAACGGCGAGTGTGGTTTTGCCGACACCGCCGGGGCCCAGGATGCTGACCAGCCGGTACTGGTCCAGCAGCCGCGCCACGGCCTCGATCTCCCCCTCGCGCGCCACGCAATCAGCGCGATAGCGGCCGATATTCCCGGCGGTGCCGGCCGGACGGCGGCGCAGCGTATCCTCGTCCTCAACCGGCTCGGGACCGACATATTTATAGCCGCGGCCGTGCACTGTGGCGACGAAGCCCGGGCCCAGCGCCTTGCGCAGCGCCGACATGTGGACCTGCAGCGTATTCTCCTCGACCACCACCCCGGGCCACACCGCATCGAACAGCGCCGCCTTGTCGAGCAACTGGTTGGGCTGGCCCAGCAGCACCTCGAGCAGGTCGAACGAACGGCTCGACAGCTCGATCACGCCCTCGGGGCCGACGAGCTCGCGTTCACGCGGCCTGATCCTGTAGTCGCCAAAGCGTTTTTCCATTGTGGCAGCATAGCCTAGCCGTCTGAGTCCCGTCGATCAGGACCGCTTCAGAACTCTTCAGGATTGCCCCAAGGACTGCCGCGGCGGCTCGGGCGATGATCATTGCATCAGATCCGAGGAGACGGAAAATGCTTTACCAGCCCAAGTCCCGCACCACCGCCGCAAGGCTAGCCCGCGCCGTCTTCGGCGCCATTACCGGCATGTTCGCCGGCATCGCCCGCACCCACTCGGACGGAGCCTATCTCGACGGCATGCGCAGCACCGAACTCGAAGATCTCGGCCTGCGCCGCAGCGAGGACGGCGGGTATCGGTCGTTCCAGTAACGGCGTCAGCCGGCCTTCTTGGAGTGCGCTGTCATGTACTCGCGTAGGGCGCGGTTTATGTCGGTCTGGTAGCCCTTGCCTTCCGGCACCTGCCGCTTGAACCAGTCGATCACATCGCCATCGATCCGCAACGTCACCTGATGCTTCACCGCCCGATACATGGTGCCACGCTTGGCATTGGCGAAGAACTCGTCGCCTGCCTCGGGGATGTCTGAGAAGTCGATCTCGTCGTCTGGTCGCTCCGCCAGAGCCCTGAGTTCGGCAATCTGCTCCTCGGTCAGAGGCTTGGGGACATACCTAACGATCTTGGGGGTTCTGGCGGTCATAGCGTGCCCGTTCCTTTCGTGACGCGCGCCGAGCGGAGATCAGTCGGACGACCGGTTCTCCGTCGTAGCTCCTGCGATCCGTATGGACGACAAACAGCATCTCGATCCCGGCAACAAAACCCATGGTTTGCGTGCGGGCCTCGCCATCCACGTCATGCGCCGGCTCACTCAATTCTGCCGGATCATCGAAGACGGCTACTGCAGTCTCGAACCGTACACCGTGCTTCTTGAAATTCGCACGGTTCTTGTTCTCGTCCCATTCGAATTCCACGCGCCAGGCCCCCTCTGCGCCATCCAAATGTAACTACAAATCTGTAACTACACAAGCCGCCTGACCATATACCGCGCCTCCGCCTCGTAGCTCAGTAGCTTGCCGTAGAGTTCGTCGACTTCGGTCACCTCGAAGCCGTGGCGTTGCCAGAACGGGAGCGAGCCGTTGACGGCGACGAGGGTCATCGTGGGGTAGCCCTCGACGCTGGCGTGTTTCACCAGTGCATCGACGATCTTCGACGCGGCGCCGACGCGGCGGCTGACCGGTAGCAGGCAGAGGTCGTGGAGATAGTAGGTGTCGGGTTCGGTTGGCAGCTGACCCAGCAGCGTGTTGAGCGGCGGCAGGGTGCCGTAGAGCCAGGGGTGGCTCAGCACATAGCCGGCCGGCTTGTCGCCGATTTCGAGCAGGTAGCAGCCGTTGCGGTAGAGCTTCAGCCGCTCGGCCAGCACCTCGGGGGTCTCGAAGAAATCGACATGCACGGTGTCGGCGATGCCCTGCACGGCCGGCAGGTCATAGGCGGTCATGGCGCGCCAGGCGACATCCTTCAGAACCATCCGAGTTCCCCAAAACTCTCATGAAAAGGGCCCGCACCTGATGGTGCGAGCCCCGTATGCGCAGACCCGCGAGCGCTGGAGCACTCGCGGAAAAGCTTACTTCTCGTCGCGGCCCTTGAGCGCGGCGCCCAGGATGTCGCCGAGCGAAGCGCCCGAGTCCGACGAACCGTAGGCAGCGACAGCTTCCTTTTCCTCGGCGATTTCGAGCGCCTTGATGGAAAGCTGGATGCGCTGGGTCTTGCGATCGTACTGGGTGACGCGCGCGTCGACCTTCTCGCCCTTGGAGAAACGCTCCGGACGCTGGTCGTTGCGGTCACGCGACAGATCGGCGCGACGGATGAACGCGGTCATCTCGGTGTCGGCGATGCGGACTTCGATGCCGCCGTCGTTCACTTCGGTCACGGTGCCGGTCACCACGGAACCCTTGCGGATGCCGTCGCCGCCGGTATCGGCCACTTCGCCGACTGCCAGTTGCTTGATGCCAAGCGAGATACGCTCCTTGTCGACATCGACGTCGAGCACCTTGGCCTGCACCATGTCGCCACGGTTGTAGGCCTCGAGAGCCTGCTCACCCGGCTTCTGCCAATCGAGGTCGGAGAGGTGGACCATGCCGTCGACATCGCCATCGAGACCGATGAACAGACCGAACTCGGTCTTGTTCTTGACCTCGCCCTCGACAACGGTACCCGACGGGTACTTCTCGGCGAAGGTTTCCCACGGGTTCGCAAGCGTCTGCTTGAGGCCCAGCGAGATGCGGCGCTTCTCGGGATCGACCTCGAGCACCATCACTTCCACTTCCTGCGAAGTGGAGACGATCTTGCCCGGGTGGACGTTCTTCTTGGTCCAGCTCATCTCGGAAACGTGGATCAGGCCTTCGATGCCCGGCTCCAGTTCGACGAACGCGCCGTAGTCGGTGATGTTGGTGACGCGACCGGTGAACTTGGCACCGACCGGGTACTTCACCGCAATGCCATCCCACGGGTCGGCCTGTAGCTGCTTCATGCCCAGCGAGATACGATGGCTCTCGTGGTTGATGCGGACGATCTGCACCTTGATGGTCTCGCCGATGGCAAGAACTTCCGATGGGTGATTGACCCGGCGCCAGGCGATATCGGTGACGTGCAGCAGGCCGTCGATGCCGCCGAGGTCCACGAACGCACCGTAATCGGTGATGTTCTTGACCACGCCGTCAACGACCTGGCCTTCCTCGAGCTGCTGGACGATCTCGGAGCGCTGCTCAGCGCGGCTCTCTTCGAGGATCGCACGACGCGACACGACGATATTGCCGCGGCGCTTGTCCATCTTCAGGATCTGGAACGGCTGCGGCACATTCATCAGCGGGCCGATGTCGCGGATCGGACGGATGTCCACCTGCGAACGCGGCAAGAAGGCAACGGCGCCTTCGAGGTCGACGGTGAAGCCGCCCTTGACCTGGTTGAAGATGATGCCTTCAACGCGCTGGTTGGCGTTGTACATCTCTTCGAGCTTGACCCAGCTCTCTTCGCGGCGAGCCTTCTCGCGGCTGAGGACAGCCTCGCCGACAGCGTTCTCGACGCGATCGACATAGACTTCGACGGTCGAGCCGACCTTGATGGTGCCGTCACGGCCGGCGGCGCCGAATTCCTTGAGCGCGATGCGCCCTTCGGTCTTCAGGCCGACGTCGATGATGGCGAGATCCTTCTCAATCGCCACGACGGTGCCCTTGACCACGGTCCCTTCCAGCGGCTCGTTCTCGAGGAACGAGTCCAGCAGCAGGGATTCGAAATCTTCCTTGGTAACAGTTTGAACTGCCAAACGACTTCTCCAATGCGCCCGGTGGCTTGAGTGAAAGGCCCGGTTGCCAATCGCCATTCAAAGGCGATCCGGTGCGCTGGCGCGCGAGCCATATGGGTTTAGGATTGTTTTCCGCTGCCGGCTCTTGGAACATGCCGGGGGACGAAAGCCGCAAGGTTTGGTTTAGCAGCTCTAGAAGCTACGCCTTGCGCGCCATGACCCCGTCGACAATGGCGACGGCTGCGCGGAGTGCGGCCTCTATATCCAAGAGCGTGGTGTCCAGCAAGTGGGCATCAGCAGCGGGATAGAAGCCGCCATTGGGATTGGCGCTGTCCCGCGCGTCCCGCTCTTCTATCTGGTGATAGAGGGCGTAGCGATCAACCACCTCGCCGCGCGCTTCCAGCTGACGGGCCCGGCGCTCCATCCGCGACTTGCTGTCGGCGACGATGAACAGCTTCACATCGGCATCGGGGCAGACGACGGTGCCGATGTCGCGGCCATCGAGCACGGCACCGGCGGGGCCATGGGCGAAATCGCGCTGGTACTGGCGCATGGCGATGCGCACCTCGTTGATCACGGCGACGTGCGAGGCAAGAACTCCGGCCTCGGCGCTGGTCAACTTGTCGATATCGGTGAGGTGCGCGGCATCGAGCGCCCGGGCGGCGGCAATGGCCCTCGCCTCGAAATCGGGCTGCCCCAGATGTGCGCCGACGGCGATCCCGACCGCGCGGTAGAGCAAGCCGGTGTCGAGCTGCGGCAGGCCGTAGTGCCGCGCCAGGCCCGCGGCGAGCGTCCCCTTTCCGGATGCTGCCGGTCCATCCACCGCGATGATCATTGCCCCTCCGCGCCCGCACTGCAGCCGCCCTCCCTATCATGGCGCCGCGACCGGCTGCCAGCACGCCACCGATCAACCCCCAGGGATCACGGACCGAGGGCTCCATTTTCGGTTTGACAGGGGGCAGCTTTCACCCTAACCGGACGTTTCCCAGCGGGTGGCCCCGCCTTTCTAATGAGGAAGCAATTGGCCAACGACGAACGCGGTACAAAACGGGAAGATCCCGATACCGGCAAGAAGTTCTATGATCTGAACAAGGATCCGATCGTCTCGCCCTATACCGGCAAATCCTATCCGCGCTCTTTCTTCGAGCAGAACGCAGTCGCCGCGGTTCGCGCCAAGGCGGCTGTGGTGAGCGCGGCAGAGGATGACGAGGAAGAGGTCGAAGTCGAGGAGGTCGCCGAACCCGGCGCTCCCGAGATCGTCTCCCTCGAGGATGCCGATGCCGAAGAGGCAGGTGTCGAAGGCGAGGATATCCCTGATGTCGAGGACGTCGAAGACGTCGAGGACATTGGCGAAGACGACAGCGACGTGTTCCTCGAAGAGGACGAAGACGAGGACGAGAACCTCGATTTCGACGTCGGCGGCGGCGACGAGCGCTAAGCTCCGAACCAGCCGAGCGCGTGGTCGGATAGCGAAAGTCGCCAACTTTCGCTGACCGCGCGATGCCCGCGAAATACCCCTTGCATGCGAGAGGTGACGTGGGTAGATAGCACCGCGCTTCGACGGGAGACCGCCGCGGCGCACACCCAAGACACGATCCGTTCGTGTCACCGGAAGTGATCCAGCGGATCGTTGATGGGGCCATAGCTCAGTTGGGAGAGCGCTTGCATGGCATGCAAGAGGTCGTCGGTTCGATTCCGATTGGCTCCACCAAGTCCCCCCGGCAGGCAGGTCGCCTGACCCATGATGATGAGCCGCCTTCGGGCGGCTTTTTGTTTCAGCGCCGGAGGCGAAGATGACGCGAACCCATTGCGGCATGGATTTCGGCACCTCCAACTCCACCCTCGCGGCAGCCGGCGGCAACCAGCCGCCCCGACTGCTGCCGCTCGAGGACGGCAAGCCCACCATCCCCTCGGCGATCTTCTTCTCGTTCGAGGAAGACCGGACGTTCTTCGGCCGGCAGGCAGTGAGCGAATACGTCACCGGCGCCGATGGCCGGTTGATGCGCTCGATCAAGAGCGTGCTCGGCACCTCCCTGTTCAACGACACGACTCGAGTGAAGCGCGACGCACTCAAGTTCTCCGATATCCTCGGCAGGTTCGTCGGCGAACTGAAGCGCCGGTCCGAAGCTTCGCTCGGGCACGACATCGAGGATATCGTCTGCGGCCGGCCGGTGCGCTTCGTCGACGATGACGACAAGGCCGATGCCGAAGCGCAGCGCCAGCTCGAAGGCGCGGTGAAAGCCCAGGGTTTCAGGCACATCGAGTTCCAGTTCGAGCCGATCGCCGCGGCGCTCGACTACGAGCAGCAGGTGACGCACGAGGAACTCGGGCTGGTGGCCGATATCGGCGGCGGCACTTCGGACTTCACGGTGATCCGGCTGTCGCCGGAGCGCGCGACGCGGGCTGACCGCAAGGCCGACATCCTCGCCACGGCAGGCGTGCATGTCGGCGGCACCGATTTCGACCGGTTGCTGTCGCTGAAGAAGGTGATGCCGCTGATGGGCTATGGCACCGAGACGGCGGACGGCAAGCGCCCCCTGCCCTCGGCGCCGTACTATGACCTTGCCACCTGGCACCGGATCAACCGGCTCTACAATCAGAAGACGTTGCTGGAGCTGCGCTCGACCTACCAGGAGGCGCAGTTCCCCGACCTGGTCAGCATGCTGATCGCACTGGTCGAGGACCGGCAGGGGCACCGGCTGGCGGGGCGGGTGGAAGAAGCCAAGATCGCGCTCAGCGAAGCGCCGCAGACCGAGTTTCGCTTCGTGACGCGCGACGTGAAGCTGGAGACGCCGATCGCTCTCGCGGAGTTGGAGGCAGCGCTGCAAGGCGCCACGGCTGCTATTGCCACTGCGATCGGGCGCACCCTTGCGGCCGCAGGGGTCAAAGGCAGCCAGATCGACACATTGATCCTCACCGGCGGCTCGACCCGCGTGCCGGCGGTGGGCGACATGCTGCGCGCGCTGTTCCCCGAGGCCAAGGCGGTCGAGACCGACGCTTTCGGCAGCGTCGGGCTCGGCCTCGCGCTCGATGCATCGCGGCGGTTCGGCTAGCGAGCGATCACGCGGCGCGGGAGACCCGGGCGGCTTCGGCATTGGCGTAGAGGTCGACGAGGGCTCGGGCGCGGACGATTGCGACCTCGCGGCCTTCGCGCAGCAGCGAAGTGGCCTTGGTCGGCATGATCAGTCCGGTTGCGGTTTCGACCAGCACCGCGTCCCAGCGTGTGGTGCGGGTGATGCGGATCGTGTAGCCGCGATAGCTATCGTCCAATAGGTGGTCCCCGCCGAATGGTGCGGTGTGCAAATGCAACGCTGCACCCGGCGTTCCACTCGCTCAACGACACCGCGATCACAACTGGCGCGCGGTGTGGATTGTGGGGAGAACGGGAAACGTGATCGGCGGCGTCACGCTTCAGAGGAAATCGTCGCGCCGCGGGGTGAAGCTGTCGATCAGCTTGCCCGCTTCCAGCGCCTTGACGCCATGCACCAGGCCCGACGGCACGATATAGGCGCCGCCCTTGCCGATGGTTTCGGTGATGCCGTCGATGGTCACCTCGAATACGCCTTCGGCCACATAGCTGGTCTGCAAATGCGGGTGCGAGTGCAGCGCGCCGACTCCGCCCTTGTCGAAGGTGAACTCCACCAGCATCAGCTCTGGCAGATCGAGAATCACCCGGCGGCTGGAGCCATCAAGCTGGGTCTGCTTGCCGTCGCCGGGCTGCGCGAAGAGAGGAGACATTCTGTCACTCACAGCTTGTAGGCCTTCTTCACCAGATTGTAGGCGAGGTCTTTGGCGACTTCGTGAGCTTCGTCCTCGTCGAGCCGGTGCTCGGTGACGAGGCGGGCAAGGAAGGCGCAATCGACGCGGCGGGCGACGTCGTGGCGGGCGGGAATCGAAGGGAAGGCACGGGTGTCGTCGTTGAAGCCGACGGTGTTGTAGAAGCCGGCCGTCTCGGTCGCCATCTCACGGAAACGGCGCATGCCCTCGGGACTATCGTGGAACCACCAGGGCGGCCCCAGCTTCAGCGACGGATAAACACCGGCCAGCGGCGCCAGTTCGCGCGCATAGACGCTTTCGTCGAGGGTGAAGAGGATGATCGAGAGCTTCGGATCGGTCCCCACCGCGTCGAGCAGCGGCTTCAGCGCGCCGACATAATCGGTGCGCGATGGGATATCGAAGCCCTTGTCGCGGCCGAACTTCGCCAGCATCGAGGGCGAGTGGTTGCGCCAGGCGCCGGGGTGGATCTGCAGCACCAGCCCGTCATCGATCGACATACGGGCCATTTCGGTCAGCATCTGGGCGCGGAACAGGGCGCGCTCACGGGCATCAGCCTTGCCGGTGCGGACCTTGTCGTAGAGCTGGCCCGCCTCCTTGGGCAGGAGGTTTGCGGTCTCGGCGGTCGGGTGGCCGTGGTCGGACGAGGTGGCGCCGAACTGCTTGAAATAGGCGCGGCGCTTGCGATGCGCTTCGAGATAGCCGTTCCAGTGGCCGGTATCCTCGCCGCTGATCTCGCCCAGCTTGTCGAGATTGTCAGCGAAGCCGGCGAAATCCGGATCGACTACCGAATCGGGACGATAGGCGGGGACCACCCGGCCTTTCCAGCCGCTATCGTGGATCATCTTGTGCCACTTGAGATCGTCGAGCGCCGCGTCGGTGGTGGAGATCACCTCGAGGTTGAAGCGTTCAAACAGGGCGCGCGGGCGGTAGTCGTCGCGCTCAAGCAGTTGGGCGATCTGGTCGTAGATCGCATCGGCGTTCTTCTCGCTGAGCCGCTCGGTGACACCGAACAGTGTCGCCAAGGTATGGTCTAGCCACGAGCGCGTCGGGGTGCCGCGGAACAGATAGTAGTTCTTCGCGAACAGCCGCCAGATCTTCCGCCCATCGGTCTCCACCGCCGAGCCATCGGTGGTCGGCACACCCAGGTCCTCGAGCCGGATGCCCTGTGAAAACAGCATGCGGAAGACGTAGTGATCGGGGACGATCAACAGGCGCGCCGGATCGGGGAACTTGTCGTTCTCGGCATACCAGCGCGGCTCGGTATGGCCGTGCGGCGAGACCAGCGGCAGGTCCTTGATGCCGGCATAGAGCGCTTGCGCCATGCCGCGGGCCTTGGGTTCGGCATCGAACAGCCGGTTGTCGTCGAGCAAAGTCATGGTCCGTAGTCCTCCGAACCACTTGGTTACTTAGCGGGGACGAGGATGTCAAAGCCACGTGTCCAGGCGGAGGCTACTTGCCAGCGATCCCATAAAGCGTCGCGAGCTTCAGGGCAGCGGCCATTACCCGTTCGCGCAGTTCGGGCGGCGCAAGCACCTCGACTTCGGCGCCCATGCGGATCATTTCGCGGGCGGCCCAGCCGATCTCCTCGATCGGCACCTCCAACTCCGCCCAGCCATCGGCATCGGGGGTGATGATTGCCGCTTCGACGGCCAGCTTCACCGTTTCGCTCAGGTCCTTCAACCTCCGGCGGCCAAGGTCGGAGGCGCGGACGCGGGCCTTGTCTACATAGATGTCGCGCTCGAATTGCTTGGTGGCTTCCAGCCAGTGCGACGGGAGGTCGAAATCCTTGGGCCGGGTGAAGGTTTCGCCGGTGGGACCCAGCGCCTGGATCTGCGACAGCCGGTAGGTGCGGGCATTGCCGTCGCGCTGCGCCACGACGTACCAGACGCCGCCCTTCAGGACGAGGCCGAGCGGCTCGATCACCCGGTCCTGCACATCCTTCCAGCTCTCGTAGCGGATGGCGATGCGGGTCTCGCTCCACACAGCCTCCGCCACCAGCTTCAGGAACTCCGGCTTGTAGCCGGGCTGGAACCAGCCGCGCGGATCGAGATGAAAGCGCGAGCTCATCCGCCGCGCCTCCGCCTGCCAGTCGGCGGGCAGCGCCGCCAGCAGCTTCAGTTCGGCCTGCGCCGCCTCGTCGCCGAGGCCGAGCTCACCAGCCGGACCGGGCAGGCCCGAGAAGAACAGCGCCCGGGCTTCCGGGGCGGTGAGGCCGTTGAGCCGGGTCTTCCAGCCGTCGAGCAGAGCGAAACCGCCATTGCGACCGGTCTCGGCATAGACCGGAACGCCCGCGGCGCTCAGCTGGTCGATGTCTCGGTAGACGGTGCGAACGGAGACCTCGAGTTCTTCAGCCAGTGACTCGGCACTAGTCCGCCCCCGGGTCTGGAGGATCATCAGGATGGTGAGGAGGCGGCTTGCACGCATAAATCTTCTCTACACCAGCAACCCTGACAGCGGGTGTCAGTGTTACCGGCATAGAGTCGTTTCGTGAAGAGATGAGGAGAAGCGAGATGGCCTTCGATCAGGTGAACAGCGGTCGAGTAGCTGGCGGCAAGGAGCGGACCCGCGTTGCGACGGACCTACGTCAGGCCGTCGCCATCATCAACGTTTCGCGCGCGGACCTGCCGGCGCATCGGCTTGGGCAGTGGGTCCGGTTGCTGGTGCTGCGCCGCTACGCCAACGCCATGCTGAAGCGGGCACTGCCCCGTCCCCAGCGCATGAACCTCGACGAACTCTCGCCGTACCTGCTCAAGGATATCGGCCTGCCACCGGACACCCGGTGAGATATCAGGCAGTCTGGCGGTCGAACTGGCCGTTCTTCATGAAGCGCCACAGATAGCTCGGCAGGATCGCGTCCATCGCGGTGGGCGCGATGTCGAATGCCGCGAGCGTGCGCTTTTCGCGCTTGGCTTCTTCGGAGACCATGTTGTCGGCCTGCAGCAGGTCGACCTGGTCGCCGGTGATAAGCGGCGAGGGCAGCAGCGACAGCGGGAAAGCCACCAGCTTCGCCAGCCCGGCCGGCAGCGGCAGCGTGAGGTTGCTGCGGCCGGTATCGGTGAGGACGCGCGCCACCAGCTCCTTGTGGGTCGCGACTTCCGGGCCGCCGATCTCGTAGATCTTGCCGCCCTTTACCTGACCTTCCGCCGCGCGGCAGATTGCCTCGGCGACGTCGCCGACATAGATCGGCTGGAAGCGCGACTTGCCGCCGATCACCGGCAGCACCGGCAGCATGCGAGCCAGCATGCCGTAGCGATTGAAGAAGCCATCGCCCGGGCCGAACACGATCGAGGGCCGGATCACCACCGCCGACGGGAAGGCCGTCAGCACTTCGGTTTCGCCCAGCGCCTTGGAACGGGCATAGCCGCTGACGCTCTGCGGATCGGCACCCAGCGCCGAGACATGCACCAGTTCGTCGACGCCAAGCGCCCGGGCTGCCTCGGCGATATTCTTCGCGCCCATCGTGTTGACGGCGCGGAAGCGCTGCTTGCCGCCTTCGACACCGATGCCCACCAGGTTGATGACGATCGAGGCGCCCTTGATGGCGCGCTCGACCGAATCGCGGTTGCGGACATTGGCCTGGATCGGCATCACCTGGCCCACGGCGCCGAGCGGGCGCAGATGGCCGGCGAGATCGGGGCGGCGCACCGCGACGCGGATGCGATAACCGCGCCGGGCGAGCAATTGCACCACCTGGGTCCCGATAAAGCCGGCGCCACCGAAGATAGTGACCAGGTTTGTGGTGGAATCCATGGCTCGGGCAGCTCCGCGGCAAGGCAAGTGGGCTAGGGTTTCGCCGCTTCTAGCGTGCGGGTCACGACGTGTCGAGTGGACGAGGCGCGCTCAGAGCGCAAAGCCCGTTGACAGCCCCCGCCCCTTCCCCTAGTGAACGGCGCCCATCGGTTTGCCCTGGTGGCGGAATTGGTAGACGCGCACGGTTCAGGTCCGTGTGTCGAAAGACGTGGAAGTTCGAGTCTTCTCCAGGGCACCAATGGTTCAACAAAAGCCTCCCTCACGGGAGGCTTTTTGCTTTGCTTGAGGAGTCGATCGTGACTCAACCGGAAGGCCCGCGCCTCCACCCCACCGGGCGGCTGATCCCGCCAGGGCTCGATGACGCCATGGTCACTGCCGTGGTGGAGCACTTCTATGGCCGGGCGCGGCAGGACGAAGTGATCGGGCCGGTGTTCAACCGGGTGATCCCCGAGGCCGAATGGCCGGCGCATCTCGAGACCATCGCCGATTTCTGGAGCTCGATGCTGCTCGGCACCGGGCGCTATTACGGCCGGCCGATGCCCAAGCACATCGCCATTCCCGAGCTCTCCGACCGGCATTTCGCCCGCTGGCTCAAGCTGTTCCGGGAGACGGTGGAGGAGCTTTGCCCGCCTGAGGTCGCGGCACTGTTCGTCGAGCGGGCCGAGCGCATCGGCTACAATTTCCGCCTGCGCATCGCGCAGTTTCGTGGGCAGGACCCCGAGCAGGTGCGACCGATCAGGGCCGGCGACGAAGGCCCGGACCAACCCTGACGCCTGCCAGTTTGTTGGCAAGGTGGGCAGCCTGGTCGGCGCCGCAACCGCCGAACAGAAGGCGGCGCTCGGCGGCCTCGCTGCTCCGCTCATTGCCTCGCTGACGCCGCTGTTCGACAAGGTGCTCGCCATCCCCGGCGTCGGTGAGGTGCTGAAGCCGACGATCGATGGGCTGAAGAGCAAGCTCGCGAGCCTCGCGGGCTAGAAGAACGGCAGCGGCCCCTCGCCCGGCTCGATCGGTACGTGGTGGGTGACGAGGCCTGTATCTGGCCGCCAGTGGTGCAGCAGCAGGGCCGGCGGCTCGATGTAGGACGCCGGCTCGTCGTCGGGCGCGAGCCGCAGCGCTATGGCCGTGGTGGTGCTGGGAGCAGTCAGCAGCAGCGTGCCGCCGAAGCGCAGCATCATATGGCGGTGGACGTGGCCGCAGAGCACGCGCTCGACCGCCGGATAACGAGCGACGATCGCCGCCAGCCGCCCGCCGTTGAAGCAGCGATAGGTGTCGATGAAACCGATGCCGGTCGAGATCGGCGGCTGGTGCAGCATGATGATGGTGGGGCGATCCGGTTCGGCGGCCAGTGCGGCTTCGAGCCAAGCGGCCGCGGCGTCGTCGAAATCGCCGTGGTGGTCGCCCGGCACGCTGATATCGAGCCCAAGCACGCGGACCGGGCCGTGAGCGCCGCTGCTGTAGTGCAACGGACCGTCGGGCGGCAGGAAGCCGAGATCGGCGAAGGCAGTGCGGAAGGCCTCGCGCTCGTCGTGGTTACCGGGAATGGCGAGGACCGGTGGCGCGATGGCGGCCATCAGCCGGCGCGCGTGGCGGTACTCTTCCGCCGTCGCGTGCTCGGTCACGTCACCGGAGATCAGCACCAGGTCGGGCACCGGATCGAGCGCCGCGAGGCGGCTGATGGCAGCCTCGAACATGGCGTTCGAATCGACCAGCCCCTGGTAGAGCGTGCCCAGCGCGCAGACATGTGGGTCGGACAACTGGGCGATCAGCACCGGCCTCAGACCTTCACATAGTCGAACAGCACCCGCCGCAACTCTGCCTCGTCCTCTGCCTCGAGCGCCGTGGTGAGGGCGGCGAGGGCGGCCGGCAGATCGTTGGTCTGACGCGCGCTGGGGGGCGAGCGGAGGATCTTCTGCTGGGTGGTGCGGAGCGCGTTTGCCGGATCGAAGAACAGCTCCTCGGTGAGCTTTTCGCCCGGCCGGGCGCCGGTTTCGACGATAGCGATGTCGCCGGTCGGGTTGTCCGCCGATTTCACCGAGAGGCCGGCGAGGCGGATCATGTTCTCCGCCAGGTCGCTGATGGAGACCGGTTCGCCCATTTCGAGCAGGAAGATGTCGCCGCCCTCGGCCAGGGCGCCCGCCTGGACGATCAGTTCGGCCGCCTCGTGGATCGACATGAAGTAGCGCGTCATGCGGCTGTCGGTGAGGGTCACCGGGCCGCCGGCGGCGATCTGCTCGCGGAACAGCGGCACCACCGAGCCGTTGGAGCCCAGCACATTGCCGAAGCGCACCGAACAGAAGCGCTTGCCCCTGCCCTTGCCGTAGTGGCGGACGATCAGTTCGGCCCAGCGCTTGGTGGCCCCCATGACGCTGGACGGCCGCACGGCCTTGTCGGTGGAGATGAGGACGAAGCGCTGCACCTTGGCCTCGACCGCCGCCTGCACCAGGGTCTGCGTGCCGATGACGTTGTTGCGCACGCCTTCGAACGGGTTCGCTTCCACCAGCGGCACATGCTTGTGCGCCGCGGCGTGGAAGATCACCTCGACTCCCTGCTCGCCGAGGGTGCGGCGCACCAGGCGGGCGTCGGCGACCGAGCCGAGGATCGGCACGATCGGCACATTGGCGAGTGCGCGGAGCTGCCGATCGATCTCGTAGAGCGCGAACTCGTTGGCCTCGAGCAGCACCAGCTTCCTCGGCGTCTGCTGGACGATCTGCCGGGTCAGCTCGGAGCCGATGGAGCCGCCGGCGCCGGTCACGAGGATGACGCGGTCGGCGAGGATCTCCCGCATCAGGTCGGGGTTCGCGGGCACGGCGGAGCGGCCGAGCAGGTCGTCGATATCGATCTCGCGCAGCTGGCTGATCAGGTATTTGCCCGACACCAGGTCGGCGATGGCCGGCAGGGCGCGGATCTTGATCGGATGATGGCTGAGTTCGGTAACGATCTGGGCGCGGCGGGTGGCATCGGCGGAAGGCACCGAGAGAATCACTTCGTTGACGCCACGATTGCGGATCAGCTCGCCGAGCTTGCCAGGCGGATCGACGCGGACGCCCGCGACATCGCGACCCCAGAGGCTCGGATCGTCATCGAGAAAGGAAACGACATAGCTGGCGTGGTGGGCTCGCAGCGCTTCGGCGAGTTGGGTGCCGGCGGAGCCAGCGCCGTAGATCACCACGCCACCGCCACGGCCGACGCCGCGCTCGGGCAGCCAGAGCAATGCCTTGGCGATGAAGCGCGAGCCGGCGACGACCACCGTGCCGAAGATGAAATAGAACAGCGGCACGGTGCGCGGGAAGATCGCCAGCCGGGTGGCTTCGGCGAGGAACAGCGCGAACACCCAAAACAGCGTCGCCAGCATCATCGCCTGGATGATGGTCCACAGCGCGCGCTCCGGCAGGTAGCGGATCACGGCGCGATAGAGCCCCAGCCGGATGAACACCGGGATGGCGACGACCGGCGCCAGCAGCATCAGCATGAGGTGCGCGAGGGTCGGCGTGAAGGTGCCGCCCAGCCGAATGGTGAAGCTCAACCACAGCACGCCAAGCAGCGCGAGAGTATCGAAGCCAATGAGGATGGCCTGTTTCCAGCGGCGCGGCAGACCGCTCAGCCCGTCGCGGACTTTGTTCAACGTCATAGAGAAAAACCCACCCGCCGCGAGCCGCGTGGCCTGCAGCCCCGGTTTTTGTAGCGGTGCCGCCCGGTCTTTCCAACGCCTTTATGCTATGGCATCACAGCCCATTCGCCGAGTTAGGACATCGACATGACCATCAGACTGCACCGGGGCGACCTGCCCGACCTTTCGCGCTATGGCCGGGAGGTGGCGATCGACACCGAAACGATGGGGCTCGATCCGCGGCGCGACCGGCTCTGCGTGGTGCAGCTTTCCCCCGGCGACGGCAGTGCCGACGTGGTGCAGATTCCGCAGGATCTGACCGAGGCGCCGAACCTGGTGAAGCTCTTGAGCGACCCGGGCGTCACCAAGATCTTCCATTACGCCCGCTTCGATATGGCCGTGCTGAGGCACCGCTTCGGCATCGTCACCGGGCCGGTCTACTGCACCAAGATCGCTTCCAAGCTGGTGCGCACCTACACCGATCGCCACGGGCTCAAGGACCTGGCGCGCGAACTGCTCAACATCGACATGTCCAAGCAGCAGCAGAGCTCTGACTGGGGCGCGGAAAAGATCAGCGAGGCGCAGCTCGATTACGCCGCCTCGGACGTGCTGTACCTGCACGACCTGAAGCGCCATCTCGACCGCATGCTGAAGCGTGAAGGCCGAGTGGAGCTCGCCGCGGCGTGCTTCGAGTTCCTCAAGCACCGGATCGACCTCGACCTGATGGGCTGGGACGAGACGGATATTTTCGCGCATAGCTGATGGCGTCGCTGGCCGCCCCGATCGATACGCGTGAGGCGCTCTACACGCGGCTGACGCGGCGCAACCGGCTGGTCGGGCTGCTGCGCTGGCTGGTGCCGGCGGCGGGGGTGCTGACCTTCGCCGTGGTCTTGGGGATGATCGTCATCGACAATCTCGGCCAGCGCTTCGGCTTTTCCAACATCCGGATCGACCGTGACAACCTGGTGGTCGAAACGCCCAAGCTCACCTCCACCGGCGACGACGGCACGCTCTATGCGCTGTCGGCGCGGGCGGCGCGGGTCAGGCCGACGCAGACCGACCTGGTCGACATGGAGGATGCGGTGTTCGCCATGACCCCGCCGACCGGCGCAGCGCTGGAAGCGGTCGCCGAGGCGGGGCAGTTCCAGATCAACGACCAGCTACTGACCGTGCCGGGCGTCACCCACATCTCCAGCACCGAGGGGCTCAAGGGCACGCTCGAAGCGGTGTTCGCCGACCTGATGAACTGGAAGATGGTGGCGAGCGGCACGGTCGACATCACCATGCCGAACGGCTCGCACCTCGTTTCGGACGGCATGACCTACGATCGTGCGACCGGCATCTACACCTTCAAGCGGGCCAACCTGACGCTGGTCTCCACCCCGGGAGAGACCCCATGAAGCAGCTCGCCGCGCTCGTTCTCGCGCTGCTCTTCGCCCTGCCCGCCATGGCGGCCGAGCCGGTGAACGTCACGGCCGACAACTTCACGGTCGACCAGAACAACAACAATGCCGTCTTCACCGGCAACGTGGTGATCACCCGCACCGGTCTGAAGCTCTGGGCCGACAAGGTGGTGGTGCTCTATGGCAGCGGCGGGCCGAGCGATATCGACAAGCTCACCGCCACCGGCAGCGTACGGATCAAGACCACCAGCCAGGAGGCCACCGGCGACAAGGCGACCTTCGACCCGGATACGCAGGTGCTCAAACTCACCGAGAACGTCACCGTCAGCAATGCCCAGGGCAAGGTCAGCGGACCGGCGCTCACCATCGACCTCGCCACCAACAAATCGGTGTTCCAGGGCACCGAAGGGAGCCGGGTGACCGGCGTCTTCACCCCGCAATGAACGAGCAGCCGACAGCAACGCCAAAGCCCCGGGTCGACCAGACCGGATGGCTCGTGGCGCATGGGCTGAACAAGAGTTTCGGCAAGCGCACCGTGGTGGAGAATGTCAGCCTTGCCGTGCGGCGCGGCGAGGCGGTCGGCCTGCTCGGCCCGAACGGCGCCGGCAAGACGACGGTTTTCACCATGATCATGGGGCTGGTGAAGCCCGACAAGGGCAAGATCCTCCTCGATGGCCGGCCGATCACCAACCTGCCGCTGTTCCAGCGTGGCCGGCTCGGCATCGGCTACCTGCCGCAGGAGAGCTCGATCTTTCGCGGCCTCAGCGTCGAGGGCAACATCCTTGCCGTGCTCGAAGGGCACGTGCCGCGGAAAGCCGACCGCCTGGCCCGGCTGCGCGAGCTGCTCGACGAGTTCGGCATCGCCCATATCGCCAAGTCCAACGCCATGTCGCTCTCGGGCGGTGAACGCCGGCGCGTGGAAATCGCGCGAGCGGTCGCTACCGACCCTCTGTTCATGCTGCTCGACGAGCCGTTCGCCGGCGTCGATCCGATCGCGGTGAGCGAGGTGAAGATGCTGGTCAAGCACCTGACCCGCCGCGGCATCGGGGTGCTGATCACCGATCACTCGGTGCGCGAAACCCTGTCGCTGGTCGACCGGGCCTACCTGATCCACGAGGGCCACGTGATGATCCAGGGCAAGCCCGACGTCATCGTCGCCGACCCGGAAGCACGCCGGGTGTACCTGGGCGATACGTTCGAGGTTTAGCTCGATCTCGATTCCTCAGTCGGAACCTTCTCCCACAAGGGGAGAAGGCGAGAACGCTAAGCACAACTACGCGCCCCCAACCTTAACCAATCTTGGCACGGTTCTTGCCCTAGCGCTGCCAATCATGCATGGATGTCACCCGGAAGCCTTAAGTGCCTCGGGGAGTTTCGCGGGATGGCCTTGACGCCGCGGCTTGAGGTTCGTCAGAGCCAGGGCCTGACGCTCACGCCGCAATTGATGCAGTCGATCCGGCTGTTGCAGCTCAGTCACCTGGAGCTCAACACCTTTGTCGAGGCGGAATTGCTGCGCAATCCGCTGCTTGAGCGCGAGGACGGCGCCGAGCCGGCCGAGGACGCGGCCAATGAGCTGCCGGAACGGCCGGCCGAGCTCAACGCTGCCGAAGACACCGTGGATTTTTCCGAACGCATCCAGTCGGCCGACAGCATCGCCAACGGCTACGACACCGAGGTCGAGAACGTCTTTCCGGACCAGTCCACACCCGACCGCCAGACCGATTCCACCCAGTGGAATGAGCGCAGCGGCTCGGGCGATGGCGAGGCCGCCGATATCGACCAGTTCGTCGCCTCCCGCCCGACGCTGGGCGATCACCTCGCGGCGCAGGCCGGCCTGATCATCTCCGATCCGGCCGAGCGGCTGATCGCGCAGTTCCTGATCGATAGCCTCAGCGAGGCGGGCTACCTCGCGGTCGAGCTCGAAACCGTTGCCGAGCAACTCGGTGCGCCGGTCGAGGCCATCGAGGCCGTCCTGTTCAAGCTGCAAGGGTGCGATCCCGTCGGGGTATTTGCCCGTGACGTGCGCGAGTGCCTGGCGCTGCAGTTGAGGGAAAAGGACCGGCTCGACCCGATGATGCTGCGGCTGCTCGACAATCTCGAGCTGATCGCCCAGCACGATCTCGGCGCCCTCGCCCGCGCCGTAGGCTCCGATCGCGAAGACCTGCTCGACATGCTTGCCGAGCTCCGCCAGCTCGACCCCAAGCCGGGCCGGGCATTCGAGGCCGGGCCGGTGGAAT
This sequence comes from Devosia sp. P1_H9, assembly GCF_056405135.1. NCBI lineage: Bacteria > Pseudomonadati > Pseudomonadota > Alphaproteobacteria > Hyphomicrobiales > Devosiaceae > Devosia > Devosia sp. P1_H9. The sequence goes on from NZ_JBFUCQ010000003.1 coordinate 387,537, forward strand.
CGGTGGTGCCCGACGTGTTCGTGCGGCCGGGCTCGGGCGGCGAGTGGCAGATCGAGCTCAATCCCGACGTGCTGCCGCGCGTGCTTGTCAACCGTATCTATTATGCCTCGGTGACCAAGAAGACCCGCGACACGGCGGAAAAGAGCTTCCTCACCGATTGCCTCGCCACCGCCAACTGGCTGGCCAAAAGCCTCGACCAGCGGGCGCAGACCATCCTCAAGGTCACCGCCGAGATCGTGAAGCAGCAGGACGGCTTCCTCGTCCACGGCATCACGCACCTGAAGCCGATGACGTTGAAAGCCGTGGCCGACGCCATCGAGATGCACGAGTCGACGGTGAGCCGCGTTACCTCGAACAAATACGTGTCGACGCCGCGCGGGCTGTTCGAAATGAAGTACTTCTTCACCACCGCGCTGGGCTCCTCGACCGGCGAGGGCGACCATTCGGCCGAGGCGGTGCGTCACCGTATCAAGCAGATCATCGAGGCCGAGCAGCCGGCCGATATCCTCTCGGACGACACCATCGCCGAGATGCTGCAGAAAGAGCGTGGGATCGAAGTGGCTCGCCGCACCGTCGCGAAATATCGCGAGGGAATGAACATCCCGAGCTCGGTGATCCGACGTCGGCAGAAGCGCGCTTTGGTGGCGGCGGGACGATAGCGCGCTGCCGAGGCGGCTGTCGACACCTCGCATTTGAACCCAATGTCGATCCGCGCATTGCCCCTCCCGTAGGGGCGGTCTAGACTCCGCCTCCCGGGGTGACCACATCTCATGGTGGCGGCTGCTCCGGCCGGCTGTACCAAAGAGAAAGAGGACCTCCATGACACTGCGCGTCTCAGGAAAAAACATGGATGTCGGCGATGCGCTGCGGATCAAGGCGCAGGGCCATTTCGACACGGTGGTGAAGAAGTATTTCGACGGCAACTACACCGGCCACCTCACCCTCGAACCGGAAGGCTCGGGGTTCAATGCCCAGTGCATGGTGCACCTCGATTCCGGCGCCGTGCTGCAATCGAGTTCATACGGCGGCGATGCGCTTTCGGCCTACCAGGTCATGGCCGACACCATCGAAAAGCGGCTCAGGCGCTATAACCGCAAGCTCAAGGCCCACCGCCGCCATGCCAATGGCGCCGATGAGGAGGCGCCATCCTACGTGCTCGCCGCGCCCAGCGACGAGGATGAGCTGCTGGAGGACTACTCGCCGCCGGTGATCGCCGAGGCGACCTCGAGCCTCAGGCAGATGTCTGTGGGCGAAGCGGTGATGCAGCTTGATCTTACCCAGGCGGAAGTGGTCGTATTCCGGCATGCTGGACATGGTGGCCTAAATGTGGTCTACCGCCGCGCCGACGGCAATATTGGCTGGATCGATCCAGCCCTCAGGCCGAACTAGGGCTCCGGAAAAGCTTGCACTTTCCGCATCCACGATGGGAAATTCTTGATGGAATTGGCTGACATCCTCTCCGAGGAGTCCGTGATTGTTTGCTCTGGGATCAAGACCAAGCTGGACGTGTTGCAAAGGCTTTCCGAGCGCGCCGCCAAGATCACTGGCCAGGACGCCGCGACCATCTTCGAAGCAGTGAACGATCGTGAGCAGCTGGGCTCGACCGGGCTCGGCAACGGCATTGCGATTCCGCACGGCAAGTTCCCCGGGCTTGGCGCGGTGACGGCCGTGTTCGCCCGTCTCGAAGCGCCGGTCGAATTCGAGTCGGTCGACGACCAGCCGGTCGATCTCGTCATGCTCCTGCTCGCCCCCATGGGGGCGGGCGCCGACCACCTGAAGGCCCTGGCGCGCGTTGCCCGGATCCTCCGCACCGATTCCGTGGTGGCCCGCCTGCGCCGCTGCCACGACGCGGGCGAACTGCACGGGATCTTGACCCAGCCCCTGGAAGCGACCCGGGCGGCCTAGCGGCACGGCGATGTTCCCCTCGGTGATCGACTGGCTGCTCGACACCGATCCAGCGATCCGCTGGCAGGCGATGCGCGATCTCCTTGATGCCCCCTCGGCCGCCTGCCAGGCCGAGCGCCGCAGGGTGGAGACGGAGGGCTGGGGCGCGCGGCTTCTCTCGCACCAGGACGCGGACGGCCAGTGGGCGGGTGGCGCGTTCGTTCCCGCCGGCTTCGATTGGGCCGAGTGGCGGGAGCGCGGGCAACCCTTCACCGCGACATGTTTCGCGCTGACCCAGCTCAGGGAGTTCGGCCTCGATCCACGATCCGAGCGCGCACGCCGGACGGTGGAACTGGTGGGCCGCAACGCCCGCTGGGACGAAGGCGGCCAGCCGTTCTGGGAAGGCGAGGTCGAGGAGTGCATCAACGGCCGCACGCTGGCGGACGGCGCATATTTTGGGGTCGACGTATCAGGTATCGTCGAACGGCTGCTGGGCCAGCGCCTCGACGACGGCGGCTGGAACTGCGAGCGGGCTAATGGCTCGCGCCGGTCGTCCTTTGCGACGACCATCAACGTGCTCGAGGGCTTGCTCGAGTACGAACGAGCGACCGGTGGCTCGGCTGAGGTACGCGCGGCGCGCAGGTCGGGCGAAGCATACCTGCTGGAGCGTCACCTGTTCCGGCAGCTCAGCACCTGGGAGCCTGCGGACGAGCAGTTCCTGCGTCTCACCTACCCCAACCGCTGGCGCTACGACATCCTCAGGGCGCTCGATTACTTCCGCTCGGCCGGAATCCTGGACGGCACCCGTCCCGATGCCCGCCTCGCGGAAGCGACCGAGCACTTGCGTAGCCGGCAACTCGCAGACGGCAGCTGGCCGCTCGACTGGAAGCCGGGGGGGCGGGTGTGGTTCGACATGGATGAAGGAGCAGGCCGGCCGTCGGCCTGGATCACGCTCAGGGCGCTGCGCGTGCTCAGGTGGTGGCAGGCCTGACGGCGAGGCCGGATGCTTCGCCGGAGCCCGCCCGCCTGTCACATGAGTTTCACCGACGGCGCATAGCGTCACGTTCGGTTGCGCCGCCGTAAGTGCGCCACCCCTAGCCGTTCAGGAGAATGAGATGTTTGCCAGATTGTCGCTGGCGGCAACGCTTGTTGTCGCCCTAAATTGCGTTGCGCCGGCCCTCGCCGAAGAGCCGGTGGCGATGACCTCGAGCGTGCTCGACAGCTTCGAGATCCCCGAGATCAACCAGGCCATCGGCGTCGATGCCGAGCATTTCTATGCGATCGACAACACCTCGATCGCCAAATACGCCAAGGACACCAAGAAGCTCGTGCTGAGCCGCGACTACGAGGATCTCGGCGCCATCCACTTCGACAGCGCCGTGGTGGTCGACGGCAAGATCTACATCGCCCATTCCAACTACCCGGTCTGGCCGATGACCTCGTCGCTCGAAATCTTCGATGCCGTGACGCTCGATCATCTCGAAAGCCACAGCTTTGGCATCCAGATCGGTTCGTTCACCTGGGTCGACCAGGCGGCTGACGGTACCTGGTGGGGCGGCTTTGCCAATTACAACCGGGTGTTCGACAAGAGCCCGGTCGCCTACGGCAACAAGTACAACACCCAGATCGTGCGTTTCACCCCCGATTGGCAGGTGGCGCAGGCTTACGTGATTCCGGATGTAGTGGTGGAAAAGTTCGACGACATGTCGAACTCGGGCGGCTCGTGGGGCCCGGACGGCAACCTCTATCTCAGCGGCCACGACCCAGCGGAAGCCTATGTGATGCAGGTCCCCAAGATCGGATCGACGCTCAGTTGGATCGGCACCGTGCCGCTGGCGATTGCCGGCCAGGGCATCGCATGGGACCGCTCGCAGCCCGGCGTGCTCTACGGCTTCGTGCGCAAGAGCAAGACGGTCAGCGTCAACAAGGTCGATCTCACGAGCCTTGGGGACTGATTGCCGATCCATTCTGAGGGTGTTTCGGCTCCCGCTCCTTGCCTTCTCCCCTTGCGGGAGAAGGTGGCGCGTGATCGCCGGATGGGCATCGCCTTGCGATGCACGGTGGGAACGAAGCGACGAACGACTGGAATATGGCGGAGAAATACCTCATCCGCCCTTCGGGCACCTTCTCCCACAAAGGGAGAAGGCTATCGTCTCAAACACGTGCGTCTCAGTGCAGCGTCACAATCCCGAAGGAGCGGTCGGCCAGCCACTCTTCCACGGCTTCCTCGCTGTCGCCCACCATCAACGGCGAGCCGTCGGCGGAGACCACGATATGGAAGTCGGACTCTTCGCTGAATTCGCTGTCGGGCAGGATCGGACCCATATCCGCGCCCTTGACGTGCTTGACGTAGACCACTGCATTGCCGCCGAGCGCCATGAACTGGGCTGGGGTCAGGTTCCGCAGGGGGTTATCTAGCTGCTGTTCTCTGTTCTCTTGCATGCGTGTTCCCCTTTCTTAGGCAGAACGTATCTCGATACGGCGGGCGATTTTTTCGGCTCTTGGACGAACAACTGCGATCATCAGCATGCCGTTCCTCAAAATCGCGTCTTTGACCACCATGCCGTCGGCGAGGAGGAAGTTTCGCTGGAACTGCCGCGCGGCAATGCCGCGATGCAGGTACTCCCGGCTGGCGTCGTCCTTCTGGCGGCCTCGTACCAGCAACTGGTTGTCTTCCACCGTCACCTCGAGGTCGGGCTGGCCGAACCCCGCGACGGCAATGGAAATCATAAACGTCTCCGCCCCCTCCGCATCGAGCGAACGCTCGATATTATAAGGCGGGTAGCCATCGGCGGCTTTGCTCATTCGATCGATGCGTTCTTCGAAGGCATCGAAGCCGAGCAAAAACGGCGCCGAAAACATGGAGACGCGCGACATCCGGATCGTCCTTGTTCCAAGCAACGGTGTGGAGCGGCCCTAGTTTCAGTGGCACCGTTCCATGCCCGTGATATGGGTCTCGGGACTTTCTCAATCAAGACCGCGAGCGGCGGGGAGCCTGGGCTTTGACGGACAGTACTGTGGCGGTGGTGATCCCCGCCTACAAGGCCGAAACCCTTATCGAAGAAGCGGTGCGCAGCGTGCTCGCGCAGACCCATGCCGATTGGGAAGCCTGGATCGTCACCGATGACGGCGAGGACTACGAAGAACTGCTCGGCCGCGCCGGCCTCGTCGACAGACGCTTCCATTTCCTCAGTTCCGGCCGCGTCGGCGCCGGTGCCTCACGGGCCCGCAACCTGGCGCTCGACCGCATCCAGACGCCTTACGTGGCTATCCTCGACGCCGACGACCGGATGAAGCCACGCAAGCTCGAACTGGCGGTCGCGGCGCTGGCTGAACAGCCGATCGTCGCATCGGCGCTCGACGTAATGGACCAGAACTACAACCGGCTGCGCCTGGTCGGCGACGGGCCGGACCAGGTGCTGACACCCGGCGCCTACAAGTTCGTCAACTTGTCGATGGATTCGATGATCGTCTGGGACCGCCGCCGCTGCGACGCGCGCTACGATCTCGAGCTCACCAACATGACCGATCTCGAACTATTGATGCAGCTATGGCGCACTGCCGGGAGCGTCCACCACCTCGGCACGCCGCAGCACGACTACATCAAGCTCGCGACCTCGATGAGCAACGGCATCGGCGTCACGGAAAAGATGATCGCCGCGAAAAAGACGCTCCTGTCGCGCCTCGAAACCAACCAATACCGCTTCGCCGCGCCCGGCACAGCGGAAGGGATCATCGCCTTTCTCGGCATCTCGCTGGCGGCAGAGGCGGCATATCCCATGGCCCTGGAAGAGCGGCCGGGCCTGCTGTTCGAGGATCACCTCGAGCCTATGCTACGGGCCTATGAGGCGCAGGTTCGGCGAGACTGACTACTTCAGCGCCGCTTCGACGTCCCTCAGATACGGCACCGCCGGCTGCGCCCCCGGCTTCAGCACAGCAAGGCTCGCCGCCACCGCCGCCCGACGCATCGCGGCCTCGAGGTCCAGTCCGCGGTCCAGCCCAGCGGCGAGGTAACCGCAGAACGTATCCCCTGCCCCGACCGTATCGACCGGGTCGACCTTCATCGCCGGCACCGCAAAACTGCCGGTCGGCGTCGCGGCCCGTGCGCCGTCCGGCCCAAGCGTCACGATCACCGTCTGGTTCTGCGATTTGGCCCAGTCGGTCATCGCCGCATCGAGCTTGTCCATGCCGGCGCCGGTCAGAAGCTCGAACTCGGTTTCGTTGGCGATGACGATCGAGGCCTGCTCGGCCACCGCCTTGGTGGTCTTCAGGAACGGCGCGGTGTTGAGGATCGAGACGACGCCCTGCGCCTTGGCCAGTTCCAGCGCCCGCACGGTCGCCACCTGTGGGATTTCCTGCTGCAGCATCAGCACCGAGCCGATGCCGAGGCCCGCGAGCGCCGCATCGGCATCAGCGGCGCTCATGGTGCCATTGGCGCCGGGGAGGATGGCGATGACGTTTTCGCCCGCCTCGTCCACAAAGATCATGGCGATGCCGGTGGCGCCGTCGACGATGCGCACGTGGCTCAGATCGACGCCGTCGGCGCGCAGAAGTTTGAGGGCTTCGTCCGCAAAACTGTCGGAACCTGCCGCGGCGAACATGCGGACTTCGGCCCCCGCACGTCGCGCCGCCAGCGCCTGGTTGGCGCCCTTGCCGCCGGCAGCCATCGAGAACTCGTTGCCCGGCACGGTCTCGCCGGGCTTGGGGATGCGGCTGACGGTGCCGATGAGATCAAGGTTGGTGGAGCCGAGGACAGTGATCAATTGAGGACCTTGGGGATGGTGTTCCAGTTGCGCATGGTCGCGATTGCGTCCTTCTCCAACTGCCGGTCGAACTTGTCCAGCCCCGGCCCGTGCCGGCCATCGGGCTGCCTGTAGCCGACGAGGTAGATATCGCGCGCATCGGCACGCACGACGTCGTAGTTGTCGGGGATGCCGGTGTACGTCGCGCCTGTCGGCAGCGGCTTGTCGAACAGCATGACGTAGCGATGGAAGTGGCCTTGTTCCGGGTAGGCGGCGAACGGCTTCGACGCCAGCATCGCCTCGATCTCGTCGCCCGACCGCATCACCGCCTCGCTGAACCAGCCCCAGCGCTTCTCGATCGCGGCTTCCAGCTCGGCCTTGGGATCATGCGCACATTCGAAGCGCACGTTGCCGCTGGCGAGGATGGTCTTGATGTTGCCGTAGCCGAGTTCCTCGCAGAGCGCCTTCAGCTCGGCCATCTTCATCTGGCGCTTGCCGACATTGACGGCGCGGAGGAACGCCACCCAAACCGTCACTTCCGCTTGCCCTGCGGGTAGATTGTCTCGCCGCGCTTCAGCATCTCGACGAAGCTCGCGATCTTCTTCTGCCGGCCGGCCTCGGTCTTCATGTTGTGGGTGCGGAAGGCGATGGCGAAGCGGTTCTGCTCGCTGAGCCTGCCCAGCATTTCCTTTGCCGCTGGTTCGGCGTCGATCGCTACCTGCAGGTCGTCGGGGATCTTCAGGTCCTTGCCGGCGCCGTAGGCCTTGTCCCAGCGGCCATCGGCCTTGGCCGCCTCGACATGCTTCAGTCCGTGCTCGGTCATCCGCCCGGATTCGACCAGCCGGGCGACGTTGTCGACGTTGATCTTGCTCCAGATGCTCTTCCGGCCGCGCTTGGTGTAGCGCTGCAGGAAGCTCTTGTCGTCGAGCCCCTTGCGCACCGCGTCGATCCAGCCCCAACACAGCACCACATCTATCGCCTGCTTGGCGGTGATCGAGGGTAGGCCGGAACCCACCTTGTGGATCTTGATCCAGACCTCGTCCCAGCTGTCGTGGTGCTGCGCCAGCCAATCGTAGAAGGCCTGCTCGTCCTTGAACTCGCGGACTTTTTCGGGGTCGACATAGACCGGCGCCATCAGGTGGGCTCGCGATCGATGATCTTCTGCAGCGCTGGGTCCAGCCGCTCGTCATGGGGCAACTGGATGCCAAGCGGACCCGCCAGCAGTTCGCGCATCTCGGCAACCGAGTTCAGCAGCCGCGCCTCGCTCGGCGCGCCGACGGTGTGGATGTTGAGCTTGCGGTTGAACAGCGCCAGGCGCCGGCCCTTTTCGACACGGGCGACCAGCAGGTTCTGCGTGAAGAACGGCGACGAGGCGGCTTCCTCGCTCAGCCGGACCAGTTCCTCCTCACTGCGCTCGGTTCGCTCGAAGCTGTAGAGCGCCCGCCACTCGCCCTCGATTTCGATATCCACCTGCCAGGTGCCATCGGTTTCGAGGAGGCGGAAGGTGTCGAGCGGGGTCTCCTGGGGAACATCTGCGCGCAGCCGGAGCGGCGCCGTCGCAGTCTGGCCGCCGAAGCCAACATCGGCAAGGTAGGTGACGCCGGCCACCTCGACGGTGAGCACCAGGTGGCGCAGCGGCGGCTCCTCGCCCTCGGCTAGGCCCCAGAGCACCCGGGCGCCGTGCATCTTCACCTCGAAATCCAGCTCGGCGAGCATCGCCTTGAACAGGAGGTTGTGCTCGAAGCAGTAGCCGCCCCGCCGGTCGAACAGCAGCTTCTGTTGCAGGTTGGCGAGGTCGAGCCGGACGGGGGCGCCCATCAGCGGATCGAGGTTCTCGTAAGGGATCGCCGCCGGATGCAGCTGATGCAATTGGCTCAGCGTCTCCAGCGAGGGAGCGATCGAGCCGGCAAAGCCGATGCGCTCGAACCAGGCATCGATATTGGCCTTTGATGCCACGGACGTCCCCGCCGCTGATTCCGGGAGCGCCATAATGATGAGCGGAACGGGATTTGTCACCCCGCCCCTCACGGCCCTGCCCGGATGGGCAGGTCAGCCGGTGACGACCACCTTCGTGCCGGTGGGAACGCGGCTATAGAGGTCGATGATGTCCTGGTTGATCAGACGGATGCAGCCCGACGAGACAGACTGGCCAATGGTGTAGGGCTCGAGCGTGCCATGCAGGCGGAAGTGCGTGTCCTTGCCGTTGCGGTAGAGATAGAGCGCGCGCGGGCCGAGCGGGTTCCTGATGCCGGGCTCGAGGCCGGCGGCGACGGGCCCGTAGCGTTCGGGCTGGGTCTTGACCATGTTGGCGGTGGGGGTCCAGCGCGGCCACTCGGCCTTGCGCGAAATCACCGCGGTGCCGCGGAAGTTCAGCCCCTCCTCGCGCCCGACGCCGACGCCATAGCGCATGGCGCGGCCACCCGGCTCGACCAGGTAGAGGAAGCGCTCGGTGGTGTTGACGACGATGGTGCCGGGCTTCTCCTTGCCGGCATAGTCGACTTCCTGGCGCCAGAACTGTTGCGGGATCTTGCGGATGTCGATGCCGGGCACCGGGAACGGCTCGTTGGTCTTCATCGAGTAATAGCTGGCCCAGGGTTCGTCGACCTGGATGACATTGCTCCTCGAGGCGAGCTCGCGCTTACCGGTGGAGGAGCAGGCACTGAGCGCCAGCGCGGCGCTCCCGATCATAAAAAGGCGGCGGGTGGTCAAAACAGGTCTCGCAACAAGGGTGGCCAATAACAGCCCGCTACCCAGCAAGAATGAGCCGTGATTGTCGAGTGCTAGCCGGCCACACCTCCGGATGAATGCCGTTCACGCCGACGTGTGTGCGGTTACGCACTCGCCACGCCATCAAGGAAAAGAGCAGCCTCGCTGCTTGACAATGCGGAACCGTCACATAAAGTGAAACCGGTTTCACTCGGCGGGAGGGCACGTGCGGCTCGATCTCACCATTCTCGTTCCGCATCTCGGCTTCCTGGCCGAAGGGGCGCTATTGACGCTCGAAGCATGCGCCCTGGCGCTCTGCGGCAGCGTCATCCTCGGCATGCTGGTGGCCATCGCGCGCACCTCGGCGAGCCAATGGATCAGCCGGCTGGCCTTCCTCTATGTCGACCTGTTCCGCAACATCCCGTTCATCGTGCAGCTGTTCTTCTTCTATTACGGACTGCCCGAGATCGGCATCTACATCGACGCCTTCACCACCGGGGTGGTGGCGCTGTCGATCGCCGGCGGCGCCTATGCGTCGGACGCGATCCGGGCGGGTATCCTCGCCATCGACAACGGCATCCTCGAAGCGGCGGAAGTCAGCGGGCTGTCGAAGCGCGTTACCTTCACCCGCATCGTGCTGCCGATCGCGCTGCGCACCTCGGTGCGGCCACTCGGCTCGGTGCTGATCAACATGATCCTCACCTCGTCGATCCTTTCGACCATCACCCTCAACGAGCTGACCGGACAAGCAAAGATCGTCGCCTCCGACACGTTCCGGCCGTTCGAGGTCTACGTCGTGCTGCTGGTGGTCTACGCGGCGCTGACCTACCTCGTCTCGCTCGGCATCACGCTGTTGCACCGCCGCCTCAACCGCGACCTCCAGGAACAGGTGAGCTGATGCGTTTCGCCGAGTTCACCCCCTACGACATCATCCTCCTGCTGCAGGGCCTAGGCGTCACCGTCGGGCTGTTCCTCATCACCTCGCTGATCGGCGTGTTCGTCGGCGTCCTGTGGGGCGTGGTGCGGTTCTACCGCGTGCCGGTGCTGACGCAGGTCATCACCTTCGTCTCCGAGATCCTCAAGAACTCACCGGTGCTGGTGCAGCTGTTCCTGGTGTTCTTCGGCTTTCCGGCGTTCTTCCACGTCAACGTGACGCCGGTGCAGGCGGCCGTGGTGACGCTCTCGGCCAACACCGCAGCCTTCGTTTACGTCATCGCGGTGTCGTCGATCGAATCCATCGGCCGCGACCAGATCGAGGCGGCGCGGGTGTTCGGGCTCAGCCGCTGGCAGGTGCTGCGCCACGTGATCGCGCCGCAGGCCGCCGCCTTCTCCATCGGGCCGCTGACGGCACTGCTGGTCAACCAGCTGCAGGTCACCTCGCTGATCTCGGTGATCGGCGTGCTCGACCTCGCCAAGATCGGTGCCACGCTGAACCTCAGGACGCTGAAACCGTTCATCGTGTGGACCGCGGTCGGCATCCTCTACTACCTCGCCGCCAAGGCGGTCGCCTCGCTGGGCGCCTGGGCCGAAAAACGTCTGCGGGCGCATAGCGCCTTCCGGGGCCTCTGAAGCATGCTGAAAGTCGAAAACGTCAAAAAGGCCTTTGGCCCGGCGGTTGTCCTCGATGGAGTGAACCTCACGGTGAACCCCGGCGAGGTGGTGTCGATCCTCGGCTCCTCCGGCTCGGGCAAGTCGACGCTGATCCGCTGCATCAACGGGCTCGAGAAGCTCAATGCCGGCAAGATCACCGTCGACGATTTCGATGTATCGAAGCCCAAGGAATTGGCCGAGGCGCGGAAGCGCTCCGGCACGGTGTTCCAGCTGTTCAACCTCTACCCGCACATGACGGCGCTGCAGAACATCACGCTGGCGCCGATCGAAGTGCTGAAGCGGCCCAAAGTCGAGGCGGAAGCCGAGGGCCGGGCGCTGCTCGCCTCTGTTGGTTTGGGCGATCGCGCCGATGCCTATCCGGCGCAACTCTCGGGCGGCCAGCGGCAGCGCGTCGGCATCTGCCGCGCCCTGGCGATGCAGCCGCGCTACCTGCTGCTCGACGAGGTCACCAGCGCGCTCGACCCCGAGATGACCTCGGAAGTGCTGGATATTCTCGCCAAGCTCGCGACCAGCGGCACCACCATGGTGTTCGTCACCCACGAGATCGAATTTGCCCGGCAGATCTCCAACCGCATCGTCTTTCTCGAGAAGGGCGTGCTGCTGGTCGACCTGCCGACCAAGGAATTCTTTGCAGCCGATGGCGGCCTCGCACAGCTGCGCGTCGCGCAGTTTCTCTCCAAGATGCGGAAAGACTGACCACCATGTTGTTCATCGCCAATGCGGAAGGCTGGCCAGGCGTCCCCACGACCGTCGAGATGCTGCGCTCGGGCACCGATAGTCTGACCGCCCTGGTCGCCGGTATCAGCAAGGTCGAGGCCGAGACCAAGGTGCGCAGCGTCGGCCACGGCGGCTGGCCCAACATGCTCGGCGAGATGGAATGCGATGCCGCCGTGATGGATGGCACCACCCGCGAAGTCGGCAGCGTCGGTGCGGTGCCCAACACCATCCCGGTCGCTCGCCTCGCCCACGAGGTGATGAAGAAGCTGCCGCATGTGATGCTGACCGGCGACGGCGCGCGCCGCTTTGCTACTGAAACCGGTTTCTCTGTCGATGACGTGCTGCTCGAGGATAGCAAGCGCGTCTGGTGGGAGCGGCTCGAGAAGGAGATGACGCCGGAGCAGAAGGCGGCCTTCCCCAACACCCCGCTGGCGCCGCTCTTGAAGACCATCACCGACCCGGAGCGGGTGCGCGACACCACTGTGTACCTGAGTGCTGATCCGGCACGTGGCATCCACACCGCGACATCGACCTCCGGCTGGGCCTGGAAATATCCGGGCCGGCTCGGCGACAGCCCGATCCCCGGCGCCGGCTTTTACGCCGATAGCCGCTACGGCGCCGCCGCCTGCACCCATACCGGCGAAATGACGATGCGCTGCGCCACCAGCCGCACGATCGTCCTCGCCATGAAGCTCGGCTACTCGCTGAGCGACGCCATCAAGCTCGCGGTCGACGAGCTCGGCGAATTGACCGAGGGGTTCCTCGGCGGGGTGGTGATCCACGCCGTCGACGCCAAGGGGAACCACGAGGTGTTCAATTTCAGGTGCCAGGGCGAGATTCGCTACTGGCTCTGGGACGACTCGATGCCGGAGCCGGAACTCCGGGCAGCGAAGACTATCTGATCCAGGAGAGGAACAACCCATGAAGCGTATTCTGACCACTATTGCCGCGCTGGCGCTCGTCGCCACCACGGCCGTCCCGGCCATGGCCGGCATGCTCGACGACATCCGCGGCCGCAACGTCGTGCGCATCGGCGTGTCGCTCGGCGGCGAGCCGATCGGTTTCCGCGATGCCCAGAACAACCCGGTCGGCTATGACGTCGACGTCGCCAACATGATCGCCACGAAGCTGGGCGTGCCGGTGGAATTCACCGACGTCTCGGGTGACGCCCGCATCTCGATGCTGGTCTCGGGCCAGCTCGATATCGTCGTCGCCAACACCTCGGCGACGCTCGAGCGCGCCAAGTCGGTCAACTTCACGATCCCCTACAACCGTGCCGGCCTCCGCGTCATCGTCCAGGCCGACTCGGGCATCACCGACCTCGCCGGCCTCGCCGGCAAGAAGATCGTCGTCGGCCGTGGCACCACGGGCGAGACCTTCATCAAGACCGCCGTGCCGACCGCCGAGCTGGTCTATGTCGACCAGTTCGCGCCCGATGGCGTGCTGCAGCTGCAGCAGAAGCGGGTCGACGCCGCGATCGAAGACTCCTCGCTCCTCGACTACCTCGCCACCAAGAACCCGACCCTCGTGACGCTTGCGGGCCTCTACTCGAACGACCCGATCAGCATCGCCGTCGCCAAGGGTGACACCGAGTTCGTGCGCTGGCTCGACATGTTCGTGTCCGATTACATCCAGTCGGGCGCTTATGCCGCCAACTACAAGAAGTGGTGGGGCGAGACCGCCAACCCGCCCGAGCTGATCGCGCTCTGGTAAGAACGGGCTGGGGCGGCGCCATCTCCCTTCGCCGCCGTCCAAGCCGACTGCCGGGCCGTCCCCCAAGGCGGCCCGGAACCCTTTTTGGGGTGTTGGTGGCACAGGGCTATGGCGCGCGGCTTCGACATCGCCCACCCACGGCGTCATCCCGGCGCAGGCCGGGACCCATCCTGAGATGTCTCGGCTCCAGCGCCAACCTCGCCACCTCAGGATGGGCCCCGGCCTTCGCCGGGGTGACACCGAGTTGTGGGAGACGCCGGAGGATAAGCCCCCTAGCTGGTCTTCCGCGGCACAAACCGCGTCGGGATCAGCACCGGTGGCTGGCCCGGAACGAACGCCGTGGGGTCGGCGAGAAACCGCACCATCTGGCGCACGTAGTCAGCCTTGTCGTAGCCGATGGACGAGATCGGGTAGGCATCGAAATCGGTCAGCGACAGGTTGTCGAAGCCGTAGAGCCGGAAGCGGGTCGGGCGGTTGCCGGGGAAATCCTCACGGCAGACATCGAGAATGCCCATCGCCATGGCGTCGGAGGTGCAGAACACTGCATCGGGGCACTCGAAGCCGACCACCGCGGGCGCCGCCGCGTGCCCGCTCTGATAGGAATAATCGCCCTGGACGGTCTGCACGAGTTCGATGCCATGCTTCTGGAACGCCGCGAGATAGGACGCGATGCGTGCCTGTTCGACCAGCGAGGAGGCACGGCCGGTGACCAGCGCCGCGGTCTTCACCCGATTGCGGGCCGCGTCCGCGATGGCCTGCTCGATGCCGACCGCTTCATCGGGGATGATAGCTGGCGACAGCTTGTCGTGGCGGCCGTTGAGCATCACCACCTGGTCGGAGCGGAACATCTTCCGCACCGTCTCGGCATCGGCGAAATCGGAAAACACCAGCGCCGCATCGACATGATAGGCAACGCCCTGGCGCAGGAACTCCTCGACCTTGTCGACCGAGCCGACGCGAATGAGGATCACCTGCTTGCCGATGGCCTGGGTCTCGGCCAGCAACAGGTCGAACAGGTCGAGATCGGAGAGATCGTGGATGTGATTGACCACCACCGCGATCAGGTTGACCGTCTTGGTGGTGAGGCTCTGCGCCAGGAGGTTCACCCGGTAGCCGAGTTCGGCCGCCGCCTGCAGCACCCGCTCGCGCTTTTCCGCGGAGACCGGGCGCTTCTCGGTCGACAGGGCGCGCGAGGCGACAGCGCGCGATACACCCGCCAGCGCTGCGACATCGTCGATCGTAGGGTTCGCCGGGCGGCTCTGTTCAACCATTGCGCGTCATCGCACCTTTCACGCTGGCCGAGTCGGCCGGGTACTACGAAGGTAGATGCCTGCTCCTTAGAAAGCACTCAACCCCGATGATTATCTGCTTCGATATTGGCGGCTCCGGCATCAAGGGCGCCGTCGCTACCAGTCCGTCCGAGTTGACCCCGCTCGGCCGCGTGCCGACACCGCTCGACGACTTCGGCGCCTTCGCCACCGCGATCCGCGGCGTCGCCAACAGTTCGGGGGCGCCGACCGATGCGCCGGTGGCAATTTCGATCACCGGCGTGGTCGATCCGGCCGATGGTGTCATCACCTGCGCCAACATCCCCTGCATCGATGGCCGGCGGTTCGCAGCCGAACTCAGCGAGCAGCTCGGCCGCCCGGTGTTCGTCGCCAATGACGCCGATTGCTTCGCGCTGGCCGAAGCCATCGAAGGCGCCGGCCGCGGCCTCCGCATCGTCTTCGGCGCCATCCTCGGTACCGGAGTCGGCGGCGGCATCGTCATCGATGGACGCATCGTCAACGGTGCGGGTGGCTTTGCCGGCGAATGGGGGCACGGCCCGGTGGCCGCCACCTCGGCGGGCAACCCGCCTGTCGACATCCCGCGCTTCCCCTGCGGCTGCGGCCAGGCCGGCTGCGTCGACACGATCGGCGCGGCGCGCGGTATGGAACGGCTGCACAAGCAACTCCACGGCATCGAGCTCCCGAGCACCGCAATCGTCGAAGCCTGGCGCACCGGCGACGCCAATGCCGCTCGCACCATCGAGGTGCAGGTCGATCTGCTCGCCGGTCCGCTGGCTTTGGTGATCAACGTGATCGGCGCCGGCATCGTCCCGGTGGGTGGTGGGCTCGGCAAGGTGCCGGAGTTCATCGCGCTTCTCGACACCGCAGTGCGCCAGCGCATCCTGCGCCGGCTCAGCGAACCGCTGGTGGTGCCCTCGCGACTCACGGTAGAGCCCGGCCTCGTCGGTGCCGCCATCCTCGGTTTCACGGAGAACGCCTCGTGAGCGCCCGCCTGCTCGAAGTCTGTGTCGCCGACCCGCAAAGCCTGATCGCGGCAGTCGCCGGCGGTGGCGATCGGATCGAACTCTGCTCTGCCCTCGAACTGGGCGGGCTCACGCCGTCCCCCGGCCTGATGCGGCTCGCCGCCGACGCGCCGATCCCGGTCTACGCCATCGTCCGCCCCCGCAGCGGCGATTTCGTCTGCGACGATGCCGATGTCGACGCCATGCTGGCCGACATCGACGCCATCCGCGCCGCTGGCCTCGCCGGCGTGGTGCTGGGCGCCTCGCGTCCCAATGGCGAGCTCGACGTAACAGTGCTGGCGCGGCTGATGGACCAGGCCGAGGGCCTCGGCTCCACGCTGCACCGCGCCATCGACCTAGTACCGGACTTCGCCGAGGCGACCGAAGCAGCGGTGGCTCTGAAGTTCGAGCGCATCCTCACCTCCGGCGGCGTGCACGTCGCGCTCGACGGCATCGACAACATCGCAATCGCCCACGCCACCGCCCGTGGCCGCATCCACATCATGGCCGGCTCAGGCCTCACCCCCGCCAATGTCGGCGCGCTACTGGCCGCGGTCCCGGTCGACGAAGTCCACAGCTCCTGCGCCTCACCGGGCCCGGCATCCAGCGCTCCGGCCGTGCGCCTGGGCTTCGCCGCGGAGACGCGCCGGCGCACCGATCCGGCAGTGGTCAGGGCATTCAAGGCGGCGATGTCGGCCTAGCCGAACAGCAAAATCCCCCACAGCCCAATCGCGCCGACGAATATCCGCCAGTAGGCGAAGATCGCGAAGCCGTGCCGCGAGATGTAGTCGAGCAAATACCGCACCACGAAGAACGCCACGATGAACGCCGCGGCAAAACCGATGATCACCGCCGCGCCGAGTTCGGCCGTGATGAACTCGCGGCTCTTATAGAGGTCGTAGAGAAACGCCCCGCCCATGATCGGCATGGCGATGAAGAAGGTGAACTCCGCCGCCGAGCGCTTGTCGGTGCCGAGCAGCAGCGCGCCGACGATGGTCGAACCGGAGCGCGATACGCCTGGGATCAGCGCCAGCATCTGGAACAGCCCGATATAGAGGCAGAGCAGCGGCGGGTAGTTGTAGATATCTGTGTACTTCGGCGTCAGCTTCAGCTGGTCGACATAGAGCAGCACGATGCCGCCGACGATCAACGACACGCAGAACACCACCGGCGTCTCGTAGAT
This sequence comes from Devosia sp. P1_H9, assembly GCF_056405135.1. Lineage (NCBI taxonomy): Bacteria > Pseudomonadati > Pseudomonadota > Alphaproteobacteria > Hyphomicrobiales > Devosiaceae > Devosia > Devosia sp. P1_H9. The sequence goes on from NZ_JBFUCQ010000003.1 coordinate 404,383, forward strand.
CACCGTCTTGATGAAATCGTGCAGCAGCACGCCGGCAATCGCCGCCGGGAACGAGGCGAGGATCACACCGAGGATAAAGCGCAGAGCCCCGGGTTTCCGGGCGATTGCGTCCTTGGCGATCTGCAGAAGGCGCTGGAAATACACCACGACGATCGCGAGGATCGCGCCGAGCTGGATCAGCACCTCGAACACCCGCCCCGGACTCTGGAAGCCGAGGAAGTGTCCGGCGAGCAGGATGTGGGCGGTCGATGAGACCGGTAGGAATTCGGTAAGGCCCTCGATAATCCCTAGGATCAGCGGCACAAAAAGACCTTGATCGGCGTTCATCTGATCCCCTAACTCATCCCACCCGGCGGGGCGGCGCGGGCGGCATCTAGCCCGATTTGCCCGGCCCCGCCAAGGATCGGCAAGGACCCTTTTCCCGCATGCCAAGGTTGCTGCAGCACAGGCTCGACCCCTCCTCCCGCCTCGCCCGGCTGATGTTCGCCGAATACGGCGTCGGCATCGACCTGGAGGACATCAAGCCGTGGACACGCGAGCCCGCGCTGCTCGAGCTCAACCCCGCGGCAACCGTGCCGATCCTCGCCGAGAACGGCGAGCCGCCGGTGGTGGGGACACTCGCAGTGGTCCACGCCATCGAGGAGCGCTACGCGCCGACTGCGGTCGCGGGGCTGTTCCCCTCACAGCCGGCGCTACGCAACGAGATGTGGCGGCTGCTCGAATGGGTGCTGGTCAAGCTCAACGACGAAGTGACCCGCTACGTGCTTGAGGAAAAGATCGTCAAACGCGACCAGCGCGGCATGACGCCCGAGCCGGGCGTGCTGCGCGTCGCGAAGGCCAACCTCGCCGAGCATCTGCACTACTTCAACTGGCTGTTCGCCACCCGCCACTGGATCGCCGGCGACACCATGACCCTCGCCGATTTCGCGCTGGCCGCCCACCTCTCCAGCCTCGACTATCTGGGCGACGTACAGTGGGACACCTCGGCCGAAACCCGGCAATGGTACGCCCGCATCAAGTCGCGGCCAGCGTTCCGGACGCTACTCAACGACCGTGTGGCCGGCATGCCGGCGGCGACCGGGTATGCGGATCTCGATTTCTGACGCTGCCTCTGACTGTGCTACACCGCGCAGCGTGACAGACACAAAGCTCCTCGCCGAACTCCGCGACCGCGCCAAGGCCCTGGGCTTCGATGCGTTCGGCGTGGCGCGTGCCGATGCGCGGCCGGATTTGCCGGGAAAGCTCGACACCGCCCTCGCCCGCGAGTGGCACGGCGAGATGGCGTGGATGGCCGAGACTGCCGAACGCCGCGGCGCGCCGGAAGCGCTGTGGCCCGAGGCGCGGTCGGTGGTGATGCTGGGCATGAACTACGGGCCGGACAGCGACCCGATGGCCGACCTCAAGCACCGTTCGCTGGGCAACATCTCGGTCTACGCCCGCAATCGCGATTACCACGACATCATCAAGGGCAAGCTCAAGGAGCTTGCGGGGCTGCTTAATCGGCGAACCGGGGCCGAGGTGAAGGTGTTCGTCGATACCGCGCCGGTGATGGAGAAGCCGCTTGGGGAGGCCGCGGGGATCGGCTGGCAGGGCAAGCACACCGTGCTGGTCAGCCGCGAGTACGGCTCGTGGCTGTTCCTCGGCGCCATCTTCACCAGCGCCGAACTCCCCGCCGACGCGCCGCACCCCGAAAGCTGCGGCAATTGCCGGCGCTGCCTCGATGTCTGCCCTACCAACGCCTTCCCCGCGCCGTTCCAGCTCGATGCGCGCCGCTGCCTCAGCTACCTCAACATCGAGCATCCGGGCCCGATCCCGCTCGAGTTCCGCGCCCCGATGGGCAACCGCATCTATGGCTGCGACGATTGTCTCGCCGTCTGCCCGTGGAACAAGTTCGCGTCCGAAACGCACGAGATGAAGCTCCGCGCTCGCTACGAGCTCAAATCCCCCGCGCTCGCGGACCTCGTGCAACTCGACGATCCCGGCTTCCGCGCCCTGTTCGCCGGCTCCCCCGTCAAGCGCATCGGCCACGCGCGGTTCCTCCGCAACGTACTCATCGCCGTCGGCAATTCCGGCGACCCCACACTCATCCCGCTGGCCGAAGCCCGCCTTGCCGATCCCGAGCCGCTGATCCGTGGCGCGGCCGTTTGGGCGGTGCGCCGGCTTGTGGCGAAAGATCGCGCGGATGCTCTGGCGCTTGCGTTTTTGCCCGATGAAGGCGACACCACCGTTCAGGCAGAGTGGAGCGCGGTCGTCCAGCCGGCGCGTGCGAATTAGAGTTCTGAGAGAATGCGCCTGTTCTTTTTTGGCATGGGTTATTCGTCGCGCGCCACGGCGCGGGCATTGCACCTGCTGGCTGACCCCGCAATCCCGGTCGCCGGCACGACGCGCAGCACCGAAGCCGCCGAGTCGATGGCCGACTCGGCCTATCGCATCCACGTGTTCGACGGCGAAGTGCCCGGCACGACGCTCAGCGAGGATCTGCGCCAGGCGACGCACGTCATCCTGTCGATCCCGCCCGACGAGCGCGGCGATCCGGCGCTGAACCTCCATCGCGCCGATCTCGATGCGGCACCCAACCTCGAGTGGATCGGCTATTTCTCCACCGTCGGTGTCTATGGCGATTTCGGCGGCGAATGGATCGACGAGGACGCGCCGACCCGGCCGCAGAACGTCCGCTCGAAGCAGCGCGTCGAGGCCGAGGAGGCCTGGCGCGCCTACGCCAAAGAGCGCGGCGTGCCGCTGTTCATAGAGCGGCTGGCCGGCATCTATGGCCCCGGCCGGTCGGCCTTCGACAAGCTGCGTGAGGGGACCGCGCGGCGCATCGTCAAGCGGGGCCAGGTGTTCAACCGCATCCACGTCGCCGATATCGGACGGATCACCGCGCGGGCCGCGCTGAGCGACCTCGACGGCACCTTCAATCTCGCCGATACCGAGCCCGCCCCGCCGCAGGATCTCGTCACCTACGCCGCCCACGTAATGGGCATCGAGCCACCGGCCGAAGTCCCATACGAGACCGCCGAGATGACGCCGATGGCGCGGAGCTTCTACTCCGACAACAAGCGCGTCTCGTCGAAGCGGGTGCTCGAAGCGCTGGGCGCCGATCTCCTCTATCCGACCTACCGCGAAGGTCTCGACGCCATCTGGAAGGGCCGCGCATGAGTGCTCCAAAGCCTGCCGCCCCGCCGCAGCCGATCGTCCTCGACGGCCGCTACACGCGGCTCGAACCGCTGGGCCTCGCGCACGCCGCCGATCTGTTCGTCGCCTCGAACGTCCCCGATGCGGACGAGCGCTTCGCCTACCTATCCGAGCCGCCGCCGAAATCCCTCGCCGATACCGAAGCCTACATCACCAGCGTCGCCAACAAGGCCGACCCGATGCGCTTCGCCATCATCGACAAGGCGACCGGCAAGACCGGCGGCCGGCAATCGCTGATGCGCATCACGCCCGAGCACGGCGTCATCGAGATCGGCGGCATCTACTGGGGCCCGGGTATCGCCCGCACGCAGCGCGCCACCGAGGCGCTTTACTTGTTCGCCCGCCACATCTTCGAAGAGCTCGGCTATCGCCGGTTCGAGTGGAAATGCAACGACCGGAACGACCCTTCGAAGCGCGCCGCCCTGCGCTTCGGCTTCACTTACGAAGGCCTGTTCCGCCAGCACATGATCATGAAGGGCGAGAACCGCGACACCGCCTGGTTCTCGATGATCGACACCGAGTGGCCGGCCCGCAAGGCCGAGTTCGACCGCTGGCTTGACCCGGCGAACTTCGATGCGGATGGCCAACAGAAAACGGCGCTGCGGTTCTAGCCCGGCAGGCTGTCGCCCGGGAAACTGCGCCCCGAATACACCTCGAACGTCAGCCAGCCGGCTTTCACCGCGGGATCGTCGGCCATCAGCGCCTGCGTCTCCTCGATGCTGGTGGTGAACAGCCCCAGGCCGGCCATGTCCGTCTCACTGGCCAGCGGCACGACGATGGCGAGCTGCCCGGCGGCGCGCATGGCGAAGTTTCGGCGGGCGTGCTCCCAGACGATGCTGCGGTCGCCGTCCGCCTGATAGTTCGGCCCCTTCTTCAGGACCAGCACGCTGTAGGCGTGCGATTTGGCCAGCATCTCGCGCATGTAGTCGTCGGTGATCTCGGTCATGGTCCCCTCCTAAAGCTCCAGTTCCAATTGCTCCGGCGGCGCCGTGAGTTCGCGCTCCACCGCCGCACGCAGCAGTTCCAGATCCGCTTCGCGGCTCAGCCGATGGTCGCCATCCGGCACCAGCGTGAAGGTCACCGGGTCGGTCAGCAAGTGCTGCACCAGCCGCATCGCGTGCTCGCGCGGCACGTCGGGGTCCTTGCCGCCCTGGAGGATCGTCACGGGGGCGCCGACATCGATGCCGCGTCCGAACATCAGGTGATGCTGGTTGCCGTCCTCGATCAGCTTGGCCGTATAGGGATAGGGCTCGTCCGAGTATTTCGACGGACGCTGCACGATGCCGGCGCGCTTCAGCGCCGCCAGCTCGGCCTTGCTCATCCGCTTGGTCATCAGCTCGGCCGTCGCGTCCACCGCCGGCGCGATGAGGATCAGCGCCTTGACCCGGTCGCCCCCGCCCCGCCGGCGCAGTTCGCGCGCCATCAGCAGCGCCAGCCAGCCGCCGAGCGATGAGCCGACGATCACCTGCGGTCCGGTCGTGGTCGCGAACACCGCGAGCGACTCCTCGAGCCAGCGCGTGATCGTGCCATCGAGGAAATTCCCGCCCGACTGGCCGTTGCCGGAATGGTCGAAACGGGTCACCGCGATGCCGCGCTCGGCGCCGAAGGCATCGAGCATCGAGGCCTTGGTGCCGGTCATTTCCGAGCGGTAGCCATTGAGCCAGAAGATGCCCGGCGTGCTGCCCGGCCGTCTCAGGACAGCGATGTGGCGCAAGTCCGTGCCCTCACCGACCTCGACAAACTCCACCGATTCCACCTATGAGCCTTCCAGCAACCGATATTTCGCTGCTGCCTTTTGCCTGCCAGTTCACCTTGCGGCAACAGTTTGTCGCGAAAGCACGCCCGGCGCATGTTTCTTGTCCGGCGCGGTGTTGACTTATGCCTGTCCCGGCACGATTTTAGCGGTGATTTCCCGCCGCTCCGGTAACAATCGAAGGAACGCCTGCCATTCGTCGTCCCATGAGACCCGTTGCGCCCCAGAAAGATGGGCCGCAGTCTAACGAAGATATCTCCTCCCCCGACGTTCAGCTGATCGATGGCGAGGGCGCCAACCGCGGCGTCGTACGCACTCGCGAAGCTTTGACCGAAGCGCAGGAGCAGGGGCTCGATCTCGTCATCATTTCCCCGAACTCGGTCCCCCCCGTCGCCAAGATGCTTGATCTCGGCCGCTTCAAATATGCTGCCCAGAAAAAGGCCGCGGAAGCGCGCAAGAAGCAGAAGGTGATCGAGGTCAAGGAAATCCAGCTGCGTCCGAATATCGATACGCACGATTACGAGACCAAGATGAAGGCGGTGCACCGGTTCCTCGAAGAGGGTGACCGGGTGAAGGTGACGATGCGCTTCCGCGGTCGCGAAATGGCGCACCAGGAACTGGGCATGCAGCTCTTGGTCAAGGTGCAGGCCGAACTCGAAGCCAAGGCGAAGGTCGAGTCCTCGCCCCGCTCCGAAGGCCGCCAGATGGTCATGGTGCTGGCGCCGAAGTAACGGCAACAGCGATAGGGTTTGAAAGGGCGGTCCTCGGGCCGCCCTTTTCATTTCTTAGATTTCCGGAATTCTTTCCTGCTTTCCCGAAAGCTGTTTCCCTGGCGGGCGCGGCGGATTTCCCGGTCCGTTAAGCGTTTTCACCTAGCATCTTGCTCCGGCTGGTCGAGGGATGGACCGGGTGGGGGGATCGATAGATGCTGCAGCGGCTGAGCATTACGCAGAAGATTTATGGCGCATTCGGCGCGCTGGTGTTGCTCCTGGGCTTCCTGAGCGTTGCCGGCTATTTTGGGGTCCAGGCCGTGGCCGGGATCTTTGCCGACTATCGCCTCGCGGCGCACCAGTCGCTGGCCACCGGCCAGATCGTCAAGGAGATCGAGGCGCTGCGCATGGCGGCACTCCGCTACCGCGCCGACCGCACCACCGACACCGCCGCCGCGTTCGACGCGCGGCTGGGCAAGCTCAGCATCGACAAGGACGAGACAGCCGCCGAGTTCGCCGGCGACGAAGCGGCCAGTGCGCTGATCGCCAATGTGCGCTCGGTGGTCGGCTCCTACGGCAAGGCGTTCACGGCGGTGGTCACGCTCGACACCAGCCGGCAGTCCATCGTGGCCGAGATGACCGAAAAGGCGAAGGCCGCACGCGGGCTGCTCGACGAGCTCACCGCCTACGCATCCTCCACCAACGACCTCAGCTCGGTGAAACAGACAGCCGATATCGGCGCCAACGTCCTGGGCATGCTGGGTGCAGTGGATCGCTACATGCTGGGCGGCAACGACACCGACTTCGCACAGATCGGCGAAGCCGGCACCAAGGCCGCCGACCTCGCCAACGAGCTCGCGGTTTTCATCTTCACGCCCGAGCCGCAGGCCAAGGCCTATGCCACCGCAACGGCAATCACCGACTATCTGGCGTTGGCCGAAAAGGTGAAGGCCGCAACCGATGAACGCAAGGACGTGGAAGCCACGCAGCTCGATGCGACGGGGCTCCGGCTCGGCGCCGAACTCGAAAATCTGCAGGCCGGCATCGTGGCGCGACAGGACAAGCTCGGCGAAACCAGCACCAGCAGCACCGGCGTTACCCAGACCGTCCTCATGGCGGTCGGTGCGGCTGCCGTGCTGCTCGGCATCGCCATGGCGGTACTGATCGGCCGCTGGCTCTCGGGCACCATCCGGCTGATGGCCGAGGACATGCAGCGCATCGCCAATGGCGACCTCGACACCGAGATCGCGGCCGGTGGGCAGCGGCATGAGCTGGGCCGCATGGCACAGGCGCTGCAGGTGTTCCGCACCAATGGCCTCGCCATCCGCAGCATGGACGAGCAGAAGGCGCTGAAGGCCCTGCACGACGACGAACAGCGGGCGGCGAGCGCGGTGCTGCAGGCCGAAGTCGAGCGCGTCGTCGCCTCGGCGCTGGCCGGCGATTTCTCCGACCGGGTGGACGATGCCGCCACGGCCGCCGATACATCCGGTATCGCCAGCAGCCTCAACCAGGTGATGGCAACGGTGGAGCGCGGCGTCGGCGAGACGGCCGAAGTGCTCGATGCCTTCGCCCATGCCGATCTCAGCCGCCGGATGACCGGCGAGTTCGCTGGCGCCTTCGGGCGGCTCAAGGCCAGCGCCAACGTCGCAGCCGAAAAGTTCTCGGACGTGGTCCGCCAGCTGCAGGGCGCCTCGCGCAACCTCCGCAACGCCACCGGCGAGATTCTGGCCGGCGCCAACGACCTGTCGCAGCGCACCAGTAGCCAGGCCTCGACCATCCAGGAGACCTCGGCGGCGATCAGCCAGCTGCAGGGCGCCGTGGCGGACAATGCCAAGAAGGCCGATCAGGTGGCGAGCCAGACCCAGACGGCGTCGCGCATGGCCGACGAGGGCGGCAAGGTGATGACCGAGGCGACCGGCGCCATGGAGCGGATCACCCAGTCCTCGGCCAAGATCTCCAACATCATCGGGCTGATCGACGACATCGCCTTCCAGACCAACCTCCTCGCGCTCAACGCCTCGGTGGAGGCAGCGCGTGCCGGTGAAGCCGGCAAGGGTTTTGCCGTGGTGGCCATCGAGGTGCGGCGCCTGGCGCAATCGGCGGCGCAGGCTTCGTCCGACGTGAAGCAACTGGTGGACGAAAGCGCCCAGCAGGTACGGGGCGGCACGCGTCTCGTCGAGGAGGCGTCGGCGAAGCTCTCGGCCATCCTCGCCGCAGTGCGTGAAAACAGCACGCTGGTGACCAGCATCTCGGAAGCGACGCGCGACCAGGCGACGGCCATCACCGATGTCAGCTCCGCCATCCGCAAGATGGACGAGATGACCCAGCACAATGCCGCCCTGGTCGAAGAGACCAATGCGGCGATCGAACAGACCGAGGCGCAGGCGGTCGAGCTCGACCACATCGTCGAGAGTTTTACGCTGAGCGGGGCGACGCGAATGCGGCAGGCGGCTTAGGGCCGACTTCCCCAAACCCCAGCCGCCGCGACCAGCACCCAGCCCAAGATCAGCCCACCGCCCCCGATCGGGGCGGCCATCGGAAACAGCGCGCCGCCCAGCATCGACCGCGCCGCCAGATCCCCGGCGAACACCGCCAGCCCGATCAGCAGCACCACCCCGGCGGCTACCGCCACGCGGTTGAATGCCATCAGGCTCAGCCCAATCAGCACCGGCGCATGAAGCAGCAGGAAGTTCGCCGCGATACCCAGATTGTCGTCGGCCGAGTGGCTAGCACGCGCCGCCGCGGCGACACCGAGCGCTCCGCACAGCCCCGCGGCAACCAGCAGCAGGCGCGACGCCATCCCGTTCCCAGCCATCGAAAATCTCCCCGCACGCGAGACTCACAGCCCGCATCCGCGCCAGAGTACCTGCCCTCGCGCACAAACAGAAAGGCCGGGATCGCTCCCGGCCTTCTTCGTCTGCTGCACTAGATCCGATGTCAGGCGGCCAGCTTGAGCCAAGTCGGCGCGATGCCGGTGCCCTGGCCGAGGCCGTAGCCGAAACGGATGTTCAGCATGCCGACCGGCTCGACCAGCCGGGCGCCATCGAGGCCGCCAACCTTCTCGACAGCAAAGCCCGCGGCCTTGACCAGTTCGGCAACGGCATCGACTGCTGCCGCGTCATTGCCGGCGAGGAACACCGGAACGCTCGCAGTCGACGTCGCCGGGGTGTCGAAGACGCTGGCGAAGATGGTGTTGAAGCCCTTCACCACCTTGGCGCCGGGGACGGCGGCCTGGATCTCTTCGGCGGCCGACGTGGTGTGGCCGATCGAGAGGCCCGAGAAGTCGGCTTTCACCGGGTTGGAGATGTCGATGATGGTCTTGCCGTTGAGCGGCAGGGTCTTCACCAGTTCGAGCGCCACGCCATAGGGCAGCGCGAGGATCACGGTGTCGGCGGCGAGCACGGCGCTCTTGTAGTCGGTGACGCTGGCGCCGACCGACTTGGCGAACTCAGCGGCGGCCGCCTGGTTGGAAACGCCGAGCACGAGGTCGGTCTTGCCGCTCAGGCGCTTGGCAAGGCCCTTGCCCATATTGCCGAGGCCGAGAATTGCGGTGGTCATTTGAGGCACTCCATCTGCTGCGATTGCGATGACCTCTATCTACGGGCTCGCCTCCCAGTATAGAATTGACCTGATCCGCGCTTCACTCTTGCATCGAGGTATCGAATGGCCGAGCTCACCAACCTCGAAACCTTCGTCGCGGCGGTGAAGTCGGGCAGCTTCGCCGGCGCGGCGCGGCGGCTGTCGATCTCCCCGGCCATGGTCGGTCGCCGCATCCAGGCGCTGGAGGAACATCACGGCGCCCGGCTGATCGAGCGCACCACCCGGGCTCAACGGCTGACCGAACTGGGCGAGAGCTTCTTCGCCCAGGCCGAGGCGGTGCTCGAAGCCGTCGCGGAACTCGAAGACCTCACCCGCACCGAGCCGGGCAAGCTCTCGGGCCGCATCCGCGCCACCGGGCCCGCGACGCTCGGCATCCACCGGCTGGCCGGCATCATTGCCAAGTTCTGCGACGACAACCCGGCGGTGACCGTGGAGCTCAGCCTCAACGACCGCCGCGCCGACCTCATCGCCGAGGGGTATGACGTGGCGATCCGCGTGGGCGAGTTGCAGGCCTCGGCGATGATCGCGCGCCGCATCGGCACCTACCGTTTCCGCTGCGTCGCCTCCCCCGCCTACACCACGGCGTTCGGCCTGCCGGCGACGCCGGAGGAACTGCGGCACCACCGCTGCATCCTCAATCTCAACATGAGCCCGCGCAATCGCTGGCCCTTCATCGGACCGGGCGGCGCTTCGGTCATCGCCGAGGTCGAGGGCGGGCTGCAGATCGACAATGGCGAGGCACAGCTTGCTGCCGCACTCGAGGGCGCCGGCATCGTCTACCTGCCGGTCGATCTGGTCACCGAGCCGCTCCAAACCGGCCGGCTGGTGGAGATCCTGCCGCACTGGCAGCGGATGACCCTGCCAATCCATCTGATCTATCCATCGCGCCGCCTGGTGCCGCGCCGATTGAGCACCTTCATGGAAGCAGTCGCCAACGGCCTCAAGGGCTAAGCGATCCACGATATACAGACGTCACACAACGATTAACTTTACGAGCTAACCACTTGCGCATCCGGGTTTTCCCAATACTGGCGCGATGGACGGCATTATCGTAAAATGCCCGCATGAGTGTGGCAGTGAGTACCGTTTCGGCGTCCGAATACCTGCGCGACATCCTTTCGCGCGAGGCGGTCGATCGGCAACCGGGGTCGCCCCTGGTGCGGATCGACGCCAAGATCGCGGCCCTCTGCAATGCCTGGGGCAGCCGCCACATCGCCGACGTGGCGCCGGGCGGCGGCTTCGCCAGGTCCACCGCCAATCGCAGCGGCATCAGTGTCGATTACGTGGTGTGGATCCACACCCAGTCTGAACGCCGCATCGCCGAAATCTACGAGTCGATGTTCTCGGCCTTCCAGCGGCTCGGCCTCTCCCCGATCCGCCGCAACGTCACCATTGCGCTCAATGTCGGCAATGTCGTCGTCGACCTGCTGCCAGCCAAGCGCCTGTCGATGATCTCGGAAATCCACGAGATCTATTCGGCTCGTCGCAACGCAGCGATCACCACCAATCTCCACCAGCACGCGCTCGATAGCCGCGATGCCGAGCGCGAAGAAGAAGTGCGGATCCTCAAGCTCTGGCGCGACCAGAACGGCCTCGATTTCCCGTCCTACTATCTCGAACTCGCCACCTACGCGGCGCTCCGCCGTCGACCCGTGGGGGCACTGGCCGACAATGTCTGGGCCGTGCTGGGCTTTCTCGAACGGCTGCTGGTGCCGCGCGCCATGCTCGACCCGGCGAATGCCGCCAATATCGTCTCGGACGAACTCACCGCTCCGCAGAAGCGCACCGTCGCACTCGCCGCCGCAGCAGCCCGCAGCGGCCGCCCATGGTCGGAGATCGTGCGGTAGCACCACCGGCGTCATTCCCGCAGTGGATATCTCAACCGCGGCATCGCACTAGGTTCCCGCCTGCGCGGGAATGACAGCGGCGAGGGGGCCAGCAACCCTGCCTTAAGTCACAACACGCTATGATAGTGCCTCACCCCTCGGGGAGGAGGCCGTGTTCGACCACAAGGAAACTCTATTTCACGTCGCCAGCCAGCTGGCCCGCCGTCTCGCCAACCACCTGCGCGAGACGCTGGAGCCGTTCGGCCTCCACCCGGCGCAGTTCACGGCGCTCAGCGAGATCGCCGGGCGTGAAGGGCTGACCCAGGCGGAACTGGTCTTTCGGCTCGATCTCGAGCAGCCCGGCGTCGCCCGCACCCTCACCGGGCTCGAAGCCGAAGGCTGGATCGAGAAAGCCTCGATCGGCAAGGGCCGCGCCCAGGGCCTCTACCTCAGCGAGAAGGCCAAGACCGTGCTGCCGCAAGCCGCCGCTGCGGCCGCGGTGGCCGACCGGCAGGCCCTCAAGAGCCTCAGCAAGACCGAAGCCGCGCACCTGATCGACGGGTTGAGCGAACTCGCCGCAGCCAACCGCGGCTAGTTCTGCACCGCAACGACGAGCGGCTTCGGCGCGTCGACTGCATCGGGCCGCGGCAGCAGCACCAGCACCGCCAGCGCGGCCAGCCAGATGGCACCGCGCAGGTGCGCCTTGGTGATCGGCAATCGCTGTGGCTCCGCGGACTTTACCGCGAACAGATCGGTCATGAGACGCTCCTTGGGAACGCGCCTCTCGCCGGCGCTTGCCAGCGATCACTGCAAACCGATATTACGCGCTGATGACGTCCGGCCCGGACTCCCCTTGCGTGTCCACCGGTTTCCCCCTATACACCCGCCTTCTCGACGGGCCGCCCGGCCAAAAGGCATGCCGTGGCGATCCCGAATGCAGGCTCCCAGAGCCGCCTCTAACCAGGACAGCAAAATGCCAAAGATGAAGACTAAATCGGGCGCCAAGAAGCGCTTCAAGATGACTGCGACCGGCCGCGTCAAGGCAGGCGTCGCAGGCAAGCGGCACCGGCTCATGAGCCACGACGCCGACTACATTCGCTCGCATCGGGGGACGAAGATCCTCAAGAAGGGCGATGAAAGTCTGGTCAAGTGGTACATGCCGTATAACCGTTAAGGAGCGCCGATAGATGTCACGCGTTAAAAGAGGCGTTACCGCCCACGCCCGCCACAAGAAGGTTCTTAAGGCCGCTTCCGGTTTTTACGGTCGCCGCAAGAACACCATCCGCACCGCGAAGGCCGCCGTCGACAAGGCCGGCCAGTACGCGTACCGCGATCGCCGCGTCAAGAAGCGCAACTTCCGCGCTCTCTGGATCCAGCGCATCAACGCTGCCGTGCGCGATCACGGGCTGACCTACGGTCGATTTATCGACGGCCTCAGCAAGGCTGAGATCGCCGTCGACCGCAAAGTGCTCTCCGATCTCGCGATCACCGAGCCCGCAGCGTTCGCCGTGCTGGTTGAGCAGGCCAAGAAGGCTCTGGGGTATCTCGGCAAGATCGAGACGACCACCCACGAGCGTATTTCGGCCTAATCACCTCGCCTTTTCTGAGGCCCTAAGCTAAGCCTTGCGCCGCCCCGTAACCGGGGATGGCGCGGGGCTTTTTCATTTGGCCCCTGAAACACAACCTGGAAATTCCCCGATGTCTCTCGACGCTCAGATCGCCACCCTCCGCGCCGAAATCGCCGCCGCTACCGCTGCGGCCAGCGACGAAACCCAGATCGAAGCCGTGCGCGTCGGCGCCCTGGGCAAGAAGGGCTCCGTCTCGGCCCTCCTCGCCACCCTCGGCGGCATCGCGCCGGAAGAGCGCAAGTCTGCCGGCGCCGCCATCAACGGGCTGAAGACCGAGGTCACCGCGCTGATCGAAGCGCGTGCCGCGGATCTCGCCAAAGCCGCGCTCGATGCGCGCCTCGCTTCCGAGCGTGTCGACGTCACCCTGCCGGTTCGCGCCGCGCCGACCACCGAAGGCCGCATCCATCCGGTCAGCCAGGTGATCGACGAGATCACCGCGATCTTCTCGGACATGGGTTTCTCGATCGCCGAAGGTCCCGATATCGAGACCGACTGGTACAACTTCACCGCGCTCAACTTCCCCGAGGGGCATCCGGCGCGCGAGATGCACGACACCTTCTTCATGGCGCCGTCGCCGGATGGAGTGAAGCGCGTGCTGCGCACCCACACCTCGCCGGTGCAGATCCGCACCATGCTCAAGGGCAACGAGAAGCCCGCCGCGCCTTACCTCACCCCCGCGATCGATCCGCCGATCCGCGTGGTGATGCCCGGCCGCACCTATCGGCATGACTCGGACCAGACCCACACCCCGATGTTCCATCAGGTCGAAGGCCTCGTCATCGACAAGTCGAGCCATATCGGCCAGCTGCGCTGGGTGCTCGAGGAATTCCTCAAGGCGTTCTTCGAGGTCGACAACGTCACCCTCCGCTTCCGGCCGAGCTTCTTCCCCTTCACCGAGCCGTCGATGGAAGTCGACGTGCAGTGCGACCGCTCGGGCGCCGAGGTGAAGATCGGCGAAGGCAAGGATTGGCTGGAAATCCTCGGTTGCGGCATGGTGCACCCGAACGTGCTGCGCAATTGCGGGCTCGATCCCGATGTCTACCAGGGCTTCGCCTGGGGCATGGGCATCGATCGCATCGCCATGCTGAAATACGGCATGAACGACCTCCGAGCCTTCTTCGACGCCGACAAGCGCTGGCTCGACCACTACGGCTTCCGCCCGCTCGACCTGCCGACGCTGTTCGGGGGGCTGAGCAGCTGATGTCTGCCAACCCCGCGGCATCGTTGCGCGAGCGCGTGGTGCGCGTCCTGCACCGCGAGATCGATGCGATCCTTGCCCCCGCTGGCTATATCCGGGCCGGCGGGAGCTGGAACCGCACGACAGCGTTCGCCCGCACCTGGGTCGAGATCCAGCGCAGCAGCTCGGGCCTCGCCTGCTACATCAACCTCGGCCGCTTCCAGCGCCTGCTCAAATGGGAGTGGGTGCCGGCAGGCTACTACTCTTCCGGCTGGCGCATCGGCGATTTCACCGACAGCACCGAGGAGCACAATGGCCTCGATGCCCTGCCCTATGCCGAACTCGACGGCGACAGCCCGCTGCGCAAGAAGGTGATGACGCTGCTCGCCGGGCGGGCACTGCCCTTCCTCAAGGCGTCGCACAGCCCGTTCGGCTCTTCGATGCTCCCGCCGCGCCGCGCCGCACTCCGGAAGGGTCGATCGTGAGGTGGGTCAAACGATCGCTGCTCGCCCTCGCGGCCATGATGATCTGCTCCCCGGTTCTGGCCGAGGAGGTGGTCGTCTGCACGCCGGAGTACTATTACAATTCCAGCGAAACCCCACCGGTCATCGTCCCGATCGACGCGCCGCGGGCGGCTGGATCGCGGGTCACGCGCATCGATCTCGAGACCGGCGATTACGCGGAGCATTTCATCGGCTCCGACAGCGATATCCTTCGGACCGGCAGCCTCACGGTCGTCAATCCGGGCTCATTGCGGGAGCGGATCGATTTCGTGGCGCTCGACCCCGCTACGGCGCTCCTCCTCCACATCAGCCTGATCGACGAGGGCCTGCCCTTCGTTCGCGTCGACGAGGAGGGCACGGTGGCCTCGGGCCACTGCAGGTACGCATCCGATATGGTGCAGAAGTGAGCCTCCAGCCCCCCATAGCGCCCGGTCAGTCGGACCTCTGCACGTTCGTCGTTACCGACATCGAGTCCGACGGGCACAACCCGCTCGAAAGCTCGATGCTGAGCTTTGCCTCGGTGGCGGTCGATATCTCGGGCAAGGTGCTGTCGGAGTTCGAGGCGGTGCTCGCCCCGCGCGCCGACCGCAAACCCGACCCCAACACCATGGCGTGGTGGGAGACGCAGCCCGAGGCGTGGAAGCACGCCACCGAGAACCCGGAAGACCCCGCGTCGGTGATGCCGCGCTACGCGAACTGGGTGGAGACGCTGCCCGGCTTCCGCGTCTTCGCGGCCGCACCGATGATCTTCGACGGGCTGTGGATGGACCACTACCTGTCGGTCTTCGCCGGCACCCGCGTGCTTGGCGGACCCTACAAGAGCCGACAGATCTTTCGCGGCGGTGGGGTCTGCCTCTACACCATGGCAGGCACGCTGCGCGGCGCCGAATACACCAAATGGGGCATGCAGCGCGTGCCGCCCGCCTGGTACGGCCACATCGAGCACACCCACCGCGCCATCGACGATGCGCGCGGCTTCGCCAACGTCCTCGCCAAACTTTTCGAGATCAGCGGGTCCCTGCCCAAGATCGAAGCGACCGAAAGCATCTACAAATGAAGTTCACCCTCGACTGGCTGAAAGATCACCTCGACACCGATGCGACTGCCGACGATATCGGCAAGGCGCTGACCATGATCGGGCTCGAGGTCGAAGAGATCGTCGACCCCTCGGAAAAGCTCCGGCCCTTCGTCGTCGCACATGTGGTCGAGGCCAAGCCGCACCCGAACTCGGACCACCTCAAGGTCTGCAAGGTCGATGCCGGCACCGGTGAGCTGATCGATGTCGTCTGCGGCGCGCCCAATGCTGTCACCGGCATGAAGTCGGTGTTCGCCTTCCCCGAGACCTACATCCCGGGCAAGGACTTCACCCTGAAGGCGGGGGTCGTCATCCGGGGCGAGAAGTCGAACGGCATGCTGTGCTCGGCGGCCGAACTCGAGCTTTCCAACGACCACGACGGCATCATCCGGTTGCCGGACGATGCGCCGATCGGTGTCGCCTATGTCGATTACGCCAAGCTCGGCGGCGCGGTGATCGACATCTCGATCACCCCCAACCGCGGCGACGCCACCGGCGTCTACGGCATTGCCCGCGACCTCGCCGCGTTCGGCGCTGGCACGCTCAAATCCACCGACATGTCGCCGGTGCCGTCGAAGGGCCCGAGCCCGATCCCGCCGCTGCCGCATCAGTTCTCGGCTGATGAGCCCAAGGCGATCCGCAAGTTCGCCGGCCGCTACTTCAAGGGCATCAAGAACGGTCCGTCGCCCGATTGGCTGCAGCAGCGCCTGCGCGCCGTCGGCCTCCGGCCGATCAATACCGTGGTCGATATCACCAACCTAGTGTCGCTCGGCTGGGGCCGGCCGCTTCACGCCTATGACGCCGACAAGGTCACCGGCGAGATGGTGCTGCGCAACGCCCGTTCCGGCGAAGTGCTCGATGCGCTCGACAACAAGCACTACACGCTCGATGAGACCATGACGGTGATCGCCGACGATCTCGGCCCGCTTTGCCTCGGCGGCGTCATCGGCGGCTACCGCTCCGGCTGCACCGACGAGACGGTCAACGTCTTCATGGAATGCGCCAGCTGGGACCCAGACCTTATCGCCCAGACCGGCCGCAAGACCGGCGTCGTGTCGGACGCCCGCTACCGCCTCGAACGCTCCGTCGATCCGGCGCTCACCGAGCCCGGCCTCGAACTCGCCACCCGGCTGATGCTGGAGCTGGTCGGCGGCGAAGCCATGGAGCCGGCGATCTCGGGCGAAGACGTGTTCCCCAACACCGTCGTCGAGTTCCCACTCAGCGAAGTCGAGCGCCTCACCGGCCTCGAGACTTCGGCCAGCGAGATCGAAGCCATACTCACGCGCCTCGGCTTCAGGCTCGACGGGGCCGGCCTCACCCGTAAGGTGCATGTGCCGTCCTGGCGTCCCGACGTCACCATGAAGGCCGACCTCGCCGAGGAAGTGATGCGCATGGTGGGCGTCGACAACGTCCCCACCGATCCGTTGCCGCGGCTCAACCACGTGGCGCCGCGCATGCTGACGACGCTGCAGAACCGTCGCCGCCTCGCCCGCCGCACCCTCGCGGCCCGTGGCCTCGACGAAGCAGTGACCTGGAGCTTCATCCCGGAAGCGGAGGCCGTTCGCTTCGGCGGCGGCGCGGCCGAGCTGAAGCTCGCCAACCCGATCGCGTCCGAACTCACCGACATGCGGCCGTCTCTGCTGCCGGGTCTCCTCGGCGCGGCCCAGCGCAACACCAATCGCGGCTCCAGCGAGCTGAAACTGTTCGAAGTCGGCCAGGTGTTCCACTCGGTGCAGCCAGAAGGTCAGCGCACCTATGCCTCGGGCATCCGGCTCGGCGGCTCGCGCCATTGGCAGTCGGCGAACGGCAAGGTTTCGGTATTCGACGCCAAGTCGGACATCGCAGCGCTGCTCGACGCCATGGGCCATGACATCGACAAGCTGCAGCTAGTGGCCGAGCCTGCATCCTGGAGCCATCCGGGCCGCGGCGGCCGCGTCCAGCTCGGGCCGAAACTCACCATCGGCTGGTTCGGCGAGGTCCACCCGACCGAGCTCGAAAAGTTCGACCTCACCGGCCCGATCGCTGCGTTCGAGCTCGACCTCGACGCGATCCCCGAACCTCGCAAGAAGCCGACCCGCTCCAAGCCAGCGCTGAAGCTCAGCGACCTGATGCCGCTCAGCCGCGATTTCGCCTTCCTCGTCGACCGTACTGTCCCAGCTGCAACGATCCTCCGCGCCGCCAAGAACGCCGACAAAACGCTGATCACTGAAGTCTCGGTGTTCGACGTGTTCGAGGGCAAGGGCATCTCCGACGACAAGAAGTCGGTCGGCATTGCGGTGACGCTGCAGCCCACCGACAAGACGCTGACCGACGAAGAGATCGAAAAGGTCGCGGCCAATGTCGTCGCGGCGGTGACCAAGGCAACGGGCGGCGTACTCCGCACCTAGGAAATGCAATGACGGCTGACGGCAAACGCGAAACGATCGGCGACACAGCCCCGCAAGGGCTTGATGTCGCCGACTTGCCGCTGGCGCCGCTCAGCCCGGCCGCGGCCAGCGAAGCGCTACTGCGCCGGGCCATGCTGGTGGTCGCCATCGGCGTCTCCTGCATCCTCGGCTACTTCACCACCTTCGCGCTGCTGGCCATCGCGCTCGCGGTGTTCGCCTACTTCGCTGCGCGGCAAAAGACGCTGCAGATCCCCTTCGACCTGCCGGCCAAGCTGTTCCTCGGCGCCTTCACGCTGCTGTTCATCAGCGCCGTGGTGACCATGCGGCAGCCGTCCGACCTCTTACAGACGCTCAACTTCTCGGCCATGCTGCTCTATGCGCCGCTGGCACTGCTGTTCCGCCGCGCCGCGGGGCCGGCCAATAGCCGCAAGCTCGCCGATTTTGCGCTGTTCGGCACGGCCGCCGGACTGCTGATGGCGCTCTACTTCAACTATGTGGAGGGGATGGAGCGGGCTGGGCTCGGCTCGCCGATCACCGATCCGATCCGGCTCTCCAACACCGCGCTGCTGCTCGGCTTCTTCGCCATGATCGGCGCCGCGGCCGCCACCGGCCGGCAGCGCTTCATCTACCTGCTGGGCCCGTTGATGGCGCTGGCGGTGATCTTCGCCTCGGGCTCGCGTGCCGCGCTCGTCGCCTTCCCGGTGCTGCTGTTCGTCGCAGCGCTGCTGCTCGTGCGGCATAAGCTGCTGGCTGCGGTAGTCAGCGTCGCCGTGCTCTCCGGGTTCGGCCTCATCGCCTATTTCGCCGATCTTGCCGGCGCCCGCTCATCGTCGATGTTCGATATCCTCGGCCGGCTGGCGGGCGGCGACAATCCCGCCGATCTGGGCACGGCCATCCGCTTCGTCCTCTACCGGGCCGGCACGTCGGCCTTCCTCGATGCCCCGCTTTTCGGCCATGGCTGGGGCCAGCTGATGACGGCGATCGTCCCCTACCTGGCGGTCTACGAGCTGGTGCATGCCCAGCTGCCACACCTTCATAACGATGCGCTGAACTTCGCCGTCGCCTCGGGGCTGTTCGGGCTCGCGGTCTACCTGCTGCTGTTGGTGCTGCCGATTATCAGCTGCCTCTTCAGCCCGCACGACAGCCAGTATCGCACCCGCCTCTACGGCTGCAGCCTGCTCTCGGTCAGCTACCTGGTGCTGGGCCTCCCCGACACCATGCTGAGCTTCCCGCTGCACAACACGCTGTATGTCGTGCTGACGGCCGTGCTGCTGAACTACTGCAGGGACGAGCGGGCTTAGCTGCTGCCAGCCACAACCACCGGGCTCATCTCCCCCTAGGCGGGGGAGAAAGCGGAGAGATCGAGTTCCAGGCCTTGGTCGACCTCTCCCCCCAAGGGAGAGGTAATCAGCGCCCCGGACGACTATCGATCATCCCGCCCTTGGCGGCCGCGTCGATCGCTGCGATCTCCTCGGCCGACAGCTCCAGGTTGTCGATCACACCGAGACAATCCTTGAGCTGCTCGAGCGTCCGCACCCCGATCAGCGCCGAGGTCACTTCCTTCTTCCGCAGCACCCAGGCCAGCGCCAGCTGCACCATGGTTTGCTTCCGCGCCTTGGCGATCTCGCCGAGCTTGTCGACGGCCTCGAGAATGCGCGGCTCCAGCCGGTTGGCCGAGAGCGAGTAGTTCTCCGAAGCGCGAGTGCCGCTCAGATTGCCCTTCAGGTTGTTGTACTTGCCCGACAGGATGCCCTGCTGCAGCGGCGAGAAGGCGATGATGCCGACGCCCTCGTCGGCGCAGGCGGCCATCGTCCCGTCTTCCTCGATCCAGCGGTTGAGGATCGAATAGTTCGGCTGATGGATCAGGCAGGGCACGCCCATATCCCCAAGGATCCGCACCGCCTCGCGCGTCTGCTTCTCGGGGTACATCGAGATACCGACATAGAGCGTCTTGCCCTGCCGATGGAGCTGCGCCAGCGCGCCCATCGTCTCCTCGAGCGGCGTCTCGGAATCGTAGCGGTGCGAGTAGAAGATGTCGAAGTAGTCGAGCCCCATGCGCTTGAGGCTCTGGTCGGCGGACGCGATGACGTACTTGCGCGAACCGCGGTCGCCATAGGGGCCTTCCCACATGGTCCAGCCGGCCTTGGACGAAATGATCATCTCATCGCGATAGGGGCGGAAATCGCGCGCCATCACGTCGCCGAACAGCTCTTCGGCGGCACCCGGCGGGGGCCCGTAATTGTTGGCGAGGTCGAAATGGGTGATGCCCTTGTCGAAGGCATAGCTCAGGATCTCGAAGGCGCTGGGATAGTCGCGCGTGCCCCCGAAATTCTGCCACAGCCCCAGGCTGATCACCGGCAGCTTCAGGCCCGAGCGTCCGGTGTAACGATATTGCATGTCGCCATAGCGAGCGTCGCTGGCCCGATAGGTCATCTCATCCTCCGAATTTAGCCGATTTGCTCGTTGCAGCCGCCGGATGCTACACCCGCCGCGATGTCCGAGCTTTTAGAAACCGCCGCCAATCTGTCCGAACGCCTGAACCGTTTCAAGGTGCTGGCGCTGTACAAGTTTGCTGATTTCAAAGATTGCGCCGAGCTGAAGCCGGAGCTGGCGCTGTTCTGCTGTGCGCGCGGCATCCGGGGCACCTTTATCCTCGCCCCCGAGGGCATCAACGGCACCGTCGCCGGCACACCCGCCGCAATCGACGAGCTGACGGCCTGGTTCGAAACAGCCCCGCGGTGGCGCGGCCGCCTCGCCGGCGCTGAGGCGAAATTCTCCGCTGCCGGCGAGATGCCGTTCCTCCGCATGAAGGTCCGGCTGAAGTCCGAGATCGTCACCCTGCGCGCCCCCGAGGCAGATCCGAGCCAGCAGGTCGGCACCTATGTCGAGGCGCGCGACTGGAACAGCCTGATCAGCCGTAACGACGTGACCCTGATCGACACCCGCAACGACTACGAAGTGAAGCTCGGCACCTTCGCCAACGCCCGCGATCCCAAGACGCAGAGCTTCACCGAGTTCAAGGACTACGTCGCAAAACTCGATCCGGCGCAGCACCCGAAAGTCGCGATGTTCTGCACCGGCGGCATCCGCTGCGAGAAGGCCTCGAGCTACCTGATGTCGAAGGGGTTCAAGGAGGTGTTTCACCTCAAGGGCGGCATCCTCAAGTACCTCGAAACCGTCCCCGAAACCGAAAGCCGGTTCAACGGCGAGTGCTTCGTGTTCGACGAGCGCGTCTCAGTGGTGCACGGCCTCAAGGAAGGCGAAGCCCTCCTCTGCCGCGCCTGCCGCAACCCGATGATGCCCCACGAGGCCGTCGGCTCGCTCTGCCGCGAATGCGCGGAAGCCGCCCCCGCCGGAGCGACGGAACGCGAGCGGCAGATGGAACTGGCCCGGGCGAGGGGAGAGGCGCATCTCGGCGATGACGCGGCGGCCACCGCGGCGCGGAACAAAGCGGCAAAGCTGGCGCGACGGAAGCAGTCGGCCGACTGAGAAATAGGGGCTCCGCTCACCCCACCCATCCTCCCCCGTCAGAGGGGGAGGTGCCGCATCCAGTTTGACACGCTATCCAGCCAATATCACCGGCCAGCACCCTGCCCTTGACGGGGAGGGCTGGGGCGGGGTGCGAGGAGCCAGGATGCGCGAGGCGCACGACCGTTGGCTCATATTGGTCAGTCACACTGACATATTCTTATTGACAAGCGCCCTCACCACTATCAGCATATCCAATGTGAAAGCCTCATCCGAGGCCGCAGGGCACAGTTCTCATAAGCCGAGCCGATCCATGGACCTCGACCAGATCAAGACGTTTGACCGGATCGCGCAGGACCTGAGCTTCACCAAAGCCGCGGCCAAGCTCAACGTCACCCAGGCCACGGTGTCGATGCGCATGCGGGCACTCGAGGACCTGCTCGGCGTTCCGCTGTTCCATCGCGGCCGCAACATCGCGCTCACCGACCAGGGCATGACGTTCCTTCCCTATGCCCGCCGCATCCTCCAGGCCGCACAGGAGGCGAAGGAAGCGCTGCGCCGGGTCGAGCGCGGCCGCGTTTCCATCGGTTCGCTGCGCAGTCTCGTCTCACCGCTGGTCACCGAATCACTGCTGCGCTTCCAGCAGAAATACCCCTCGGTCGACGTAGTGATCCACGAGGGCCGCCAGAGCCAGATCGCCGCCATGCTGCGCGAGCGCGACATCGAACTCGGCATCCTCTGCTGGCCCAATCTCGATCCGCTGATCACCGATCTGGTGCCGCTGCTGGTCATGCGCGAACGCGTGCCGATGGTGACGACGCCGCAGATCGCCGCCGAACTGGGGCTCGAACCCAAGATCGAGGACGTGCTGAAGCGCGTGCCGCGGCTCATTTCGATCAACTGGTGGCAGGTCTTCCCCGACGCCGCGCTGGCGCTGTTCCGCCGCGCCCCGGTGTCGGTGGAACTGCCCACGGGCCCCGCCCGCCGCATCGCCATCCGTGGCGAGGGCGTCGGCTTCTTCGTCTACTCGGCCGTGGCCGACGACATCGCCGCCGGCCGCCTCACCGAAATCACGCCATCCGACGTCGACCCGGTCCACCGCGACATCGCCATGGTGGTCCGCAACGCCTCGGTGCTCGACCGCGAGATGCTGCGCGACTTCGCGGTGGAGATCGCCGCCGAATGCACCAGGAACGGCACGATCCTCGAATCGACGCTGCTGCCGCCAGAGGCGGCAAACGCGGCCTGACGGCTTGCCGGCAGCGAGGTCGGCACTACCCCACGCTCGGTCCCTCCCCGCAAGGGTGGGACGTGCGCAGCAAGGCTCGGCATGGTCCGACTTGCACCCGCCGCAAGCCTCCGCTCTAGTGACGTCATGACCGAGGCGCGCGACTTACAGCATGAGCTGTTCGATATGTTGATGGAGAGCCAGTATTGGTCCCCATCGCAGATGCAGGCGTATCAGCGTGGCCAGATCGAGCAGTTGCTCAGGCACGCCAAGACCCAGGTGCCATTTTACGAGAATCGGCTCGATGCAGTGTTTGCGCGAGACGGCTCCATCGACTGGGACAAATGGACCGAGTTGCCGATCGTCAAGCGCTCGGATCTGATCGATCATCGTGACGCCATGCAGGCCAAGTTGTTGCCGCGAGGACATGGTCCCGTCGGGACCATCCAATCGTCGGGATCGACAGGTCATCCGGTCACGACCACCCTCACCAAACTCACCAAGATAAGTTCAGATGCAGCGCGCTGGCGGGCCAATGTCTGGGCTGGGCTCGACTTCAGCCAAGTGATGTGCCTCCGCAATGGCGTCGAGACAGACGTCGTGCCGCCGTACGGAGTCGAAGAAGGGTTTTGGGGGCCGTCTTGGGATCCAGCGGCCAGGCGTGGACGCATCTTCCGCATGACCAGGAAGTGGTCCAGTGCGGATCAGCTCGACTTCGTTATCCGCACCGGTGCACCCTATGTTGCGATCGGCAGCACGAAGGTTGGTCGTATCCTTGGCCTCGAGGCCCTACAGCGCGGCCTACGTCCAGCGGTTTCACATATACTCGTCAACGGTGAACCCGTTGATAGTGAGGATCGCGACGTGTGTCGCCGCGCCTTCGGGGCCGAGATCGTTGACCTCTACAGTTCGAAGGAGGGGGCGCACATGGCGCACCCCTGCCCCGTCGGCCATGGCTACCATGTGTGCGCGGAGCGCGTTCTGATCGAGATCGTGGACGCAGTGGGACGACCGGTCCCACCAGGCGTGAGCGGACGCGTCGTCATCACACCGTTCTACAACACCGCCCAGCCGCTGATCCGTTACGATCAGGGCGACATGGCTACATTTGGGCCGCCATGCGACTGCGGTCGCAACCTGCCGGTGTTGCATTCGCTGGATGGAAGGGTGGTCCACATGTTCAGGCACCCAGACGGCCGCAGGCGCACCCGCGGCTTCCCCGAGAAATACCATCAGACACTGGACGCCCGGATGTGGCAGTTCGCCCAGGTTGGCCCGCTGGACTTCGAAATCCGCTACGTCCCTGTCGATCCCGATCGGCGCGGAGACGAAGCCGAAGTGGCCACTGCCTTCCGGGAGTGGTTCTTCGACGACGCCAGGATCGTGTTCAAGCGCCTCGACGCCATCCCATTGACAGCGTCGGGGAAATACATGGAGTACGTCTACGAGGCAGACGAGACGCTAGCGCGCTAGCTAAGCTCAGGCGGGAGGCATCTCGCGGCACACAGATGCCTCGAAGTCCCACCAGAAGCCGGCGTTCTGGCATGCCACTTCTGTGTCGAAGTCCTCGGGCACTGGATCGTGCTCCGCCGTAACCAAATCCCCCGCCGCATTGAACAAATCCAGCGCGCGGTTTGGCGGGTCGTCCTGGCGGTGGCGGTCGATGAGACTCTTGTCCGGGTCGCCGAGGTAGCCCTTGATGCCAACGCGGAAGCTGTAGGCGCCGGTGTCGTAGGCGCGCACTTCGCCCACGCCCGAGAGCGGCAGACCGAAACCGGTGAACTGGTATTCCGTCGCGAGCTTCAGCGACTCGCGGCCGAGGATCGAGGCGGCGCCGAGGCTGACGCGCCAATCGTCGGTCGGGTAATAGGCAATGTCGCCGATGGCGAAGAAGCCGTTCTCATCCGGCATCAGCACGTCGTCATAGTCGATCGCTGCCCAGCCGGCCCAGCCTTCGAGGCTGATGCGGTCGAGATAGAGTTCAGCCTCCGGGCCGATTGCCGCGAGGCGCGAGCCATCGGCCACTACCACGCCGGCGGTGACGCCGAGCAGGTAGGACGAAGGATCGCGGGTGAAGGCGTGGAGCGCACCGCCTGCCAGCCACTCACCGTCGATGTTGCCGACGGCGACGTCGCCCTGCACGCCGAAGCGCTCGCCGATCGGCACCGATACCGACGCGGCCGCGCGGAACGTAGCGCTCGCCGGGTCGCTGATGCCGCCGAAATCAATTTCCAGCTTGCCGTTGATGTCTGAAACCGCCGGCAGCACCAGATCGACATACTGGTCCGCAATTGGTTCAGGCGAGAGGATCAGGTCTGCGGCAGTCGCCGCGAAGCCGAATGGAATCGAAAACACGCTGGCCAGCAGCGCTGCTTTGGTAGCCCGTACAATTGACATGGTCCGCCCTCAATGCCCGGGCCAAAGATTTGCATCGAAGTCGAACACTGGCAAGACGGCTGTCGTTTTTACTACGAGATTTCATCGAGGCCGTTGCCGAATTGCTGCAGACCGAACAACGAAGGTGGACTGTTCAACACCGCGCCGGGTCGCTAGAACGGGCGCCGTGCAGGGTGGTGCGCATGGTTAAACGCAGTTTCGAATTCGTCATCTGTGGTGGCGGGTCGGCAGCATCGGTTGCGGCGATGCGGCTGGTGCGCGACTTTGATCTCTCGGTCCTGGTGCTCGAGCGCGGGCCGCGTTCGACCAACCGGATCATGGCGATGCCGGCCGGCTACATGAAGTACCTGGCGCAGGACACGTTCCTCGAGATGCACAAGACGGTGCCGCAGCCACAGCTCGGCGGGCGGGCGCCGATCGTGCCGGTGGCCAAGGCGCTCGGCGGCGGCAGCTCGGTCAATGCCATGGTCTATATGCGCGGCCAGAAGGAAGACTATGACGGCTGGGCGGCCGGGCTCGGCAACGCGACCGAGTGGTCGTACTCGGACATGCTCGGGCACTTCAAAAGCCTCGAGCGCAATGCCCGCTTCAATGACCACTATCACGGCATCTCGGGGGGCCTCCGCGTCTCAGACCCGGGCCACATCTCCGACACCACCGAGGATTTCCTGCTCGCCGTGCAGGGGCTCGGCCACCGCTACAACCCCGACTTCAACGGCGAGCGGCAGAACGGGGTGGGCATCATGCAGCACACCTACGGGCAATGGGGGCGCTACAAGGAGCGCTCGGACGGCAAGAAAGCGTTCCTCGATCCGCTGACGCACGACAAGCGGCTGACCATTGTCACCGACGCCCAGGTCGATCGCATCCTCATCAAGAACGGTCGCGCCGTCGGCGTCGCCTATACCCACGATGGCGATGCGCACGAGGCGCATGCGGCGCGCGAGGTGCTGGTCGCCTCCGGCACCTACAACTCGGCCAAGCTGATGATGCTGAGTGGCATCGGGCCGGCCGATCACCTCGCCGATTTCCAGATCCCGGTGGTCGCCGACCTGCCGGGCGTCGGTTCGAACCTGCAGGATCACCACGAGGTGCCGGTGATCGCGACGACCAAGGGCAAGTCGGGCTATTTCGGCGAGGACAAGGGCTGGCCGATGGTTCGCAACGGCCTGCAATACATGCTGTTCAACTCGGGGCCAGTCACCACCACCGGCATCGAGTCCTGTCTGTTCTACGATCCGGACGGCGGCGAGCGCCCCACCATCCAGCTCTATTGCGCGCCGATCGTCTATCAGGATCGCGACGTGGTGAAGGCCAAGCCCACCTGGGGCGTCACCTTCACCTCGTGCCTCTTGCGCCCCAAGGCCCGCGGCAGCGTACGCCTGCGATCGGCCGATCCCGGCGCCCAGCCGCTGGTCAACTGTAACTTCTTCGGCGATCCCGATGATCTGCGCCTGACGCTCAAATCGATGCGTTTCGCGCGCAATATCCTCGAGACCGAGCCGTTCCTGTCGAAGATCAAGGAAGAGATCCTGCCTGGGCCCGGCGTCACCGACGACGACGGCCTGACCCGCTTCGCGCAGGAAACGGTGAAGACCAACTACCACCCGTCGGGCTCGCTGAAGATGGGGCGCGACGACGATCCGATGGCCGTGGTAGATGCCCGGCTCAAGGTCCGCGGCATCGAGGGCCTCAGGGTCATCGATTGCTCGATCATCCCCGCCATCCCTTCGGCCAATACCAATGCCATTGCCATGGCGATCGGCTCGAAGGCCGCCACCCTGATCGCAGAGGACTACGGCCATTGATCGAGACGGTTGAACTGCCCGAGATGGTCGCCATCGGCATCCTGGTCGAGGCGCACTGGAACGACCTGCCCCGCGCGATCCCCGCCGCGTGGACCCGATTGTTCGAGACCGATACTGGCGCCACCTCGTTCCTCGAAGTGTCGATCTCGCGTGAGCATGGCGTCTATCGCGAGCTGGTCGGCTATCTCGCAGCCAAGAAGACCGAGGTGCCCGAGGGCATGACGCGCCTCGTCATCCCGGCGCAGCGGTACCTCCGCATCGAGCATGACGGCCCGCTGGTCGATATCGCCGCCGGGTTCGAAAAGCTCTATGCCCATGCTGCCGTCGCGGGCCTCAACGCGACTGACTACAAGCTCGATTTCGGCTATGCGCCCGGCCTGCCGCCGGGCCGGCACGAGCTGCACGTGGCGCTCGCCCCGGAGCCGCTGCGGATCGCTTAAGCTTCGGTTCAGCCACCATTGCGTAACAAGGCCATCCAGCAGCGTTTCGAGGCACCCGATGTACCAGCCACCAGCCTTCCGCGAGACCGACGTTCCCACCCAGCACGCCTTCATCGCGGCGCACCCCCTCGGGCTGCTGATTTCGAACGGCGACGGCCTCCTCGCCAACCCGATCCCGTTCCTGCTCTATCCGGAGGAAGGGCCGTTCGGCACGCTGCGCTGCCACATGTCGCGCGGCAACGCGCAATGGAAAGCACTGCTCGACACGCCGCAGGCGCTGGTCGTGTTCCAGGGCGCCGAGCACTACATCACCCCCAGCTGGTATCCGCAGAAGGCCGTGGACGGCAAAGTCGTGCCGACCTGGAACTACGCCATCGTGCAGGCTCGCGGCGCCGCCCGGGTGATCGAGGATGCGGCATGGCTCCACGCCAACGTCTCCGCTCTCACCAATCAGCACGAGGGCCGTCGCGCCAAGCCCTGGGCGGTTAGTGATGCACCGGACGCCTTCATTGCCGGCCAGCTCAAGGGCATCGTCGGCATCGAGATCGAGATTTCGGCCATCGAGGCCAAGTTCAAGGCCAGCCAGAACCGGCCGGAACTCGACCGGCTCGGCGTCGCGCATGGGCTTGAATCGGAAGCCGATGCACAGGCACCGGCGATGCGCGAGCTGGTGAAGGCGCGCGGCGGCGTCTGAGCCGACCTGCCGCACTTGCGCTTCGGCATCGCGGCCTCCACCTAGGGCCTTTCCATAGCGAAAGCCCCCGCACGATGACGAGTTTACCCGCGCGCCGCAGGGCCCTGATGCTGGTCAATCCCAATGCCCGGCGCGGCACCGAATCCCTCGATGCCGTGGCGGCGCGGCTCGAGGCCGGCGGCATCGACGTGGCGATCGAGCGGTTCAGCTCGCCGGGCGAGGTTGCGGCCGATATCGTCCGGCGCCGGCACGAGGCCGACCTCGCCATCGTCTGCGGCGGCGATGGCACCATCAACGCCGCGGCCAATGGCGTCGTCGCGGCGGGGTTGCCGATGGGCATCTTGCCGATGGGCACCGCCAACGACCTCGCCCGCACGCTAGAAATCCCGACCCAGCTCGACCTCGCCGCCGATATCATCATCGCCGGCAACCAGCGCCGGGTGGACCTCGGCGACGTCAACGGCCATCCGTTCTTCAACGTCGCGACCATCGGGCTCGGCGCCGATCTCGCCATGGGGCTCAGTGCGGAGACCAAGCGCCGCTGGGGTCGGCTCGGCTATGCCATCGGCGCGCTCAAGGTGCTGATGCAGGCCCGCCCGTTCAGCGCCACCATCATCAACCGCGAAGGCACCTCGCAGGTCAAAACCTACCAGATCGCCGTCGGCAACGGCCGGCACTATGGGGGCGGCACTGTGATCGAGCAGGATGCCAGCATCGAGGACGGCACACTCGACCTCTACAGCCTCGAGATCGACAATGTCTGGAAGCTGGCGCTGATGCTCCGCGCCTTCCGCTCCGGCACGCATGGCGCGTGGGAGGAAGTGCGCACGGCCCGCTGCATCGAGTTTGATATCCGCACCAAAAAGCCGCGGCCGGTCAATCTCGACGGCGATATCGTCACCCAGACCCCGGCGCATTTCCGCATCCGCCCAGGCGCCATCACGGTGTTCGCGCCGCCGGCCTAGGGTGTTTGTCGCGCGCGCGGGCGGTGCTATTATCGCCGCAGCCGGAGCCTCCGATGGCCCCGGCGCTGATGACGGGAGGCCTCGTATGCAAGGTATCCGCCACGAAAATCTCGACCACGGGCTCGAGACCCAGCACGAGCTGCATCTGCTGCCATGGCCGTTCCTGGTCGCGCTGTTTGCCGTGCTGTTCTTTGTGGTTTTCTTCGTCGTCGCCAACTGAGCGACGCGTATAGCCGGCGGCCCGGGCTCCGAGGCCGCCGCCGGACTCAAGCGCTGCCGATGATAATTCCGGCGGCAAAGACCAGTGCGCCACCCACCACCACCTGCAATGCCGCGCGCCAGAACGGGGTCTGCATGTAGCGGTTCTGGATGAAAGCGATGGCCCAGAGTTCGATCACCACCACTGCCGCCGCTACGCCAGTCGCGGTCCAGAAATGCGGGATCAGGTAGGGCATCGCGTGCCCCAGCCCGCCCAGCGTCGTCATCGCCCCGGTGACCACGCCGCGCGTCACCGGCGAGCCGCGCCCGGTGAGCTTGCCGTCATCGGCCGCCGCCTCGGTAAAGCCCATTGAGATGCCGGCGCCCACCGCTGCCGCGAGGCCGACGAGGAAGGTGGCCCAGGTGTTGCCGGTGGCGAAGGCCGCGGCGAACACCGGCGCCAGGGTCGACACCGAGCCGTCCATCAGCCCGGCCAGCCCGGGCTGCACATAGGTCAGGAGGAACTGCCGGTGCTCTTCGCTCTTTTCCGCCGCCCGCTCCTCGGCCCCGAGCGCCTGCTCCTCCAGCTTTCCGGCGAGGTTGGCATGCTCGCGTTCCTCGACCGCGAGGTCGCCGAGGAGTTTTCGCACCTCGACATCGGTCGTCCGTCCGGCCGCCTCGGTGTAGAAGCGCGATGCCGCCGCCTCCATCTCGAACGCCATCTGGCGCACCGCCTCCAGGCTCATGGTCTCCATCAGCCAGACGGGCTTGCGCTCGATGAAGCCGCGCACATGCTCGCGCCGGATCGGCACGAGGCGCGAGCCGAACTTTTGCACGTAGAGGTCGAGCAGCCGGCGCCGGTGCCCGTCCTCCTCCACCGCCATGCCTTCGAACACCTTGGCGGTGGCGGGATAGCGCGAGGCGAAGCGCTCGGCGATCTCGGCATAGATCGCCCCATCCTCCTCCTCGGCGGCAACCGCCAACGAGAGGATCTCGCGTTCGTCCAGCGAGCTGAAGTCACGCCGGTTGGGATGCAGAAGTCGTGCAAACATAATGCTCTAGCCGTTTAGTTTAGAACTATTCTAATGCCTGATCACTGGCCGGACAAGCCTGGTTCATTCCCTTCGCTGATGTCGAGCAAAGGCGTATCCTTGGTTGCCGCGGTCTAACGTCGCGCGCCGGACCGCGAAGCGGCGAAGTCCGGCCAACACGTGATAGCGGAGGAATGATCATGCTCCTGAAATTGAGCCTCGCACTCGGCCTCTCACTTGGCTTCTTGGTCGCCGGCACGCTCTCTGCCTCAGCCCAGACCGCCACCGAAGCCTGGCGGCTGGGTGGCTTCAAGACGCCGGAATCAGTGATCTTCGACAAAGCCAACAACCGCCTGATCATCGACAATATCGGGGCCTTCGGGCCGGATGGCGGCACCGACGGCTATCTCTCCATCGTTTCGCCGGAGGGCAAGCTGGTGACCGAGCAATGGGTCACCGGGCTTTCCGATCCCAAGGGCATGGCGATCATCGGCGACAGCCTGTTCGTCGCCGACACCACCGGCCTCGTCGAGGTCAAGCTCTCGGACGGCTCGATCGTCGCCACGCACCCGCTCGAGGGGGCGATGATGGCCAACGACGTCGCCACCGACGGCACCGTCATCTATGTCAGCGACACCTTCGGGCAGGCCATCTACAGGGTGGAAGGCGGCAAGGCCGAGAAATGGCTCGCCGACGAGAAACTGATGTCGCCCAACGGGCTGTTCATCGATGGCGGCCAGTTGCTGGTCGGCGGCCTCGGCTCCGGCCTCAAGGAGGACTTCTCGGTCACCACCAAGGGCGGGCTGCTCTCGGTGGACCCGGCCACCAAGGCCCTCACGCCTTCCGCCGGCGCCACCGAGCTCAGCATGACGGACGGCGTTGCCAAGGTCGGCGACGCCATCATCTTCGACGACAACCCGTCGGGCACCATCTACCGCTACGCCGACGGCAAGGCGACGCCGATCGCCACCCTTGTTGCCGGAGCCGCCGACCTCTGGGCCGAAGGCAACATGCTCTACGTGCCGCTGATGCAGACGGGCGAACTGGTGGCGCTGAAGCTGGAATAGGCCGAGCTCGACGCTCCCCCTCCCCAACCCTCCCCGCAAGGGGAGGGTGCCTGCATGGTGGGGGCGCGATAGAGCCAAACACTGGATGCGGCACCTCCCCCTTGACGGGGGAGGATGGGTGGGGGTGTGCGGAGCCACGAGGCGGACGGTGCATCGTGCGCCCCTCATCCCTCCCGCCGCTTCACCTGCGCCACATATCCCTCCGCCGAATCTGGCACCTCGGCCCGCAGCCACTCCCTGAACAGCCGCACCTTCTTCGGCTCGCGCCGCCCCTCGGCGACGATCAGCCAATAGCCCAGTTCGCTCTCCACCGACACATCGAACGGCCGCACCAGCCGCCCGTCGCTCACTGCGTCGACCGACATCATGTCGACCGCCATCAGCACGCCCTGCTCCGATATCGCCGCATCGAACGCCAGCGCCGGATCGTCATAGCGCGGTCCCGCCAGTTCGATCGGCGGCGTGCCGGCAGCCGCGAACCACGGCTCCCAGGGCAGCATCGAGGCGTTGTCGCGGATCAGCGGCACCTTCGCCAGATCGGCCGGCGAGCGCAGCAGCTTCGCCAAAGGCGGCGCCGCCACCGGGCTGTATCGCGCGCCGCCCACCAGCTCCGCCTTCAGCCCCGCCCATTTCCCGCGACCGAAGCGAATGCCGACGTCGATGTCGGAGTGCACCAGGTCGATCATGTTGCCGGTCACCACCAGCCGTATCTCGATCTCCGGGTGCAGCTTGTTGAACTTGGCGATCCGCCAGATCAGCCAGCGCGACGCGAACACGCTGCCCACGGTCAGCGTCAGCACGTTCTCGTTGCCGGCCCTGAGGCTGCCGACCGCATCGGCCAGCGCCGTGAAGCCGCTCGACAGCTGCGGCAGGATCTGGCGCAGCGCGGCGGTCGGCTTCAGCCCCTGCGGCGTCCGCTCGAACAGCTCGAGCCCCAGCCGCTCCTCGGCCCGCCGCAAGTGCTGGCTCACCGCACCGGGGGTGACGCCGAGCTCCTCGGCAGCGGGCGCCAATGCCCCGCGCCGCGCCACGATCTCAATGGCACGGACGGCGTTGAGCGGAATCGGGAAGGGATTTGCCATATAGTTTTTCTACACCCACGACCAGGTCTTGTCGATTGGCGCGGGCCGCTCCATGGCTCATAACACGGTCACACCCTCAGGAAAGGAGGCTTGGAAATGTACAAAATGTTCATCAGCATGCGTATCTGGCTGGCGCGCTTCTTCGAGGTGGAGGCCGTCGCCGATCAGCGCAGCGACCCGCTCAGCAGCATGAGCCCGACCGAACTGGCCGACTTGCCGGTGTATCATCCAAGGCTCGACGACTGCATCGGCGCCTGAGGCGCCCCGAAGCCTGACAACCCAGTTCATGACGCGTTCAGCGGCCGGTCACTAGATCGGCCGCCCTAGCCGTTTCCGACAACGGCAATTCCCGATCCGGGAGAGAAGAGATGAAGATGAAAGACCTGTTTTCGAAGCTGCGTCGCCGTTCGCCCAACAAGCCCAAGACCCGCGACTGGTCCAATAGCTGGACGCCGCGCGACTGGGCCGACCTGCCCACGCACCATCCCCGCCGCGAAGACGACGCGCTCTAGGCTGTGCGATGAGCGCCGCCCCGCCCATCCTCATCCGACCGGCGCGGCTGGCCGACGCGCTGGCGATCGCCGCGCTGCACCACGTCTCGGTGCACGCGCTGGCCGCGCCGTTCTATCCGCGCGAAGTGCTGGAGCGCTGGAGTCCGCCGGTAACGCTGGCGAGCGCCGAACAGCGCTATCGCGAGAGCCAGGAAGATGGCGGCCTGACACTGCTGGCCGAGCGCGGCGGCGAGCTGGTCGGCTTCGGCATCGTCATGCCGGAAACGGGTGAAATCCTCGCCTGCTACGTGGCGCCCGACGCGGCGCGGCAAGGCATCGGCCGAAAGCTGCTCACCGCCATGGAAGCGGCGGCCGCGGCGCAGGGCGTGCATGAGCTGCGCATCCGCGCCTCGCTCAATGCCAAGAGCTTCTACTCGGCCTTCGGCTACCACGTCAGCGGCCGCGCCGAATACCAGTTCGAAGACGGCACGCCGATGGTGGTGGCCTACATGCGCAAGGACAACTCGCCGCTGGTGTGAGGCTAATCCGGGAGCAGCAATTGCCCCAGCGTGTACTCGATCCAGTCTGCGTATTGCTCCGGCGTAAGGCCCTCTATCCCAGTCAGCATCAGGAACAACTCCGGGCTCGCCAGGCGCCAGATCTGCGCCAGGGCCGGCAAAGGCCTACGCCTATCCTCAGGTCTCTCCCCGTTCAGTCAGGAGGGCTGTGTCTCAGGCTGGTTCCCGCCCTTCGTCGCGATGACACCCTGGGTGACGAAGGTTCACTCGCACATCCGCGCCGTGCAGGTCTTGCCGTGGCACCCGAGATCCACATGCAGGTGGTCGTGATGCTCTGCGTTGGCCTCCGGCCCGAGTACCGTGGTGAAGTGCGCGCAGGCGGAATCGTGGGCGAAGCGCAGTAGCCGGCCTTCCGATGACAGCGCATCGGTCCAACCGCCCTCGACGGTGACGAAGCGGCCGTCCTCCAGCTTGAAGCCGACGACATCGAGCGCATCGGCGAGGGCGTGGAAACTGAGGTTGCCGCCGCTACCATTGTTGACGTTGCGGCACATATACGACGTGCCGACCACCACTTCGGCGATCCGCGTATTCTCCTTGGCGAGCGCGTAGCTGTCGATCTGTTCGATCCAGCCCGATAGCGCCGACGCGACGCCGCAATCGGTCTGGACGCCGCCCGACACCGGCACCATCCGTCCATTCGCCAGCACCCCCGTGACCGAGAGGGGCGACTGCATCCCACACTGCGCTTCCGAGATCGGCGGCAACGCCTTGGCCTCGACCCGGCCGAGCAGCACCGCCGGACAGGCGGTCTGGTAGACGCGCGGCGGGGCGACGGGGTCCGCAGGCACGTTCGCCTTGGTGATATGGATATCGGGGTCGATCGGCGGCCCGACGACCACGGCGGCGGGCCCTTTCGCCGGCTGATCCGGCTTGTCGGCCGGCGCCGCGGGGCGGTGCCGCGGCAACTTCACGGCCGGCTTGGCGGAGAACTCGGCGGGCCGCGGCTTGGGCAGGGGAACGGCCGTGCCGGCCCCTTCTTGGGCCAGGGCGGCAAAGCACGAGGTCGCGAGGAGGATGGCAAGGATGAACCGCATGAAGCCCGAACGCGGCGACCCCGCATCAGGTTGCGCGGTCGATCCGTAGGGTGAAGCAGTTATTGGTGGCCGAGCGCATGTGGACATAGGCGACATCGGGCCGTTCGAGGATCGCCTGCGCCTCAGCCTCAATGCGATCACTCCCCACCACGATACCGGTTCCGTAGACGATCCTGTCGTCTCTGCCATAGCCGCGCAAGATGCGTCCGCTCCTGCCATGCCTCTCGCGCTCAGGCAGCCCCTCGGCCGGCGAGTAGGCTGGGCATTCCTCGGCATGGATGAACACCGGTCCCACCTCGGCATAGGGCTGCGGCCCCGGAAACGGCCGATAGCCCAGAACCAGATACGCCTCGCCGGCCCCGACATTTTCGAGGCAATGCCGGCAGGGCACCCCATCACCATCCGAAACCCGCCGCTCCGGCACCTGCCCATTGGCATCCGGAGCCCCGGCCCGATAGGCGGCAGCGAGGTGAGAGGGCATTCCTGAAAACAACAGCGTCATGGTGGTTCTCCTCGGCTCTGATGGCCGGAAAGAACCATGCGCCCGGGCCACGACGCGACCCGGATTTGACGGTCTCAGGTCCGCGAACTAGCGCAGGCTGAACGGCGGATAGACATCCGTGACGAGCAGGAAGGCATAGGCCCAGACCCGCGCTGCCCACCTGCCGACGCCGACGACGAAGTCGAACATGCCGCGCGGGTAGTTTCCGGTGAACAGGATCGCGAACCACGCCACGATCGTCGCCAGCAGCACGACGACACCGAGCACCGCCAGCACGATGTAGTGGGGGATGGCCAGCAGCCATTTGACCAGCGGCAACCACCGGTTGAGCTGTTCCGCCTCGGGATAGTCGACCTCGAGGTGAACGGACTGGGCATCGACGGTAGAGGGGTACTTGTCGGTCAGGAGGAACAGATAGGCGCCGACCCGCGAGCTGAAGCGCGCCAGTTCCACCGCAAAATCGAACCACCAGCGCGGATATCGCTGCCGGAACACCAGCATCAGCACAGTGGCAAGGAACAAGCCGGCAGTGATGCCGCCGCCCGCCGATCGCACCGCCTGGCCGGCCGCGTCATAGTAGTAGTAGCCGCCGCTGTCGGAGAGGAGGCCGAGGACGATCGCGATCGGGATCGCCCAGATCAACCGGAAGAACGTGGTCAGCCGGTCCATTGGACCGGGGTAATCGACCTCCAAACGTGCCGCGTAGTCGCTGCCATCTGCCATTGTCCGTCCCTCGCCTGATGATGCCCCGCGCCAACGGGGACCACCGCATGGTCTGGAGCGAATGGACGCGCCCCCGCGCCGCACGGACATCGTAGCACGCCCAAGCGGAGCACGGTGACATCATCTCCGGTCTTAAGCGGGCTGCGACCTAGCCCGAGCGCCGGAACTCCATGATCCAGTTGGTCTCCCAGGTCGCACCGTCATCATACGAAAACGCCTGGCTCCAGCGCGGCGTCTCGGTATCGGTGCCGCTCCAGTCGAACAGCACCTTCACCGGCCGGCCGTCATCCATGTCGTCGCCGGCAAAGCTGCCGCGACCACCCTCGAAGCGGCCGAACACCGGCGGCTCCAGCACGCCCTTGGCCGAGTTGATCCAGTAGATCGCCCACTCGTCCTTTTCGGGGTTGTAGATGCGCAGCGTCATCCCCTTAAAGCCCTTGGTCGGGAAGTCGCTCTCGTCCACCGACACCATGCCACCGAGCATCAGCTGCGCTGTCTCGTAGGAGGTGAAGACGTCCCAATCGGTGCTCCCGACGCCCCGCTGCTTCAGCCGCCGGTTGGTGACCACCCAGTCGCCATGGTTGAACGCAAACCCGCGCCGCGTCTCGCTACCCATTCGTCAGCCTCCCGCCGCCGCCCGATCGGCGACCTCGCGGGGACAGTCATACCCGAGACTCCCGCCACCCGATGTCAGGCTTTGGCCGTCAGCCGCAGTTGTCGAGCACCTTGGTGATCGCCGCCGACGAGCCCGCTGCCCCGAAATCGTTGCTGTCGAAGAATGCGTGCTTCCCCTGCGCATCGGTCCGCACATAGGCGACGCGGATGTTGCCCTTGGCGCGCTGCGCGATCCGAGCCCACTGCCGCGCAACCGGACCACGGACGATCACCGAGCTGCCGTCGCTGTGGATCAGCGGCATGTCTTGGGCAAAACTGGTGGCCCCGGCTGGCGGATCGGGGGTGATCGCGAGGCTGATCGCACGCGCCCCGCTCACCTGCTTATGCGGGGCCCGCACCCAGAATCCCATCGCCAGGTCGCCGCCGCGGCAGGCGAACTGAAACTGCGCGTCGCCATTGTCGAAATAGGCGATCGGGGTGCCGCCGTCCTCGTAGGCCCACTCCGCGGCACCGGCAGCCGTCGCCAGCAGCAGCACCAGCGCCGTCGAAAACACTCTGAGCATACGCATCCCCTGAAACACCGGCGATGTGTAGTCGACTCGCCGCGCGCCTCGCAAGCGCGACGCCCCCGCGTTAACCCTGCGCCTCCCGCACTGTTAACCCCCGATAAACCATCTTTGCCCGGGCCTGCGGCTCTGCTATCAGCCGGACATGTCCGTGCCCCTCGACCATATTCGCAATTTCTCCATCGTCGCCCATATCGACCATGGCAAGTCCACGCTGGCCGACCGGCTGATCCAGCTCACGGGCGGCCTCGAGCTGCGCGAGATGAAGGAGCAGGTGCTCGACTCGATGGATATCGAGCGCGAGCGCGGCATCACCATCAAGGCGCAGACCGTCCGGCTGAGCTACAAGCACACCGACGGCGAGACCTACGTCCTCAACCTGATCGATACCCCCGGCCACGTCGACTTCGCCTACGAAGTGTCGCGCTCGCTGGCCGCCGTCGAGGGCTCGCTCCTGGTCGTCGATGCCTCGCAAGGCGTCGAGGCACAGACCCTCGCCAATGTCTACCACGCCATGGATGCCAACCATGAGCTGGTGGTGGTGCTGAACAAGATCGACCTGCCCGCCGCCGAGCCCGAGCGCATCAAGCAGCAGATCGAGGACGTCATCGGCATCGATGCCTCGGATGCGGTGGAGA
Source organism: Devosia sp. P1_H9 (assembly GCF_056405135.1). NCBI lineage: Bacteria > Pseudomonadati > Pseudomonadota > Alphaproteobacteria > Hyphomicrobiales > Devosiaceae > Devosia > Devosia sp. P1_H9. Next base: position 441,765 of record NZ_JBFUCQ010000003.1, read on the forward strand.
TTTCCGCCAAATCCGGGCTCAACATCGACAAGGTGCTCGCCGCCATCGTCGAGCGCCTGCCGGCGCCGAAGGGCGACATCAACGCGCCGCTGAAGGCGCTCTTGGTCGACAGCTGGTACGACACCTATCTCGGCGTCGTGGTGCTGATCCGCGTCATCGACGGCACGGTGAAGAAGGGCCAGAAGATCCGCATGATGAATGCGAACGCGGCCTATGAGCTCGACCGCGTCGGCGTGTTCACCCCCAAGCTCGTCGATATCGGCGAACTCGGCCCCGGGGAGATCGGCTTTTTCACCGCCTCGATCAAGGAAGTGGCCGATACCAATGTCGGCGACACCATCACCGACGATCGCCGCCCCACCGCCTCCGCCTTCCCCGGCTTCCGCCCGGCCCAGCCGGTGGTGTTCTGCGGCCTCTTCCCGGTCGACGCCTCGGATTTCGAGGAACTGCGCGCCGCTATGGGCAAGCTCCGGCTCAACGACGCCAGCTTCAGCTACGAGATGGAAACCTCCGCCGCGCTCGGCTTCGGCTTCCGCTGCGGCTTCCTCGGCCTCTTGCACCTCGAAATCATCCAGGAGCGCCTCAGCCGCGAGTTCAACCTCGATCTCATCGCCACCGCCCCGTCGGTGGTCTACGAGGTGCACCTCACCAATGGCGAAACGCTGATGCTGCACAACCCGGCCGACCTGCCGGACGTGGTGCGCATCGATCACATCAGCGAGCCGTGGATCAAGGCCACCATCCTCACCCCCGACGAGTATCTCGGCTCGATCCTCAAGCTCTGCCAGGACCGGCGCGGCATCCAGCGCAACATGACCTATGTCGGCAACCGCGCCATGGTCGAATACGACCTGCCGCTCAACGAGGTGGTGTTCGATTTCTACGACCGGCTGAAGTCGATCTCGAAGGGCTATGCCAGCTTCGACTACACCCTCGCCGATTACCGCGAGGGCGACCTGGTGAAGCTCTCGATCCTCGTCAATTCCGAGCCGGTCGACGCGCTCAGTATGCTCGTCCACCGCAACGTCGCCGAAACGCGCGGCCGCATCATGTGCGAAAAGCTCAAGGACCTGATCCCGCCGCATCTGTTCGTGATCCCGATCCAGGCCGCCATCGGCGGCAAGATCATCGCCCGCGAAACCGTCCGCGCCATGCGCAAGGACGTGACGGCCAAGTGCTACGGCGGCGACGCCACCCGTAAACGAAAACTGCTCGAGAAGCAGAAGGCGGGCAAGAAGAAGATGCGCCAGTTCGGCAGCGTCGAAATCCCGCAGGAAGCCTTCATCAAGGCCCTCAAGATGGGCGACGAGTAGCGCTCGACGCCCATCCTATCCTCGGTGTCATTCCGGCGAAGGCCGGAACCCATCCTGAGATATCTCCACCCCCACAGCGCGCTGAGCCACCCCAGGCTGGGCCCCGGCCTTCGCCGGGGTGACACCGCGCTTGCGACTTAGAACGCCTCAGCCAGCTTCAGCTGACACGCCTGCGCCAGGTCGGTGTTCGGCTTTTCCGCGCCCATCGGCGTCGCCCAGCCGGCCTTCTCGACAATCCCCTTACGCGAATAGGTGGTGGCCGCCTTGAGCTCGGTCATCGTCGTTGCGGTGGCCGCGTCCATGCCGCCGGCGCGCTCGACGCAATAGGGCGTCAGCGCCGCCGCCACGGCGGTGTTCGCCTGCTTGGTCGCCATGTCCTTGGCCGATCCGCCGGTCACCCAGCCGCCCCAGCTGAACCCCACGATCGCGAGGGCAATCGCGCCTACACCCGCGCCCATAAGGCCGGGTTTCAACCAAGTCGGGAGTTGCATGAAAGTGTCCGATCATCTGTCAGACGAGCGCGCCCATTGCGCGCAAGTGGTCGAGGCTAGCACACAAAGCCGGCGCGCCAGCGACAAAACCCGGCCCCCTCGATTTCATCCCCGGTTCACGTATCCTCGGCGAAACCTGATGCCCCCGCCCCCGGATCCGAACCCGATGACCACGCTCGCCGCCCTCGCCGTCTCGCTCCCCCTCGAAACCCTGCCGCCCGGCGCCCAGCTCACCAGCGAGGGCAGCTATTCGGGCCGGCTCTATCTGCTCGAGTCCGGCCGCCTCGCCGTGTCGCGCGAAGGCGTGGCGCTCGCCACCATCGACGAGCCCGGCGCCATCATCGGCGAAATGGCGGTGCTCTTGGGCATCCCGCACAGCGCCACCGTCACGGCGGAAGTCACGACGCAGGTCCGCGTCATCGACGAAGCGCTCGACATCCTCGGCCAGAACCCCGATTTCGCCCTCCACCTCGCCACCCTCGCCTGCGCCAGGCTCAACGCCACGTCGGCGTTGTTGGTCGAGCTCCGGCAAGCCGCCAAAGGCAAGAAGCAGGAACAGGCGCTGATGAGCCGGATATTGGGGGCGATGATGGCGACGCCGACGCAAGTGCGCGGCGGCCGGCGGTGGGGGGATCATGAGTAAGGGGTGTGAATACGGCTGCTTTGCGCCAGAAGCGGACATTCGTGGGGTAACTGGTCGATTCCGAGGGGACCACGCCAAGCGGCCGTTGTTGTGAGACCGGCCATGGACCCAGCTAAACAAAAACTGCCCTGTCTCGGTCCACTATGCGAGACACGTAGCCGGCGACTATCGCTACTCGATGCACCGCCCGTAAGCTCTCGTGAACAACGATCCAGTAGGACCGGCCAATCGTCCGGTGAGACAATACCGGAACCAGCTCCTGATGATGTGACATGAATGCATGGAGGATGCAGCTTGACGCGTGTCGCGGTACCGATGTTGCCTGGATTGCGTCGAATCTGGCCCTCTGCCCTGCTGCGCAACCTCGCCGACTGGCATCGTCGGCTCGACTATCGGTCTTGCCTCAGCAGCTCGCGCCTGGCCGTGGCCGCAACACTCTGCGTCAAATCAGTGAGCCGATCAGCAGCAAGGCGGCTCACTTGCCAGAAGAGCTGCACATCGAGCGTCGAGCCTGGGATGAGCTCGACCAGTCGGCCGGAAGCCAAATGATCGCCCACCAGTCCGGACGGGTTCAGCGCCCACCCCATGCCCCCAACACAAGCATCGACAAAGCTCTGCGTCGAAGGCAACCAATGTGTGGGATAGGTCACGAGTCGACCAAAGGACCGTTGCACCCATTCGTTTTGCAACCGGTCCTTCTGATTGAACGTCAGCGCTGGTGCTTGACCAATCGTTTCCGTCGTTACTCCGGTTGGAAAGTATCGCTCAATGAAGTCCGGACTGGCCGTCGCGTGATATCGGAGCGCTCCCAGGGGCGTTACGCGACACCCCTGGATCGGCTTGCCGAGCGACGTAACGGCAGCGACTACCCGGCCGCGCTGCAGCCACTCTGCGGTATGGCCCTCGTCGTCGACCGCGACGCTCAGCAGATAGTCCGTTCGCCGGCTGAACGCGGTGATCGCCTTAAGGAACCACGTTCCGAGGCTGTCGGCGTTTGTCGCGATATTGAGGGTCACTCTCTGGCTGGGGGATAGGGGGTCCATGAGTCCTGGAAGCTGCTCCAGGAGCTCACCCTCGAGCATCCCTACATGCTCCATGTGTCGACAAAGCCATGCTCCCTTCTCGGTCGCAGTGCATGGGCTGCCTCTTTCGACCAGCACCACGCCGAGACGCTCTTCAAGCAGTTTTACCCGCTGTGAAATGGCCGAAGGCGTTACATTCAAGGCCTTGGCAGCCCTGCCGAAGCTCCCCGTCTGCACGACCATCGCAACAGCCCGCGCGGCATGATAATCAATCATTAGATGTGCTAAATCGCAGTTAGCCAGATTAAGTAGCCTAATCTCCGTTCTGGGCATATCGCAAGCTTGGATATGGAGCGAAGCGGTCCCCAGTGAATTTCTCGGTCTACCTTGCCGGCATGACGATGGGCTTGAGCCTGATCGTCGCCATCGGAGCGCAGAACGCCTTCGTGCTGCGCCAGGGGCTGCGCAACGAGCACGTATTCGCGGTTTCCCTGACTTGCGCGTTGTCCGACGCGGTCTTGATCGTGCTGGGTGTCACCGGCTTCGGAAAGGTGGCCAGCTGGCTGCCGTGGCTCGACCCCGTCATGCGCTACGGTGGAGCCGCCTTCCTGGTCTGGTATGGCGCAAGAAGCCTGCGCTCGGCCCTTCGTTCAAGCGAGGCTTTGACAGTAGCCGCCTTCAGCGAGCAGAGGCGTCTTTCGGCAACGCTGGCAACCTGCCTGGCCCTGACCTGGCTGAACCCGCATGTCTATCTCGATACCGTCGTCTTGCTCGGAACCATCTCCACCCAGTTTCCGGGCGCCGAGGGCTGGTTTGCCACGGGCGCCCTTTCGGGCTCGTTTCTGTTCTTTTTCGCGCTTGGCTATGCAGCGATCTGGCTCCGGCCTCTCTTTGCCAAACCTCAAGCGTGGCGCGTCCTCGAAGGAGTCATAGCTCTGGTCATGTGGGCGATCGCCCTCAAGCTCTTTGTTCACTGACGTTGCAGGACTCGGAAAGGTAACGCGATGTACACGCCGCCGAAATTCAAGGAAAACGATCCAGGTACCATCCGGGCCGTGATCCGTGGAGCCGGGCTGGCGACGCTCGTCACGGCCACGACCGACGGCATTCAGGCCACGCCGCTCCCGCTGCTCTTTGACGAGGGAGAAGGTCCTCACGGGGTTCTCCTCGGGCACGTCTCCAAGGCAAATCGGCAGTGGAGGCTCGCCCCTATGGGCGATGGGCTTGCAATGTTCTCAGGTCCCGACGCCTACGTGACGCCCTCCTGGTATTCGACGAAGGAGGAGACGGGCAAGGTGGTGCCGACGTGGAACTATGTGGCCGTCCACGCTTACGGCCCGGTTGAGTTCTTCGACGAGGAAGGCCGCGTCCGCGACGTAGTTTCGCGGCTGACTTCGTTACACGAGAGCGGACGCGCAGAGCCTTGGAGTGTTGCAGACGCCCCGGAAGCGTACATCCGCTCACAGCTCAAGGGCATCGTCGGCGTGAAGCTGACCATCACACGCCTGGAGGGCAAGCGTAAGATGGGTCAGGACGAAAGCGCCGAGGATCGCATGGGCGCAGCAAGGGGTCTCGCCGCGAGCGACAAGGCGACCGATAGAGCGGTTGCACCGCTGATTCCGACGAACCGACGGTAGTCGCCGCGGCGGCACCCCCTGGACTATCTGCCAGCAACTTCGTTCCTGGAGGACGAAATGTGTCGAACGTCCGCTGTGGGCCAATAGCAGACCTTATCCCCGCCCCCCTCCACGCCTCGTATCCTCCTCGCAAACCCATGCGCGAAAGGACACGGCATGCCGAAACCCACCTCCACCCTCACCCCCGAGATCATTGTCGCCCATGAACGGCTCTACCCGCGCCTTGCGAGCCTGTTGAAGCACGTCGAGCGCGTGGCGGCGCAGCGGCCGATGCAGCCGGTGCCGATCGAGAGCGTGAAGCTGGCGCGGGAGCTTTGCCAGGAGGCGGGGCTGCTGCTCGGCAAGCACGGGCGGGGAATCGCGGTGCCGCGCGGCGCCGCCGCCGTGGCGCTCGATCATGCGAGCCTCGCCGTGGCGCTCGGGCAGGCGGTGGCCGGGCTCGAGGCGTTCGAGGGCGAGCATGCGCAGTTGAGCGCCCGGCATCAGGCGATCTGCTGGACGCTGCCCGATGGCAAGCGCCAGCCCGTCGCTCGCCTTTTGCCGCTGACGCCGCCCAAGGGCGCGACCATATGGGACGAGGAGGAGCGGGAGTTCACCAAGGAGCGGCACGCCGCCGTCGTCCGCCGGCTCATCCATCGCGAGAACCAGACCTACCTGGTCGGCTACCGCGACGGCCGCGCCGGCAGGCCGCCACGCAAGCCACTCGAGAAGATGGCGACCGTGAACTGACGGCGCTTTGGCGCTGAGCCGCTCAAAGCCGGTGGCCGTGAGGGCACGCCCCAAAATCGGGGCGCCTCACCCCCACCCTATCCCTCCCCGCAAGGGGGAGGGTGCCGCATCGTGCTTGTGGCACCTTCGGGCGCCACCCCAACGATGTCACCCCGGCGCAGGCCGGGGCCCATCCCGAGGTGCCCAAGCTCGAGCGCAGGATCCGACACATCTCAGGATGGATCCCGGCCTCCGCCGGGATGACATCAAAAACTCAGTCATTTCAGCCACTTAGCCGAAATCTGAAAAATCCTCTCCCCGCGTCTTCCACGCCCCTTACCCTCTCCGCATCTCTCCACACGGGGACGGGGTCGCGACGAACGGTCCGTGGGGAGGGGTCGGGTGGTGGGGGAGTCGTTCTCCACCAGGCGGAAAGCATGACGGCCTGGGCCGGTTCGCCGGCCAAGCCGCTAGCAACGCGAAGTGGCGCAGATGCATGCGCTGCACGGGGTGAAGGCCGCCAGGCATAAGGTGGCCGGGGCAAAGGGCGGGGCGGTGCTGGCATTCCGGCCGCCCTCCGGCGCTCCATCGCTCTCGCGATGCGGCAGGGGATGCGCCCCAGCCCTCGTGCCATAGGCCCAAAGATCCCGATCGGCCGGCGAGGCAGCGCTTCGCCACTCACTGCGGACTACCCGCTCGAGGCAATGCCTCGCCGGCCAGTTCCCGCCCAGCATCTTCCGGAGCCCCGTGGGCTGCCGGACGCTTCGGCACGCCCCGGCGCGCCCTTGCGCTGCCCCACTGCCAGGGGAGTGACCGCCTCGCTTCCGTCCGGTACTCTGGGCCTCGACTGAGCGAGAGGAAGCGGGTCCGTGATGCGGACGTTCCGCGCAACGATGGCGGCGCTGCTGGCGCTGGGCGTCATGGCCACAGCGCCAATGCCCGCGAGCGCCGATGCGCTCACCTATGGCGGCGACCTGCTGCGCACCGGCTGGTACGCCGACCAGCCCGGGCTCGGTCCGACTGCGGTATCGGCGGCCGATTTCGGCCAGCTCTGGTCGGCCGAAGTCACCGGCCAGGTCTACGCCCAACCGCTCGTCAGCCATGGCACGGTGCTGATCGCCACCGAAACGAACGACATCTACGGGCTCGACGTGCGGGACGGCTCGCAGAAGTGGACCCGCAAGCTCCACGCCCCCTGGAAGGCGATCGACATCGGCTGCCCGGACCTGGTCCCGGACGTGGGCATCACTGGCACCCCGGTGATCGATCCCGCCACCAACACCGCCTACTTCCTCGCCAAGACCTACGCCAGCGGCACGAGTGGTCCGGCCGCGTGGTACGCACACGCCATCGACGTGGCTACCGGAGCGGAGCGTGACGGCTTTCCGGTGGCGATCGTAGGCACCGCTGCCAATGCGCCGGGCACGCAGTTCAACCCGACGACCCAGGGCCAGCGCGCCGGCCTGCTGCTGATGGACGGCGTAGTCTACGCCGCGTTCGCCGGCTACTGCGACGCGCCGCCATTCCAGGGCTGGGTGGTGGGCATCTCCACGCTGGGCGCGGTGCCGACGCTGTGGTCGGCCGTCGCCCATGAGGCTGGCGGCGAAGGCGCGGGCATCTGGCAGTCGGGCGGCGGGCTGGTCAGCGACAAGCCCGGCTCGATCGTGTTCGCCACCGGCAACGGCACCACGCTCACGGCGCCCACGACCAGCGCGCAACCGCCCGCGACCGGATACGGCCAGGCGGTCGTCCGGGTGAACGTGAAACCGGACGGATCGCTAGCGGTCGCCGACTTCTTCATCCCCTACGACGCCGGGTACCTCAACACCTTCGATGGCGACCTCGGCTCCGGCGCGCCCATCGTGCTGCCGCCCGCCTACTTCGGCACGCCGGACGCACCGAGCCTCCTGCTCGAAGTGGGCAAGGAGGGCTACCTCTACCTGATGGATGCCAGCAACCTGGGCGGCTACAAGCAGGGCTCCGCCGAAGGCGATGCGGTCATCAACCGGATCGGCCCCGACGGCGGCGTGTGGGGCAAGCCGACGCCGTGGGGCGGCAACGGCGGCTACGTCTATGTCCCGACGGCATCGCCTGGTCCGACAGGCTCGGGCAGCAGCGGGTTCCTGCACGCCTACAAGTACGGCCTCGATGGCGCCGGCAAGCCCACTCTGAGCCTCGTCGGAAGCTCGAGCGACGGGTTCGGCTTCGGCTCGGGTTCCGCGGTCGTCACGTCCGACGGCGACGCGTCGGGATCGGCGGTGGTCTGGACCATCTGGCGTCCGAACATCACTGACGATGCGCAGCTCAGGGCCTACGACCCGGTTCCCGTCGACGGGGTGATGCAGCTGCGGCGGAGCTTCCCGATCGGCAGATCGACAAAGTTCTCCGTGCCGGCAGTGTCGGACAACAAGCTCTTTGTCGGAACCTATGACGGGCATGTGCTCGCATTCGGCCGTCCGGTGAACGCCGTGCTCACTGCCGCGCCGCTCACCTTCCCGGCAACGACGGTCGGCCAGTCGGCGACACTGGACGCGACCTTCACCGCACGGCAAGCCACGACAATCGAGAACGCAACGATGGATGGAGCCGGGTTCACATCGGGCCCGCCGGCGCCCGCCTACAGCACCGCGCTGACTCCGGGAGATACGCTCACGCTGCCGGTCACGTTCACGCCCGCCGCAGTCGGCAACGCCTCCGGAACGCTCACGCTCGACACGCCGCAAGGTATCGCCACCATCGCCCTGTCCGGCGCCGGGCAGTCGCCGAGCCCGCTGCTGACGATCAACCCGACCGCGATCAGCTTCGGCGGCATCGCAACAGGCGCGACGCGCACCGCCTCGGTGATGCTGGCCAACGCCGGCGCCCAACCCCTGCAGCTCACGTCGCTGGCCCCGCCGGGCGCGCCGTTCGACGCGAGCGGCCTGCCGCAACCCGGTACCGAGATTCCGAGCGGCGGGGAGGTTCTGGTGACGCTCGGCTTCTCGCCAACGGCGAACGGACTGTTCGCCGATCAGCTCGTCGTAGAAAGCAGCGGCGACACGATTGCCGTCGACCTCACCGGGTCGGCCGGCTCCCCCGCCGAGCTCGCCGTGTCGTCGACCACGATCACGCCTCCCGATACCCCCGTCGGCGGCTGGGCCGAGCAATCGTTCACCGTCAGCAACACTGGCGGTACCGACCTCACGATCACCAGGTCGAAGCCGCCGACTGGCGCGTTCACCGCACTGACGTCGCTGGCCGAAGGCAGCCGCATCGCGGCTGGCGCCTCGGTCACACAGCGCGTTCGCTTCGCGCCCGCCGCCGCCGGTAGCTTCTCGGGCACGTGGGAGCTCAACGGCGACGGCGCATCGACCGCAACGCGCGTCGCCTTCACCGGCACCGGAACACCGAGCACCGGCATCCCGTCCCCGATCGGGGGCGCGTGGACACTGAGCGGCAGCGCAACGATCGAGGGCGATCAGCTCGTCCTGACGCCGACTACGCCGCAGGTCGCGGGGGCATCATTCTGGCCGACGGCGGTCGATCCGTCGGCACTGACGGTCACGTTCGACCTGACGATCGACCAGGGAGAAGGTGCCGACGGCGCGACCTTCGCCATCATCCCCGGCACCGCCAACCCTTCGGAGGTCGGCAACCCCGGCCAAGGGCTCGGGTGGGCCCCGCTTGGCGGCGTCGCGGTTGTGTTCGACACGCACCGGAACGAGAACGACCCGGCAGACAACTTCGTCGGGATCGCACACCTCGAGGGAGGGGCTATCGTGCTCGACGCGATGAACTCGACGATCCCTGCGCTGCTCAACAGCACGCGGCACGTCGTCATCACCAGCGCCGACGGACGGCTGGCCGTGTCGATCGACGGCATCCAGTATCTCGAAGCCGTCATCGCCTTGCCGCCGAGCGCGCTGGTCGGCTTCACCGCGTCGACGGGTGGCCGCACCAGTCGTCACGCCATCAGCAACGTGTCGTTCGGCTCGGCCGCGACGGCTCCGCCGATCCCTCTTCCACGCCCGCGTTCGTAGCTCGGGCACGGTCAGCCCTGCGCTGCCCGTACCTGCCGCATGAAATCGGCAATGAGCGCTTCCATCTCGGCCGCCGGCAGCCCGTAGCACCCCTCGGCATCGTCGACGCCCATGTTGCCGCTGATCACGAAGGCCCGTAACCCCTCGCCCGCCAGCCCCACTGCCCTGGCAATGCTGAGCCCGCCGACGACCTGCACCGACACGTCACTACCCACCGCCCGGTGCACGGCGATCGCCACCTCCGACAGGTAGTCCGAGGCGAACAGCGCCGGATCGGCACGGCGGGCATCGAGCTGCAGGTGAAGCCCTACCCCGTCTACACCGGCATCGACCATGCGGCGGGCCACGTCGACCGCAACGTTGGCCGGCCCCTGCTGCGGCAAGAGAATATCGGCAAAAGCCAGCCGCGGCAGCGCCGGGTCGGCCGCGCGGAACTCGTCGCGCACGGCGCAGATGCCGCGGGCACTGGCCTCCCCGGCCAGCGCCAGGAAATCGATGATATTGCCGCCACCCCGATACACCGCGCGGGCCTCGAAGGCGCCTCCATCCATGGTCTTCATGTCCGCCAGCAGCAGGGCATCCGGAAATGCCTGCCGGAACGCCGGCACCACATTGTAGACGCCGGCGCATTTGAGCAGCGGCGTGCCCATCTCCACCAGCGTTATCCCGGCCGAGAGAGCCGCTCCAGCCACGGTCAGACCCTGTGGAACGTTGTCGACATCCACCGAGATTTGGAAGGTGAACTCGCGGCGCAACTGGTCGAGCACGCGCTGCGACGCGGCATGGTTGGTCGACGTCATGGCAGAACTCCCCCAATGACCTGCTCCCCGCAGGCAGAAGAGACCCGGCAGCATCCCGCCGGACCCGATCACGATCGTTGTCGCTCAGTCGAAGAAGTCGGCGTCGCCCTCGGTCAGGTACTTCTTGGCTTCCTTGGGGATCAAATTGACGCCCAGGCCCGGGCGATCCGGCACGTCGATCATGCCGCCCTTTACCGGGAAGCCGTCGAAGCCCTCGGTGATGTCGTACCAGAACGGCTCGAAGCGCGCCGGGTACTCGAAGGCTATGAAGTTGTCCGGCAGCGTCGCCGACATCTGGACCAGCGCCGCGAGGCCGAGAATGCCGTTGGCGGTGCCGTGCGGCGCCACGGCGATGCCGTGCAGGTCCGCATGCTCGGCCACCCACTTGAGCTCGGCCATGCCGCCGACGTCGCAGGGATCGGGCCCGATGACGTTGACCGCGTGGCTTTCGATCAGCTGCTTGTAGTGCTGGCGGAGGTAAATCTGCTCGCCGGTATGGATCGGCGTGGTCGTGTGGTGGGTCACGTCGCGATAGACGTCGGGGTTGACGTAGGGCGAGTAGTCGCCGGTGACGCTGTCCTCGACCCACATCAGGTGCAGGTGCTCCACGGCCTTGGCAAAGCGCAGCGCATCGAGCGGCATGAAGCCGGGGCCAGCGTCGACCGCGGTGTTGTACCCCGCGCCCAGCGTCTCACGGGCGGAGGTGATGCAGGCAACCAGGTGGTCCATGCCCTCCTTGGTCATCACGCCCTTATGGGGATAGGGGAACGGCGCGTCGTGCTGCACGTCGCCGTAGAAATAGTTCGGGAAGTCGCGGACCATCGACGAGTGAAACGCGGTCGGCAGCTTGAACAGGTTCCACTCGCCCTGCAGCGACTTGCCGTACTCGGCCCAGCGCTTGTAGCCCGCCGGCGTGTGCTCGGCGCCACCGGGCACTTCCGCCTGGTAGAGCGTGCGATAGGTGCGGACCTGGTCGCGCACCTTGCCGCCGAGGAGGCGATGGACCGGCGAGTTCGCCGCCTTGCCCGCGATATCCCACAAGGCATGTTCGATGGCGCTGACCGCCGAGCCGAATGGCTTGAAACCGCCGCGCACGCGGATGCGGCGCATCACGCGCTCCACGTCGCGCGGGTCCTGGCCGACGATCCAGTCCTTCAGTTGCAGCACCTGCGGCTGCACGTAAGGCTTGGGCGTCTCGATCTGGCTCCAACCGGTAATGCCCTCGTCCGTGGTGATGCGGAGCACCGGGCTAGAGGCAATGATCGCGCACTTAAGGTCAGTAATCTTCAATCGGGGATCCTCCTCAAAATCCTGCCATACCAGTTGGCAGCTATAGCCGCATTCGTCTGCCCGATTGAAGGCGTGAAATTCGTCAAAAGGTCGGGGTGTGCATGCCGGCGCCACGATGCGACGGTAGGGATTCGAGGGATCGCCGAGAGGGCGGCGGGCGGCTATGCGGCGGGATTACGATTCCGCCGACTGGATCGTGCTCGGAAATACTGGGGGACCCATATGACCAAGATCACCGGCATCGAGACGATACGCACCCGGGCCGATGGCACCTGGCTGTTCGTCAAGGTCCTGACCGACCAGCCTGGCCTCTACGGCATCGGCTCGGCCAGCGACCACTATCGGTGCAAGGTGGTGCAGACCGCGATCGAAACAGTCACCCCGTTGCTGATCGGGCGCGATGTCAGCCGCATCGAGGACATCTGGCAGTCGATCTATACCCAGAGCTACTGGCGCAATGACGCCATCGGCAACACCGTGCAGTCCGGTATCGACGTGGCCCTGTGGGACATCAAGGGCAAGGAAGCCGGCATGCCGGTCTACCAGCTGCTCGGTGGCAAGACGCGCAGCGCCGTCGCCGCCTATGCCCACGCCCAAGGCAACTCCATCACCGAACTCGAGGACGACGTCCGCCGCTACTGGGAAGAGGGTTACACCGTCATCCGCTGCCAGCTCGGCAATTATGGCGGCGGCGGCTTCGTCGATCGCGCCGATGCCCGTGGGCCCAAGAACCATTGGCCGCAGGACAAGGCCTTCGACGACGACGCCTATCTCCAGGCGATCCCCGAGATGTTCGCCCACCTGCGCAACAAGCTCGGCTGGGGTCCGAAGTTCACCCACGACGTGCACGAGCACCTCGCGCCGCACAACGCCGTGCAACTGGCCAAGCTACTCGAGCCCTACCGGCTCTACTTCCTCGAGGACCTGCTCTCGCCCGAGCAGGTGCAGTGGTACCGGCTGGTACGCCAGCAATGCGCCACGCCGCAGGCGATGGGCGAGCTGTTCATCAATCCGCATGAGTACCTGCCCCTGATCACCGAGCGGCTGATCGACTTCGTGCGCGTACGCATCTCGAAGGGCGGTGGCATCACCAATGCGCGGAAGATCGCCACACTGTGCGAATGGTTCGGCGTTCAAACCGCCTGGCAGGAGGGCGGCGACAACGACCCGGTCAACCAGATGGCGGCGATGCATGTCGATCTCGCCAGCACGGCCTTCGGCATCCAGGAAGAGAACCACTTCAAGCCCGAGGAATACGACTTGTTCCCGGGGCACGCCTTGCTCGAAGGGGGCTACCTCTACGGCAACGAGCAGCCGGGCCTCGGCATCGACATCGACGTCAAGAAAGCCCAGGCGCTGCTCGATCCCGACAAGGCGGCCAAGTCCTACTACATGGCTGAAGACCGCCGCCGCGACGGCCAGATCGTCCGTCCCTGATCAGAAGCCGTAGTTCACGCCAAGCTTGACGATATGAAGGTCCTGCTGGGCATCGGCAGAACTGGCGGGCGCATAGTCGAACTGGCTGCCGAGCGAGACGAAATCGTACTCGATGCCGGCGGTGGCGTTTTCGCTGAAGGCGAATTCGGTCCCGAGTCCCACCGTCCAGCCGGTCGCGATCGCATCGGCCGACATCGGTGGCGCGGGCGGCAGTGGTGCAGTGGGGGTAAGCGTCGAGCGCACCCCGCCCGCGGCTAGGCCGCCCTTGGCGTAGAGCAGCAACGTGTCGGCGGCGTAGCCGACCCGGCCGGTCACCGTGCCGAGCCAGTCGAGGTCGTAGCTGTAGTCGAGGCTATTCAGCCCATCGGTGGCGCTGCCGCTGCCGCCGATCCAGGTTTTCGCGAGATCGGCCTCGGCGCCCAGCACCAGCACCCCGGCCTCGGCGTTGACGCCCGCCCGAATACCGGCCAGCCAGCCGCTCGCCGCGAGGTCCAGCGGATCGACCAAACCGCCCGGCTCGGTCAGCGTGACGTCCCCGCTGCCCGCGCCGACGAACATGCCGGCATAAGCTCCCGACCAGTCGTAGCCGGCAGCTGCCGCGATGGCATCAGGATCGTCGACAATCATGTCGGCAGCTGCAGCTGTGCCGCTCCCGAGGCCCGCAACGGCCAGGAGCATGAGCGCAGAAATTCGCATGGTGTGGCCCCCCATAAGTTCCGCGGTCGCGACCTTAGGACGGGGAGCGTGATGCCGCCGTCATCGAGGGCGGCGAGATAACGGCCGGCATGGTAACCACGCCGGCCAATCGATCAAGCGGCGCTGACGCGCCAGATCACGTCACCCACGTCGTCTGCCATCAGCACTGCCCCGTCCGGGCCGATGACGACGCCAACGGGGCGGCCATACGACTCCTTCTCGTCGGGCGACAGGAAGCCGGTGAGGATTTCGCGCGGCGTGCCGGTCGGCTTGCCGTTGGCAAAGGGCACGAAGGCAAGCTTGTAGCCCGAGAGCGTCGAGCGGTTCCACGAGCCGTGCTGGCCGATGGCCATGCCGTTACCGAAGCCGGGGAGCGTCCCCTCGGGCAGCCAGCAGAGCCCGAGCGAGGCGGTGTGGCCGCCGAGTGCGAAGTCGGGGGCGATGGCGGAGGCGACCTTGGCCGGATCCTGCGGCACGCGATCGTCGACGATCTTGCCCCAGTACGAATACGGCCAGCCGTAGAAGCCGCCGTCCTTGACCGAGGTCAGGTAGTCGGGCGGCGTCTCGTCGCCGATACCGTCGCGCTCGTTGACCACGGTGAAGAGTTCGCCCGTAGTTGGCTCGAACGCGAGGCCAACCGGGTTGCGAAGGCCGCCGGCGAAGATGCGGCTCTTGCCCGTCGTGAGGTCGAGCTCGTAGATGCAGGCGCGGCCGTCCTCGACCGCCATGCCGGCTTCGCCGATATTGCTCTGCGATCCGACACCGACATAGAGCTTGGTCTGATCGGCGCTGGGGAGCAGGCTGCGGGTCCAGTGGCCGCCCGGCTTGGTGTCCATCAGCTTCTTGCCCGCCGCGGTGATCCGGGTGTCGCCGACCTTGAAGGGGTAGGCATAGACACCGTCGGTGTTCCCCACATAGAGCGTCTCGCCGATCAGTTGCATGCCGAAGGGCTGGTTGAGGCCCTCGAGCAGGGTGTGCCGCACTTCGGCGACGCCATCACCATCGGCGTCGCGCAGCAGCGTGATCCGATTGGGGCTCTCACCAACCGCCGCGGCGCGGCGCATGGTGGTGAAGATCGCGTAGTCGAACGGGGTCTTGATGCCCCCCGGGGTGCTCAGCGCCTCGGCCACCAGCACATCGCCATTGGGCAGCACGTGCATCCAGCGCGGGTGCTTCAGGCCCTTGGCGAAGGCATTGACCTTAAGCCCGGCTGCGGCGGTCGGCTTGTGGTCGCCGGCCCAGCCGCGGGCCGTCGGCATCTTCAGCGTCGGGATGGACTGCGGCCGCGCCTCGGGGATGTCCGGGGCGTTGCCGTAGATTGGATTGCGCTTGGGCTCGTTGAAGCTGCGCGCCAGAATCGCGCCGGCTCCGATCCAGGCAACCACGCGGGCGTAGATATCGGCGAAACTCATGCTGTCCTCTGCATATCGCGGCGCGTTGAGCGCGCCGCCCATTGCTGCCGCATACTTGTCTGCGGCACTTGGCGCAACTCGGCGTTACTCGATGCCGGCTGCCTTGAGGTCGGCCCACACATCATCCTGCGGCTCATAGCCGATCCACTCCCGGGCTTCCTCGAGTTCCCAGGCCATGCCGGTATTGTTCGACATGCCGGAAACCACGATTGCCGGACCCGGCCACTTGCTCGCATCGGCCCTGAGGGCCGCGTCCATCAGTCGGAGGTGATCGCCGTTGGAAAGCCACATGTTGCGGTACCACAGCGCGTTGCGCTTGATCATCACTTCATCGGTTTCGCCGCGATCGCCACCGCCGCTGCCAGCCAGGGTCCGCGCGAGGTTCTCGCCGCGCTGGCACCAGCCGATGCGGGTCGAAACCGCGGTGATGCGGCCCTCGGTCGCCGCGGCGCGGGCAGCGCAGACGCGCTCGCCCAGCACCTTGGTGGCACCGTAGGCGGAGCCCCATTTGTAGCCTTCGCTATCGTGGTAGCGCGTGCCGCTGATCTGCGGTGTCGACATCCTGAGCTTGCCGTCGGCCGGTAGCGGCGCGTCCTTGTAGCCGCCCATGGCGTGGTTGGAGGACGCGAAGATGAAGCGGCAGGGCTTGGTGCCACCGCCGGCCTGCTCGAGCAGGTTCGCCGTCATGTCGAACGAGGCCGCCGACTCGGCCCAGTTGGAAGTGGGCGCCGGGTTAGCCGAGGCGTAGTGGACGATGCCGTCGGCGGCCTGCGCCTCCTTGCGCCAGCGTCCGTCGTACGGGTCGGCAAGGTCGGCGACTACCACCCTGGTCTTCTTGCCCGCAGTGAAGGGCTTCACGTCGATGGCGACGATTTCCTCCACCCAGTCCGCTGTTTCCAGGTGCTCCCTGAGCTTACTGCCCAGGTTTCCCGCGCCCCCGGTAATCACTACCCGCATAGTCGTTCCTCCTCGGACGGGGCTGCCCCCGTTCTCTCGATGTCGCGTATAACACCCCCCGCGTCGGTCGTTACAGTGGAGAGCATCATGCAGATCGGTATTGTCGGGTTGGGCCGCATGGGCGGCAATATCGCCAAACGGCTGATGCGTGCCGGGCACGACGTCGCGGTCTACGATATCGACGCGGCCACGCGGGCTGCACTCGGCAATGACGGCGCACGTCCGGCCGAGACGCTCGAGGCACTGGTCGCCTCGCTGACTGAGAGCCCGCGCGCCATCTGGGTGATGCTGCCGGCCGGCAAGATCACCGAGGGTACCATCGCCCACCTCGCCTCCTGCCTCGCGCCGGGCGACATCCTGATCGATGGCGGCAACTCCTACTACAAGGACGATATCCGCCGCGCCGCCGAGCTGCAGAAGACCGGCATCCGCTATATCGATGTCGGCACCTCGGGCGGCGTCTGGGGGCTGGAGCGCGGCTATTGCCTGATGATCGGCGGCGAGAAGGCGGCAGTCGACCACCTCGATCCGATCTTTGCAGCGCTGGCGCCCGGCAAGGGCGAGATCGAGGAGACGCCGGGCCGCGGCGGCTTCGATCCGCGGGTCGAGCAGGGCTACATTCATGCCGGGCCGGCGGGCGCCGGGCACTTCGTCAAGATGGTCCACAACGGTATCGAGTACGGCATGATGCAGGCCTATGCCGAGGGCTTCAACATCCTCGAGAGCAAGAACGCCGAGGTGCTGCCGCCGGGCGAGCGGTTCGAGCTCAACGTCGCCGATATCGCCGAAGTCTGGCGGCGCGGTTCGGTGGTGACCTCATGGCTGCTGGATCTATCGGCGATCGCGCTGGCCAAGGACCCCAAGCTCGAGGCTTTCTCCGGCCACGTGGCGGATTCCGGCGAAGGCCGTTGGACGGTCGAGGCAGCGATCGAGGAAGCCGTACCGGCCGAGGTGCTGACCGCCGCGTTGTTCACCCGCTTCCGCTCGCGCCAGGAGCATAACTTCGCCGAGAAGATGCTGTCTGCGATGCGGCTCGGCTTCGGCGGCCACAAGGAACAGAACTAGGGCGCTTTGTCCGCCATCGCGGTGCAGAGGTTGGTGACGCCGGCGAACTGCGCCAGCTGTTCGTCGTTGGGCTTGGGCGCGGCAACTGCTTCCCACAGGTTGTCCTGTTCCACCTGCTCGACAGCGCAAGCGCAATAGCGCTCGCAGCGCGCCGCGCCCGAACCGGCGGCGAGGCAGCTCTGCGTGCAGCTCTGCACGAACGCCTGCGCCTCTGTGAGCACCGGCGGCGAGAGCACCGGCGCTTGCAACTGCGCCAGCCCGAAGAATACCGCGATGATCAGCGGCTGGTGCAGCACGTAGATCGGCAGGCTCCAGCGCCCCATGAAGGCGAGCCCGCGGGCCAGAGGCTCGCTGCTGTGGAAATGCCCCAGATCCTCGGCAAGCGGCGAGGCGAGGATCAGCCGCATGGCGGCCATACCGAGCAGCACGACGCCGAACCACGGGAAGATCGGCACCACGTCGCTGGTCGGCGGCGAGGTTGGCCAGAACCCGATCCAGCCGAGCTCGCGGCTCGAAAACACCGGGTCGTTGTAGAGGAAATTGGCGGCGATCACCGCGACGCCAATCGCCGCGACAAGCCACGGCGGCAGCCGCAGGAACGCGAGCCCCATCAACGAGAAGAGCGCGATCGCGTGCAGCACCCCGAAGAACACGAAGAAGTCGGGGAACATCCAGTAGGTGCCCGCCGTGACCAGCAGCGCACAGGCAACGAGGATGCCGAAGCGCCGCCAGAACTTGTTCCAGCGGATGGCCTTGCCATGCGCCAGCACCAGGCCCGCCCCGACCAACAGCAGGAAGCTCGAGACGATCGACTTCTGGAAGATCACCCAGCCGAGTTCGGTGGTGACGTCCACATTCGAGTAGCCGAAATAGTAGAGGTCCCAGGCGACGTGGAAGACGACCATGGCGATGATCGCCACGCCGCGCAGCAGATCGAGCAGCTGGTAGCGGGGACGCGTCCCGCTGCTCAGGTCAAGACTCACCCGCTTCGTCCCCCGGTTTCGATTTCCGCGACCATAGTGGAACGGCGCCGCCGCTCAAGCGTCGAACTAGCCGCGACCGCGATAGCCGGGTACGCCCTGCTCAGGCAACCACAGGTTGGCCGGTGCCGCGCCGGTCTGCCAGAACACATCGATGGGAATGCCGCCGCGCGGATACCAGTAGCCGCCGATCCGCAGCCACCGCGGCGCAAGCGCGTCGACCAGGCGCTTCGCTATGTCGACCGTCGTTGCTTCGTGGAAAGCGCCGTGGTTGCGGTACGAGAACATGAACAGCTTCAGCGATTTCGACTCGATCATCCACTGGTCGGCGACGTAGTCGATGACCAGATGCGCGAAATCCGGCTGCCCGGTGATCGGGCAGAGCGCGGTGAACTCCGGCACGGTGAAGCGGATCAGGTAGTCGATATCCGGGTGCGGGTTTGGCACCCGATCGAGCACGGCGCTGGCCGGATCGAGTGGAATCTCGGCCGGGCGGCCGAGGACGGACGTATCCATTTGTTCTCTCCAATGTCGAGCCCGGCAGGTGACCGGGGACGGGAGGTTTCGGGCTGCAGCCGGTAAGGAACCGGCGCGGCGCCTCCCATACGCGCGCCCCGCCGGTGCGGCCAGCGAAATCGTGCGCTTCGCATCGTCGCAAAGCTCGGCTACCATTCCCGCATGTGTACGGGCAGGTTGAGTTGATGGAGCAGATTCTCGTGGCAGCGGCGACGCTGCCAGTCAGTGTGTTGGGACCACGGGCGGTATTGGTCAGCGAGGGAGCACGCACCGGCAAGCTCTACATCCTGAAGTCCGGCGATCTCGAGGTGCTGCGTAACGGCAGTACCGTCGCCGCGATCGGCGATCCCGGCTCGGTGATCGGCGACATGTCGGCGCTGCTCGATTTGCCGCATTCGGCAACCGTCAGGACGCGCAACGGCGCGGAGGTGCACGTCGCTGACGACGCCGACGCATTCCTCGACGCTCACCCCGCGGCGGCGCGGCACATCGCGAAGCTCCTGGCGGCGCGGCTGCACAAGACCACGGCGTTGCTGGTCGATATGCGCAAGCAAGCCAAGGCCCGCGAGGACCAGGACATGTTCGACAAGATCTTCGCTCTACTCGAATAGCAGGAGTTGGATTGGTGGCGGGTCAAGAGACGGAAAGCTGGCTGAAGTTCGATTTCTTTCCCGCTGGCACTGAACTCATCGTGCAGGGCGGACAGGCCGGCGGCAGCATCATGGTGCTGAAGGAAGGCGAGGTCGAAGTCCTGCGGGACGGCAAGTTCGTCTCCACCATCAAGCAGCCCGGCGCCATCTTCGGCGAGATGAGCGTGCTGCTGGAGCGGCCGCATTCGGCGACGGTGCGCGCCGTCACCGACGTGCAGCTCTACGTCATCAATGAAGCGCTCACCGTGCTCGAGGCGCACCCGTCGTGGCTGCTGCAGATCGCGCGGCTCCTGGCGCAGCGCGTCAACGCCACCACCGCGCAACTGGTGGCGTTGCGCAGCCGCGAGGGCGAGGAGAATGACGTCCTCGTGCTCCCGACCAACGTCTTCTCCTCCTGGGCGGATCCGCAGATATGACCGACAAGCCGAAGCTCGCCATCACCTACTGCACGCAATGCAACTGGCTGTTGCGCGCCGCCTGGATGGCGCAGGAAGTCCTCTCGACCTTCAGCCTCGAGATGGGCGAGGTGACGCTGGTGCCCGGCACCGGCGGCATCTTCGAGATCCATCTCGACGGTGTGCTGATCTGGGAGCGCAAGCGCGACGGCGGCTTCCCCGATGCCAAGCAGATCAAGCAGTTGGTGCGCGACCGGATCGATCCGGGCCGGGACCTCGGCCACATCGATCATCCGCATGGCCCCGCCGCCAAGCACGGGCATTCCTGATATCCGGCGTCCTTCAGCACCCTGTTTCAGAAAATTCAGTTGAGGCCGCAAGAGCCTGCCGGATATGGTCCCGCCAATGCCGGCAGGGGTAATATTGGCCGGCCACAGCCATTGTGGGAGAATGCCGCCTCATGAAATCCTTCATCACCCTGCTTGCCGCGCCGTTGCTGGCGCTCGGCCTCGCGCTGCCCGTCCATGCCCAGGGCCTGCCCGATCTCGGTGGCCGCACCATCAAGGCGGTGACCGAGAACGCCTATTACCCGCTGAACTTCGCCGACAAATCCGGCGCCGGGATCGGCCTCGAATATGACGTGATCAACGAGGTGGCGAAGCGCCTCAACGCCAAGGTCGAGTGGAACCTCTCGGCCTGGGACGTGATGATCGAAGCCGTGCGCACTGCGCAGTTCGACATCGGCGCCGACGGCATCACCATAAATGCCGAACGCGAAGAACAGATCGACTTTACCAAGCCCTTCATCACGGTCGAGCAGTACTTCCTCGTGCGCGGTGACGAAGCCCGCATCACCGGCATCCAGAGCTTCAAGGACGATACCAGCCTGCTGTTCGGCGCACAGGCCGGCACCTCGGCGTTCTACACCGCGATCTACGACGTGCTCGATGGCGACGAGGCCAACCCGCGGGTGAAGCTGTTCGACACCTTCGGCGCTTCGGTGCAGGCGCTGAAATCCGGCGACGTCGACGCCGTCATCGCCGACCAGTCAGCCGCTGCCGGCTACATCGGCGCCGATCCCGGCGCCTTCAAGCAGGTCGGCGAGCCGATCAAGTCCGAGCCGCTCGGCTTCATCCTGACGCCGGGTTCCGACCTGGTGGCGCCGTTCAACGCCGCGCTCGACCAGATGCAGGCCGACGGCACGCTCGATGCGCTGATCAAGAAGTGGTTCTTCGAGTACGGTCAGCAGAACTCGTAAGCGATCATCGGGACGCGCATTCACAGGCGCGTCCCTTTTCGATGCCGGCATCCCCCAATAAACGCATTGCTGAGTTCCCGTGGTGGCTGCTGGCCATCGCGCTGCTCGGGCTGACCATCCTGTGGGCCATCGTCGCCGACGAAGGCTATGCCGAGATCTTCTCGGTGCTGACCAAGGGCGTGGTGACGACGCTGTGGGTGACCTTCGTCGCCTTCGGCCTCGCCGGCATCCTCGGGCTGCTGGTGGCGCTCGCACGAACGTCCGGCAATCCGTGGCTCAGCCAGATCGCCACCTTCTACGTCGAGATCATCCGCGGCGTGCCGATCCTCGTGGCGCTGTTCTATGTCGCGTTCGTCGGCGCCCCGGCGATGGTCGTCGCTGCGAACTGGGTGCTGACGCCGCTGCTGCAGGCCGAGCTGATCGAGCCGCTGACCGTCCGCAATTTCGATTTCACCTGGCGCGCCATCGTGGCGCTCACGGTGTGCTACTCGGCCTTCATCGCCGAGATCTTCCGCGCCGGCATCGAAGCGGTGGACCGTGGGCAAATCGAGGCGGCCAAGGCACTCGGCCTCTCCCGCTGGAACACCTTCCGCCACATCGTCGCGCCGCAGGCGCTGCGCACCATCCTGCCACCGCTCGGCAACGACTTCATCTCGATGATCAAGGACTCCGCCCTGGTCTCGGCGCTCGGCGTGCAGGACATCACCCAGCTGGGCAAGGTCTACTCATCAGGCAGCTTCAAGTTCTTCGAGACCTACAACGTCGTGGCGTTCCTCTACCTCACCATGACCATCTCGCTGTCATTGCTGGTGCGGCTCTTGGAGAAACGGTTGAAACAATCGGAGCGAAGCTAGGCAGCACGCGGGGTAATTTCCTCGAGTTGCGACGCGATCTGGCGACGGCGCTCCATCAGGTCGAAGTCGGCCTGCAGCCCGAGGAAAAACCCCTCGGACATTCCGAAATAGCGGGCCAGACGAAGATCGGTGTCAGCAGTGACATCGCGCTTGCCCAATACGATCTCATTGATCCGGCGCGGCGGTACATGGATAGCGCGCGCCAGCGCATTCTGGCTCAGCGCCATCGGCTTCAGGAATTCCTCGAGCAGGATATCCCCGGGGCGCGGATTGGGGAGCAGGTTGTCCGCCTCAGTGATAGTCGATGATCTGGACATGGTGCGCACCTCCATCCTTCCATACGAAACATATCCGCCACTGGTCGTTGATGCGGATGCTGTGTTGTCCGGCCCGCTCGCCTTTCAGCGCTTCCAGTCGGTTTCCAGGCGGCACACGCATATCGTCCAGCTTGCGCGCCTGGTTCAGCATGCGGAGCTTCCGCAGCGCCGCCGATTGCATATCGCCCGGCAGCCGACGGCTCCGAACGCCGGTCCAGATCAGCTCCGTCTCTCGATCGGCGAAACCGTGGATCACGGCGCATCATAACGTGGTGCGTTATGTAACGCAACGCGTTATAGTTCTTGTGGATGCGCCCTGCCGTCCCCACATCACGCCCGTCCGCAACTCGAACCCCTGGACCTGCAGCATGATCAAGCGCCTTGCCTCCCTCGGCCTCGCCCTCGTCCTCACCGGCGCGCTCGCAGCGTGCGGCAACAATAACGGCACTAATGTCGGCAGTGTTGGGGTCGACTGGACCGGCAACGATATCAGCGTCGAGGCTGTGGCTGATCCCGAGGTGAAGGGTGTCGTCTGCCACGTCGCGTACTTCAACCGCTCGCTGATCGACCGGCTGCAGCAGGGCAACTGGTTCGAGGATCCGTCCTACTCGGCGGTCGACTGCACCGCGGCTGGGCCGATCACGGTGGGCAAGATCAACACCAACAAGGGCGGCGAGGAAATCTTCCAGCAGTCCCGTTCGCTGATCTGGAAGAGCCTGCGCGTGTCGCGAATCTACGATGCCGAGAACAACTCGCTGATCTACCTCGCCCACGCGCGCGAGTTGCAGCAGGGCTCGGGCAAGATGTCGCTGTCGGTGGTGCCGCTCACCGGGCTCGACGTCACCTGGACCAACGGGGCTCCGAAAGGCGCCGCGACCGCCCCCGCGGCGTCCGCCGGCACCGCGGCAGGCGGCGTCTGAGGTCGTTCAAACCCTAATCAAACCCGACCGATCCGGGCAACGCCGAGGCAATGCCTCGACGCGCAGTCTCGCCTGGATGCCCGCAATGGGGCGTGGGAGGCACGATCATGTTCAGCTGGCTGCCGCCGCTACAGCAAGGTGCAGCGATCATCGGCGTCGCGCTGCTGCTGATCGTCGTGATCTTCCTCATTGCCCGGGTCGCGCGGGTGAGCCAGCCCCTGGCGCTCGCCCTCGCCGTGACGCCGCCGATGGCGCTCGTCGTGGTGCTCGAGCGCAGCCTGGCCAGCGGGCTCATCTAGCCCTATCACGCTGATTTTGCTGCTGGCCCCGCTGCTGCGGAAGCGGTTACCCAGCCTTGACGCCAAAACACAAAAGGATTTCATGCGGCGCAGTCGTAATCGACTGGGCTGCGTCGGATATTCGTCGACGCGCCTGCGCCAGAAGCGGCGACGATCCGCACCAAGGAGTTCATCATGGCAATTCTCATCGGCGATACCGCCCCCGATTTCGAGGCGGAGACCACCGAAGGTCGCATCCGCTTCCACGACTACATCGACGGCAGCTGGGCCGTGCTGTTTTCGCACCCCAAGAATTTCACGCCCGTCTGCACCACCGAGCTCGGCTACACCGCCAAGCTGAAGCCCGAATTCGACAAGCGCGGCGTCAAGGTGCTGGGTCTGTCGGTCGACAAGCTCGAGAACCACGCCGGCTGGGCCGCCGATATCGCCGAGACGCAGGGCGCAACGCTGAACTTCCCGCTGATCTCGGATGTCGAGGGTGAGGTCGCCCGCAAGTACGACATGATCCACCCCAATGCCGACAATTCCCTAACGGTGCGGTCCGTCTTCGTCATCGGGCCGGACAAGAAGGTGAAGCTGAAGATCGAGTACCCGGCCTCCACCGGCCGCAACTTCGACGAGATTCTCCGCGTCATCGACAGCCTGCAGCTGACCGCCAAGCACCAGGTCGCGACCCCGGTGAACTGGAAGGCCGGTGAGGACGTGATCATCGTCACCGCCGTCACCGACGAGGCAGCGCGCGAAAAGTATCCGGAAGGCTGGAAGACGCTGAAGCCCTACCTGCGCATCGTCCCGCAGCCGCGCGCCTGATCTCGCGTCATCACGGCATTCGAGCGGCGGTCATTGATCTGGTCGCGTGATCGAACCGGAAAAGTCTGCAACTTTTCCTGATCACGCTCCAGTCGGGCCGCCCGCTTTGCATCAGGCGTTGCCGCGCAGCGCCCGATTGATCGCGCCGAGCAGCATGACGATGCGGCCCAGCCCCATCAGCGCCAGTCCGCCGACGAATGGCAGCACCGCCCATTGCAGCAGCCGGGCAGCATCGACAAGCGTCCCGAGCAAATCCGAGCCGGGCGCATCGAGCGCGGTATTGATCATCTGGATCAGGCCCGGCGCTCCGAAGCCCGCCACAATGATCGTAGCCAGCACCGCAATCAGTCCAACGACATAAAGCAATCCTGCAACCATTCTCGCCCCCTCATGGCCCAATGGTCGACAGTTAAGAAGTCCTGAACGACTTCGTCAACGTCCGCTCAAATCCCCAGCTCTGCCCTGAGCTTGCGCGTCAGCTTGCTGGCGATCAGCCGGTGCGACTCACGGACATAGCCCTCGGCCAGCTCCTGCTCGAGCGCGCCGGGCGTCACCCGCACCCACTGGCGCTTGGCGAAATAGGCCGCCTGCGCCATGCCGTCGAGGTCGGTCAGGCCGTCGAAGGCGATCTCGCCGACCTTGAACACCAAATCGCCCGAGCTGTCGCCGAGCAGGCAGAACACCTTGCCGCCGACCTTTGCGACCAGCGCCTCCCACTGCTCGTGCAGCGTCACGGCGGGCAGCCCGGTAACGAAAGCGGTGTAGCCCTCGCGCTCATGCAGGTTCAAAGTCGCCGGCCCTCAGATCTGGTCGTGCCGGACAAACAATCGCGTCTTCCGCGACCTCCCGGCCCAGGCCAGCAGCGCTCCCGGAACGGCGAGCACGGCCCAACCCGGGAACGCAAGGATCGCTTCGGACACCGGCTCGAGCACCATGCCGAAGAACCGGCCGGCAAGAAACTCCCGCACGGTCGCAAGGCTGTCGGCGTTGAGCCAGGTCCAGTTCTCGGCCAGTGAGGTGAACACCAGCTGGCTGGCGCCGAGCGAACGCGTGCCGTCGATGATCAAGAGGATCAACGCCACACCAAGGAGCCAGGTGCCCAAAAGCCTGATAAAGAGCCGCATCGAGGTTCGTCGCGTCCGCATGCGCCAAGCGGTTCCCGATTGCCCCGCCGGCTGCTTCGCTCCTTTTGCCACGCCGCCCGCGCCGCAGACAAGACAACTCTGCCGGCCATCACGCAGCAATCGATCGCAGTGCGCCGCCGACGACGTTATGTGCCTTGCGGACACGACGTCGATGAGTATATTGCGCCCGCTCCGGCAGGCTCAGGCCCCGGACACGCAGACCCGGGCCCGCCCGGCCCGCTGCATGCGGAGAGATGGCCGAGTGGTCGAAGGCGCACGCCTGGAAAGTGTGTAGGCGGGGAACCGTCTCAAGGGTTCGAATCCCTTTCTCTCCGCCACGCGGTCTGCCGTGTGTTCTGCAAGTTGACCACGCTCAGAGTCCGCGCATCTCACACGGATTGAGCGACAATCAGAAATCGGCGGGGACCGCTCTGTACGAGTTGATGTATCGGTTCACCTCAGAAACGCCGGCTCACTTCAAGCCGAGTGAAGTCATCGATGATCCGAGATGGCGTGAAATTCGGCAGTCCGCGAAGTTGTTCCTGGAACATCTGGGATAATGGGAATGGGGCCAACTTCGGGGCTCTCCAAAAACCTCCTCCGACTTATCCCCCCAGTCCCCACCCATGCGATTCTCCCCCCATCCGCTGCACCGAAGCGAGATCATGACGAGTGGTTGGTGCGGTGGAGACCGGGTGGGCTGCGGGTCGCTGCAGTTCAGGCGGAAACCATCACGGCAAGGACCGGTTCGCCGGTCAAGCCGCTATCACGCGAGGGTTGCTCGATGCGG